>NZ_CP162023.1:2479654-2789611 GCF_041320275.1 Mumia sp. Pv4-285 | reverse complement strand
GCGCGCAAGGCCGACGAGCTGCTCGAGTTCGTCCGACTCACCGAGAAGGCCGGCGGCATGGTCGAGGACCTGTCGGGCGGCATGAAGCGGCGCCTGACGATCGCCCGCTCGCTCGTCAACGAGCCTGAGGTCCTGCTCCTCGACGAGCCCACCACGGGCCTCGACCCGCAGGCGCGGCACGTCGTGTGGGACCAGCTCCACCGCCTGAAGCAGACCGGTGTCACGGTCGTCCTCACGACGCACTACATGGACGAGGCCGAGCAGCTGTGCGACCGGCTCGTCGTGATGGACGGCGGCCTGATCGCGGCCGAGGGGTCACCGCTGTCGTTGATCGCGCGCTACTCGACCCGGGAGGTCGTCGAGCTGCGGATGGGTGTGGGCGAGAACGAAGCAGCGGCCGAACGCGTCGAGGACCTCGCGGAGCGGGTCGAGGTGCTCCCCGACCGGGTCCTCCTCTACGTCGCCGATGGCGAGAAGGTCGTCGAGGAAGCGATGGCACGAGGGCTCGAGCCGCGGAGCACGCTCGTACGCCGGTCCTCCCTGGAGGACGTCTTCCTCCGGCTGACCGGACGGTCGTTGGACGTATGAGCGGCACCGGCACGCAGTCCGCCGGTGTCCGTACGCCGACGCGTGCGCCGTCGGCCTGGCAGGCGGTTGCCCGCCAGGCCCCGTACTACGCGACCGTCCTGCGTCGTACCTGGCGCGGGTCGGCCTTCTCGTACTCGGTCCTCCCTGCGCTCACCCTCGCGTCCCTCGGTCTCGGGCTCGGGACGTTCGTCGACGAGGGGGGCGCCGGCGCGACCGGCGACGGGGCCGCGGCGCTCGGTGGCCTCTCGTACCTCGCGTTCATCGCCCCCGGGATGGTCGCGGTCACGGCGGTGATGGCGGCTGCGGGCGAGAGCACCTTCCCGGTCTACGCGGGGTTCACCTGGACCAAGATCTACTACGCGATGCGGGCGACGTCGCTGCGGGTGCGCGACCTCGTCAACGGCGCCGCCACCTACGTCGCCGTGCGGGTGCTGATCGCGGTGGTGCTGCTCTCGGTGGTCGTCGCCCTGTTCGGCACGATCAGCACCGTGCTGGGAGGCGTCGCGCTCGTCGGGGCCGCGCTCCTCGTCGGGCTCGCGCACACGACGCCGATCATCGCGTACGCGGGCTGGGCCAAGGAGGACACGGCGCTCGGCCTGGTGTTCCGGCTGGGGATCATCCCGATGACGCTGTTCTCGGGCGCCTACTTCCCGGTGGATCAGCTGCCCGCCGCCGTCGAGGCCGTCGCGAAGGCCCTGCCGGTGTGGCACGGCGTCGAGCTCTGCCGGATGGCCACCACCGGTGAGGCCACGTCGGCCGCGTGGATCCACGTCGGCTACCTGCTGCTCGTGACAGCCGTCGGATGGGTGCTCGCACAACGTCAGTTCGCGCGCAGGCTGGGGAGGATCTGATGGCGCCCTCGACGGTGCTCCGGAGCACGGTGCGCTCGGCCCGACCCACCTCGTACCCGCTGCTCGAACGCCACGTCCGCGTCTACAAGCGTGCGCCTGCGGCGTTCGCATCGGGCTTCCTCGAGCCGCTCTTCTACCTCCTGTCGATCGGCGTCGGGGTCGCGGCGCTCGTCGGCGACATCACGCTCGACGACGGGCAGACGATCAGCTACACCGCGTTCCTCGCCCCGGCGATGCTCGCGACGCAGGCGATGAACGGGGCGCTCTTCGACGCGACGTACGGGTTCTTCTTCCGGCTCAAGTACGAGAAGCTGTACGACGCCGTGCTGGCCACGCCGTTGCGGCCGGTGGACGCAGCGGTGGGGGAGGTGCTGTGGGCGACGACCCGGGGGGCGGCGTACGGCGCAGCGTTCGTGGTGATCATGGTGGCGCTCGGGCTGACCTCGTCGTGGTGGACGCTGCTGGCGCTCCCGGCGGCGCTGCTGGTCGCCTTCGGGTTCGCGGCGGCCGGTCTGGCGCTGACGACATGGATGCGGTCGTGGCAGGACTTCGAGTTCATCCAGGTCGCGATCATGCCGATGTTCCTGTTCTCGGCGACGTTCTACCCGCTGTCGGCCTACCCCGACTGGATGCAGACGATCGTCACCGTGACGCCGCTCTACCAGGCGGTCGACCTCGTACGCTCGCTCACGACGGGTGACGTCGGGCCCGAGCTGCTCGTGCCCGTCGCCTACTTCGCGGTCATGGGCGCGCTCGGGCTGCACGTCGCCGCGCGCAGGGTCGGGCTGCTGATCCTGCGCTGACCGGCGCTACTTCTCGAAGAGTCGGGCGCCGAACCAGTCGTGCTTCGGCCGCCACCCGTGGTTGCGCAGCACGCTGAACACTGGCTCCTTCGCCTCCCCGGGCCGGATGTAGGTGACGCCGACCCACGACGTACGAGGTCCGGTATCGCCGGCGACTGTGACCTGGCCGTCCGCACCTTCCCGGAACGACATCGACCGTTGGTAGGCGGTCTTCCCCTTCTTCCAGGTCCAGCGGCCGTCGAGGGCGATGCCGCCCGAGCCGGCCGCCGCGCGCGTCTTGGCCGTCGCCGACCACTCCGTGAACGCGTAGCGCGCGCTCGTGGGATCCAGCCTGACCTCCATCCGCCACGAATACGCCACGCGGCCCCTCACGAACAGCGTCTGCCAGCGCAGCTCTTCGGACTTCCAGCGCACGTCGACGTGGACGCCGCCGGGCGTCGGGGCGGCGTCGATGCGGTAGGGGAGGTCGTCGCTGTTGAGCGCGAGCAGCGCAGGAACCACGACGTCGACCAGTGCCGGCTCGTCGGGAGTCGCGACCACCAGTGCCGTCGGCAGCTCCGTCTTCGTGCGCTTGATCTCTCGCAGCCCGCGGACGACCGTCCACATGGCGCGTGCGAAAGCCAACACGCCGATGAGCACGACGATCGCAATGCCGAGTGTGTTCCGGTCGGTGACGAACGCGACCACCGCCACCGCCGCCAGGGCGTACGCCGTCAAGACGAGGACGCGCCTGCTGAGGACGGCGAACCGCGCCTCCCGAGATGACCCGTCCATGCGTGAAGCGCTCCTGTCCTCGTATCCACGCCGGCCCCCAAGACTGCCACGCCGGTGGTTCACCGCGGCAGCCAGTCCTGGCCGAGCCCGTTTGAGGTGCTATCACCCCGGATGCGTGCCGCCCACCTCAAATATGAGGTGCGCGACGATGGTTTGCGGTGCGGGCACCTCAAACGGGCGGCGCGAAGGGGCAGTGCGGCAAGCGGAGGACCGCGCCGGGTGGCGAGGTCAGGCGTCGAGCACGGCGGCGACCACCTGCTGCAGGTCCTCGCGGCGCGACTGCAGACCGAGGATGTCGCCGCACTCGGTCATCATGTCGCGGAACAGCGCTCCCGACTCGACCACCTCCGCGTCGATGTGGCCGAACACCTCCAGCGCCGTCGTCCCGTACAACCGGGACCAGGAACGGACGAACGCCCACGAGCCTTCCGCAGGCACCTCGCTGCCGGTCTTGGCCTCCAGCGAGCTGCCGAGGCCACCCGGTCCGGGGGGAGGCGCCACCGCACCCGCGTCCGGGAAGCCGTCGCGCTCCCACACCTCGAGGACGCGCTGTCCGAAGAAGCCGCCGAAGCGGTGCGCAGCCTCGGCGCAGTCGGCTCCCATCAGCCCGGGCGGCGGCTGCGGTGGGTGCGGTTCCTGGCCGAGGAGGTCGGCCGGGAGGTCGGCGGTCTTCGCCATGCTGGTGATCGGGTTCGCGAAGGTGAGCGCGAACTCCTGAGGGTGGCGCAGCGACCACTGCCGGAAGGCTGCAGCGCCGGCGACGAGCTGGGCGGCGGGGTCGCCTTCGTACGGCGCGGCGGTCGCCTCGAGCTCGGCGAGCAGGTCGTCGTACACCTGTGCCGCGACCCGGAGCGTGAGGTCTTCGAGGCTGCTGACGTAGCGGTAGAGCGCCGGTGCGGTCATGCCCATGTCCTGCGCGACGGCACGCAGCGAGATCTCACGGCTCGCGGTCAGCGATGCACGTGCGGTGCGCACGATCTCGTCGAGCGTCGCTTGGCGCTGCTGGTCACGCCGGGTCGGCTTCTCGCCTGCCGGTGACGTGGACTTCTCACCCTGCGTCGTCATGGTCCCTACCTTGACAGGCCCGAACTTGGTTGTCCCGGACCCCTTGACATCGGTTATCACTGTTCATCATAGTGAACAGCGTTAGCAGTGAACGACGTTAACGCTCGTGAACACAATTCACAACACGACGATCTTACCGGGGGAAGAACGATGGAACGCTGGGGACGCTTCGTCGCACGACGTGCGCGCTGGGTGCTCTCGCTGGGGCTGCTGGTCGTCCTGGCCGCGGGAGCGTACGGGACGGGCGTCTTCGGCGCTCTGAGCGACGGCGGGTTCGACGACCCGGGCAGCGAGTCGTACCGAGCCTCGCAGCTGATCGAGGACAACGTCGGCCGCCACGGCGCCGACGTGATCGCCGTGTACGAGAGCAAGGACATGACGGTCGACGACCCGGCGTTCCGCGCCGCCATCGCCGACGTCGTGGCCGCACTGCCGGACGACGCGGTCGAGCACGTGATGGCGTACGGGCCCCGCGGCACCGAGTCGCTCGTCTCCGAGGACCGCCACGCCACGAGCGTCGTGATCACCCTCGCCGGCGACGGGCAGGACGCTCAGATGGAGGCGTACGACGAGGTGCGGCCGACGCTCGACACCGAGGCCGTCGAGGACGGGACGGTCGACGTGGACGTCGCCGGCCAGTGGGCGGTGTTCGACGACGTCAACACCAACGTGTCCGAGGACATCGCGCGAGCCGAGATGCTCTCGATGCCGCTCGTGCTGCTGCTGAGCCTCGTGGTGTTCGGGTCCGTGGTGGCCGCGCTCATGCCGGTCGGCATCGGCGTCGTCGCCGTGTTCGGTGCCCTCGCCGTGGTGCGGCTGATGACGACCGTCACGGACGTGTCGGTGTTCGCGATCAACATCATCACGCTGCTCGGTCTCGGTCTCGCGATCGACTACGCGCTGTTCGTGGTGAGCCGCTTCCGCGACGAGCTCGCGGCGCGCGGCGACGATCCCGACGGGGTGCGTGAGGCCGTCGCCGCCACGATGCGGACCGCGGGTCGTACCGTCCTCTTCTCCGGCATCACCGTCGCGGTGGCGCTCTCGGCGATGCTCGTGTTCCCGCAGTCCTTCCTCCGTTCCATGGCGTACGGAGGGGTGGCGGCGGTCCTCGTCGCGATGGTCGCTGCGCTGACGCTCCTTCCCGCGACGCTCGCGGTGCTCGGGCGCAGGATCGAGGCCGGCGCGATGCCGTGGCGGCGCCGCGCTCGTCGTCCGTCCCAGGGCTGGGCGCGGTTCGCCCACGCCGTGATGGCGCGACCGGTCATCAGCCTGGTCCTGGTCACCGGGGTGCTGTTCGGGCTGGCGAGCCCGTTCCTCAACGTCGCGTGGGGCGGGGTCGACCACCGGGTGCTCCCCGCGGACGCGCCGTCCCGGGTGGCGACCGAGAAGCTCGAGTCGGACTTCGGGGGAGCGACCTCGCAGGCCGAGGTGTTCCTCGCGACCGAGGACCAGGCCGACGTCGCCTCGTACGTCGCCGCGCTCGGGAACGTCGACGGCGTGACGCAGGCGCGGGCGGTCGCGGGCACGAGCGACGGGGCGGGCTCGGCGGCCGACGGGGGCGCCGCCGAGTCCGGCACGTTGATCGACGTGGTCTGGGACGGCTCCGCGCAGAGCGGCGAATCACGCGACCTCGTACGCGACCTCAGGGGCGTGGATGCGCCCGCCGACGCGTACATCGGTGGCACGTCGGCGGAGACCGGCGACATGCTCGACACGATCGCCGACCGGCTGCCGCTCATGATCGGGTTGATCGTGGTGTCGATGCTGGTGCTGCTCTTCGTCGCCTTCGGGTCGGTCGTGCTGCCGATCAAGGCGGTCCTGGTGAACATCGTGTCGATCACCGCCGCGTTCGGCGTGGTGACCTGGATCTTCGCCGACGGGCACCTCGAGGGACCGCTGGGCTTCACGTCGCTCGGCTATCTCGACGGGACGCAGCCGATCCTGATGTTCGCGATCCTCTTCGGGCTGTCGATGGACTACGAGGTGTTCCTGCTGTCGCGGATCCGTGAGCAGTGGGACGCCACGGGCGACAATGAGGTCGCCGTCGCGACGGGCGTCCAGAAGACCGGGCGGATCATCACGAGCGCCGCGCTGCTGCTGGCCGTCGTCATCGGCGCCTTCGCGACGTCGGGGATCGTCTTCATGAAGATGCTCGGTGTCGGCATGCTCGTCGCGCTCCTGCTCGACGCCACGCTCGTCCGGCTGATCATGGTGCCGTCGACCATGAAGCTGCTCGGGCGCTGGAACTGGTGGGCGCCGGGGCCGATGCTCCGGTGGTGGGAACGGTACGGGGTGCGCGAGGGCGGGTCGGACCCGGTGGCTGCCGACGGCGACGCCGGTGCCGGCGGTGGCGACGAGGAGCGCTCCCGCATACTGGCCCGGTGAGGCACAGCGAGCTCTGGGAGCGCATGGACCAGCACCTCGGCGCGGGCTACTCGAGGGTGTGGGCCGACCAGCAGGTGCTCGGCGAGCTCGGCGGCCGTACCGTCTCCGAGGCGCTCGACGCCGGGGTCGCCCCGAAGACGGTGTGGCGCGCGGTGTGGGAGTCGCTCGACCTGCCTCCGTCCGAGCGCTGACGCGGCACCCGCGGTGCTGGCAGACTCGCCAGCATGAGTGCCGAGCAGCCCACGCCCGAGGTCGCCGTCATCGGCGGGACCGGTTTCTACACCTTCCTGGACGACGTGCGCGAGGTCGAGGTCGACACCCCGTACGGCCCGCCGTCCGCGCCGGTCGCGATCGGGACGGTGCCCACCGAGACCGGTCCGCGGCCGGTCGCCTTCCTGCCGCGGCACGGCGAGGGCCACCGCTTCCCGGCGCACGCCGTGCCGTACCGGGCCAACCTGTGGGCGCTGCGCAGCGTCGGCGTACGCCAGGTGCTGGCGCCGTGCGCGGTCGGTGGACTGCAGCCCGAGCTCGGGCCGGGGACCCTCGTGGTCCCGGACCAGCTCGTGGACCGTACGACCACGCGGACGCAGACGTACTACGACGACGGGGCCGTCCACGTCTCGTTCGCCGACCCATACTGTCCGCGTCTGCGGTCCGCACTCCGCGAAGGCGCTCCCGGCGAGGCTGTCGACGGCGGCACGCTGGTGGTCATCGACGGGCCGCGGTTCTCCACCCGGGCGGAGTCGCAGTGGTACTCCCGCGAGGGATGGTCGGTGATCGGCATGACCGGTCACCCGGAGGCGGTCCTCGCCCGCGAGCTCGCCCTCTGCTACGCGACCATCGCCCTCGTGACCGACCTGGACGCGGGCGTGGAGGCGGCCGAGGCCGTCAGCCACCAGGAGGTGCTGCGGGTGTTCGCCGAGCATCTCGGCGGCCTGCGCGACGCGCTGCGCGACGTCGTCGGCACCCTCGACGACCACCGCGACTGCGACTGCTCGCACGCGCTCGACGGGCTCGACCTGCCGCTGGCGCTCCCGTGAGGCGGCTGGCGTGAGGGTCCTGGTCACGGGATCAGCGGGGTTCATCGGCTCGCACGTCGTCGACGTCCTGACCGATGCCGGTCACGACGTGGTCGGGCTGGACCTGCTGCTTCCGCTCGCTCACGGCGCGGGCGCCTCGACGCCTGACGGCACGCGGCGCGGCGACGTACGCGTGCCCGCTGACGTCGACGCGGCGCTGGACGGGGTCGACGTGGTCTGCCACCAGGCGGCGATGGTCGGCAACGGGGTCGATGCCCAGGACTTCCCCGCGTACGCGGACCACAACGACCACGGCACGGCGGTGCTCCTTGCCGCGATGACGCGCGCGGGAGTCGGCTCCCTCGTCGTGGCGTCCTCGATGGTCGTCTACGGCGACGGCCGCTACACGTGCGCCGTGCACGGCGACGTCTCCCCGGCCGTGCGGCGCGAGGACGACCTGGAGGCCGGCCGGTACGACCCCGGCTGCGCGGTCTGCGGCGGACCGGTCGAGTGGCGCCTCGTCGACGAGGACACGCCCTTCGCGCCCACCAGTGCGTACGCGGCGTCGAAGGTCGCGCAGGAGCACTACGTCTCGGCGTGGTGCCGGCTGGTGGGAGCGTCGGCGCTGGCGTTGCGCTATCACAACGTGTACGGCCCCGGGATGCCTGCCGACACCCCGTACGCCGGGGTCGCGGCGATCTTCCGGTCGGCGCTGGCACGTGGAGAGGCACCCAGGGTGTTCGAGGACGGTGGGCAGATGCGCGACTTCGTCCACGTCCGTGACGTCGCCCGCGCCAACCTCGCTGCCGTCGAGCGCGTCGGGTCGCTCGGGAGCGGCCGGCACGCCTACAACGTCGCCTCCGGCCGCCCGGTCTCGCTCGGCACGATGGCACGCACGCTCGCGGCGGCCGCCGACGGCGCGTCACCCGTCGTGACGGGGGAGTACCGGCCTTACGACGTACGCCACGTGGTCGCGTCACCGGCCAAGTCGCGCGACGAGCTCGGCTTCACGGCGCAGGTCGCGCCCGAGGAGGGGCTCGCGCAGCTCGCGACGGACCCCCTGCGGACCCGCTGACGCCCTCGCGGAGGTGCCGCCCGCTCAGGCGTCGCGGCGGGCTCGCTCGGCCGGCGTCGCCTCCGCGAGCCCCGCCGGCAACGGCAACCGGACGGTGAACCGGCAACCCCCGGCGACGTTCTGGACGCTCACCTCACCGCCCTGGGCCCGGACCAGCCCGCGCGCGATCGCGAGTCCCATCCCCGCCCCGGTCTCGTCCTCGGCGTCGTTCTCCCGCGCCGCGGTGCCGCGGTAGCCGGCGTCGAACAGGTGCGGGATCTCGGCCTCGTCGATGCCCCCGCACGCGTCGACCACGTCGATGACCCCAGCCCCCGCCGACGCCCGTGTCGCGACCGTCACCGTCGTGCCAGCGGCGCTGTGGCGTACAGCGTTCGTCACGAGGTTGCCGACGGCGCGGGCGAGCTCGTCGGCCGCTGCGACGACGACGGCGTCCGTGCCCGAGTGCGCGAGACGAACGTCCCTTGCGCCCGCGTACGCGGAGGTCGACGCGACGACCTCGCTCGCCAGCATGCTCAGCGACAACGGCTCGGTGGTCAGCCGGAACGCGGGCGCCGTGATCCGCGACATCTCGAACAGGTCGTCGACCATCCGGCCGAGGCGGACCGACTCGCTGCGGATCCGTACGGCGTACGCCCGCACGTCGGCCGGACTCTCGACGACCCCGTCCTCGAGCGCCTCGGCCATCGCCCGGATGCCCGCGACCGGGGTCCGCAGGTCGTGGCTCAGCCAGGTCATCAGCTCGCGGCGAGACGCGTCGGCTGCGCGCTCACGCGAGAGGGCCTCGCGCTCCCACACGATCCGGCGGGCGAGCGCGCGTCCGAGGAGCACCGACGTCGGGATGCAGACGAGGGCGACGCCGATCCAGACCAGCGCCGTGCGCCGCAGCTCGGCGGTGAACATGAACCCGCTCGTCACGGCGACCCCGGTCACGATGGCGAGCAGCGGCACCAGCGTGAGGAGCATCAGCGAGACGGCGAGCGCGCGGCGGCGTACGGCGCGCAGCGCGAGGGCCCCTGCTCCCACGACGGCGAGAGAGCAGGCGATCCCGAGGAGCACGGCGCGCAGGTCAGACTCGGTCAGCACGGTCGCTCCCTCCGAGGTCGTAGCGATACCCCAGCCCGTACACGGTGACGATACGCGCCGGGTTCGCCGGGTCGGGCTCGATCTTGTGCCGGAGGCGCTTCACGTGGACGGTGACGGTCGAGTGGTCGCCGAACTCCCAGCCCCACACCTCGGCGAGCAGGTCGGTCCGCGAGAACACCTGGCCGGGGTGCGCGAGGAAGAAGGCGAGGAGGTCGAACTCCCGCAGCGTGAGCGCCAGCGGGGCCCCGGCCGTACGGACCTCGCGGGCGACGCGGTCCAGCTCCAGGTCGCCGTCGCGCAGCGTCGGAGCGGGGGCTGTCACGCCGACCGGCCCGCCGCGGACCCGCCGCAGGACCGCCTGCACCCGCAGCGCGAGCTCCTTGACGCTGAACGGCTTCGTGACGTAGTCGTCGGCGCCGACCGACAGTCCCGTGATGCGGTGGTCCTCGTCGGCGAGGGCGGTGAGCATGACGACCGGCACGTACACCTGCTCGGCGCGCAGCCGGCGGCACACCTCGACGCCGTCGATGCCGCCGAGCATGAGGTCGAGGACGACGAGGTCGGGCGACTCCGTCCGGGCGAGCAGCAGGCCCGTCTCGCCGTCGGCCGCGGTCGACACGCGGTGGCCGTCGCGCTCGAGGTAGCGCCGGACGACGTCGCGCACTGCGGGATCGTCCTCGACCACGAGCACGTGCGTCCCCTCGTCCACGGGCCTCACCACCTCGTCAGCAGCAGGTGCTGCACCGCCAGCGCGGTGACCACCTGCGCGATCACGAGCACGTGCCGCAGCCGTGGTCCGAGCAGGCTCGCGCCGAGCACCGCCCACAGCGAGAAGGGGAGCCAGATCCGCTCGACCTCCGCCTTGCTCATGCCGGACAACGTCGCGAGGACGACGCAGGCGAGCCCGCTGAGCGCAAGCACCGACACCGCGACGGTGCCGTGTCCTGCGCGTGGGCGGTGCGCGAGCGACCGTACGGCCTCGGCCAGCCCCGCCCAGCCGGCCAGCCCGATCGCGAAGGTCCACGCCGCGAGGTTCGCCCAGACCCAGTAGCCGTACGGCCGGTCGGCGGCGACGCCGTCGTAGTAGCGCTCGTGCAGCACCCCGTACGCCTCCCACCAGGCAAAGCCCGCCGCCGTGAACGTCGCGACCACGAGGAGTGCACCGGCGAGCACCCAGACCACGGGACGGAACCGACGTGCGAGGACGACCACGGCCAGCGCCGGGACGGCGAGCAGCACCAAGCCGTACGAGAGGTAGACCGTCGCCCCGAGCAGGACACCGGCTCCCAGCCCGGCCGCGACCTCCGCGCCCGTGCTGCGGGCGGTCAGGGCGACCGCGAGCAGGGCGAGGCCCCAGGCCGAGACCGCCATGAAGATCGCGTCGCCGCTGACGCCGACCCACACCGCCGCGGGCAGCAGCACCCACCACACTCCGGCGCGCCGCGCCCAGTGCTCACCGGCGAGGCGGCGTACGGCGATCGCGGCGCCCGCGAACGCGGTGCAGCCGAGGGTCACCACGACCAGCCCGATCAGCGCGGGGTCGGTGATGCCGGCGCGGTCGATCCCGACGAACACCAGCAGCGCACCTGGCGGATGGCCCGCGACGTGGATGCCCCAGTTGTCCGCCGCGTCGAGCGGGATGCGGTCGACGAAGCCGGAGAGCATCGAGGAGACGTCACCGACCGCCTGCGCGTCCGCGACGTACTCGCCACGTCGCGTGAACACCCGCCCCAGTCCGTCGGTGCCGTCGACCAGCGCGAGCGACATCGTCCAGCTCCACGCCGCCACGACGAGCGCGAGCAGGTACGCCGGCCAGCGGAGCGCGACCACGCGCGGCCACACCAGAAGGATGACCGCGGCGACGACGACGGGCAGCCACGAGGTCGCGGTCACGCGCGGCGACCAGTTCGCGTGCAACGGAGGGAATCGGGGGAGGCCCGAGATGCCGTTGTGGACGAAGATGCCCGTGATCGCGGGCCACGCCATCGCCGCGGCGACCAGGACGACGCCGATCGCGGCACCTACCAGCGCGGTGCGGGTACGGCGCGCGTCCAGGCTGGTCACCCGTCCACCGTAGGCCCTGCACCCGGGGTCGAGGGCACCGTGCGGCACGGGACGTCACGGGTTCGTCACCGCCTGACGGTCGGTCACGGAGGCGACTTCGGCCTACGGTCGAGACATGGCTGCCGAACCCGTCTGCGATCTCGTCGTGCCGTGCCGCGACGAGGCGCTGGCGCTGCCGACCGTGCTCGCGCGGGTGCCGGACCGGTTCGCCGTGATCGTGGTGGACAACGGGTCGCGCGACGGCACGGCCGGGGTCGCCCGACGGCTCGGAGCGCGCACCGTCGACGAGCCGGTCGCGGGGTACGGCGCTGCCGTCGCCGCCGGCGTCGCGGCCGCCAGCGCGCCGTACGTCGCCGTGATGGACGGGGACGCGTCGATGGATGCGGCCGATCTGGACCCGATGCTCGACGCCGTGCTGGCCGGCCGCGTGACGATGGCGCTCGGCCGCCGGCGCCCGGTGTCGGGGGGCGTGTGGCCGTGGCACGCCCGTGCCGGCACGACCGCGCTGGCCTGGTGGATCCGGCGCTCGACCGGGCTGCCGGTCCACGACCTGGCCCCGATGCGGGTGTGCCCGCGCGATGCCCTGGTCGCGCTGGACGTGCGTGACCGCCGGTTCGGCTATCCGCTGGAGCTGATGCTCGGCGCCGCGCGAGCCGGCTGGACGGTCGAGGAGCACGACATCGCCTACCGCGAGCGGGCCGCCGGGACCCGGTCGAAGGTGAGCGGCTCCGTCCGCGGCACCCTCCGTACGGCGGTCGACTTCGCGAAGGTGATGCGATGAGGTCCCCGACGCTGCTCGTCGTGGCGAAGGCACCCGAGCCGGGACGCGCGAAGACGCGCCTCGCCGCCCGTACCGGCGCCGAGGGCGCAGCGACGTTCGCGGCGGCGGCGTTCCTCGACACGCTCGACGCCGCGGCAGCGACCGGGTGGCCGGTCGTGCTCGCGATGGCGGGCGACCTCGACCACGCCGTGCAGGGCGCGGAGATCGCCGCGGCGTGCGCGCCGCACCGGACGGCCAGGCAGCGGGGCGACACCTTCGCGGAGCGGCTGGTCCACGCGCACGCCGACGCCGACGCCGGGGAAGGGGTCGTGCAGATCGGCACCGACACGCCTCAGGTGACGTCTGCGGACCTGGTCCGGGTCGCCGACCTCCTCGTCGACTCCGACGCCGTGCTCGGCCACGCCGAGGACGGCGGCTGGTGGGCGCTCGGAGTCCGGGAACCGCGTTGGGCCCGGGTGCTCGTCGACGTGCCGATGTCGCGACCGGACACGGGGGCACGGACGTACGAGGCTCTGGTGTCCGCAGGAGCCCGTGTCGCCGAGGCCGGTCGGCTCGCCGACGTCGACACGTGGGAGGACGCGCTCGAGCTCGCCCGTACGGCGCCGGGCACCCGCGCCGCGCGCGTCGTGCAACGGATCGCCAGCCAGCGTGAGCCAGTCCCGAGCCGGGACACCGGGGAGGTCCGATGACGCTCGACGAGCGTGCACCAGAACGCGCCGTGCTCGACGACCTCTTCGCGGCTCCGCGAGCCGAGGTCGTCACTGCCGACGGCGCGGTCGTCCCGCTCCCCGTCGACCGGTGGAAGGGCGAGGCGGACGCGGCCGACCACTCGCTGTTCGTGCGGCCGTGCACCGGGGCGACGCTCGACGTCGGCTGCGGCCCGGGGCGACTCACGCACGCCCTCACCCGCCGTCGTGTCCCAGCGCTCGGGGTCGACGTCTCGGCGGAGGCGGTCCGGCAGGCTCGCACGCGTGGGGCACCGGCGCTGTGCCGCGACGTCTTCGACGCCGTTCCCGGTGCGGGGACATGGCGACACGCGCTGCTGGCCGACGGAAACATCGGGATCGGCGGCGACCCCGTACGCCTGCTCCGGCGCGTCGCCGAGCTGCTCCACCCCCGGGGGACCCTCCTAGCCGAGGTGGAGCCCCACGGCACGGCCTCCCGGACCCACTGGGTACGCCTGCGCGTCCGCGGCTGCGAGAGCGCGCCGTTCCCGTGGGCTCGCGTCAGCATCGTGGGCGTCACGGACGTGGCCCACCGCGCCGGCATGGTCGTCCGCGCGGTCCACGAGCACGACGGCCGGCACGTCGCCGTGATCACCCGGGGGGAGTGACGGGAGTGCGGCTGCCGCGGGTGGAGGACTTCCCGACGCGGGGGCGGGGGTCGAGAACCACGGCGCGCGTGGGGACCTGGCTCGGGATCGCGTTCACGATCTGCTTCCTCACCGGACTGTGGAGCCACCTCCAGCAGACGACGCCCGGATGGTTGACCCTGCCCGTCGATCCGGCCTGGTTGTACCGGGTGACGCAGGGCGTGCACGTCATCGCCGGCACCGCCGCGGTGCCCCTGCTGCTGGTCAAGCTCTGGTCGGTCTACCCGCGGCTGTTCCTGCGACCGCCGCGCGGCACCGGTGCGCTGGCGCTGCACGCCCTCGAACGGCTCTCGATCCTCGCGCTCGTCGCCGCCGCGATCTTCCAGCTCGCGAGCGGCCTGACGAACATCGTCCAGTGGTACCCGTGGGCGTTCTCGTTCCGGGCCACCCACTACGCCGTCGCCTGGATCGCGATCGGAGCGCTGCTCCTCCACCTCGCGGTGAAGTGGCCGGCGATCCGAGCGGCCTACGCGCGAGAGGGCGGGACGACAGTGCCGCTTGGGTCGTCCGAGTCGGCGGAGGACGCCCGGACGCGCCGCAGCGTCCTGGTCGCCGCCGGTGTCGCGGCGGGTCTGGCCGTCGTCCTGACCGCCGGCCAGACGGTGCCGTGGCTGCGCAGGGTCTCGGTGCTCGCCGTCCGCAGCGGTGACGGCCCTCAAGGGCTGCCGGTGAACCGTACGGCAGCGCAGGCCGGGGTCGCACGCCCGACCGGGTGGCAGCTGGAGGTCGTCCACGGCGACACCCGCCGTACGTTCACGCTCGACGACCTGACGGCACTCCCGCAGACCACCCGCGTCCTGCCGATCGCCTGCGTGGAGGGGTGGAGCCGCTCGGCCGAGTGGACGGGAGTGCCCGTGCGCACGCTGCTGGCGATGGTCGGCGCCCCCGCGTCGTCCGAGGTCCACGTCAGCTCGCTCCAGACGCGCCGGGCGTTCGGGACGTCCGACCTGCCGCCCGCGTTCGCCGCGGACCCGCGAACGCTGCTCGCGCTGCGCCTCAACGGGGAGGAGCTCGACCTGGACCACGGCTGGCCGTGCCGGCTGATCGCCCCGAACCGGCCGGGAGTCCGGCAGACGAAGTGGGTCACCCGTCTGGAGGTGCGGACGTGAGCGGGACGCGGTGGGGCGTGGGCGTCGGGGGGGTTGCGGCCGCGGCGTACGGCGCGTGGCTGCTCCTGCGGCTGGACCTCGGCCAGCTCGTCTCCGCCGTGCTCTGGCTGGGCGGCGGGGTGCTCGCGCACGATGCCGTGCTCGCGCCCCTCGTCGTGCTGGTGTCGCTGCTCCTCGTACGGCTCCTCCCGCAGCCCGCGCGGCTGCCGGCGGCACTCGTCGGTCTCGTCTGGGGGACCGTGACGGTGATGGCGCTGCCGGTCCTGTCCGGTCAGGGCGGTGGCGACGAGAACGCGACGCTGCTCGACCGCTCGTACGGGACGGCGTGGATGTGCCTGACCGCGGGAGCCGCCGCCGTCGTCCTGGTGTGGTCCGGGGTGCGAGCCCGACGCGGGCGCCGCGCCGGCACGTGAGCCACGGTCGACCTCGGAGATGTTCGGCCGTCGCGTGTGTGCAGGAACCGTGAGCGGGTACCGCTCCCGCGTACGACCGGCACGCCCTTTCGACCGACGAGGAGAGACATGGATCTCAAGCAGCTGGCCAAGGAGACCTTCGACCGGGTCGTGCACGGCCTCGCTGGCGGCACGGAGCCCACGATCCCCGGGGCGCCGGGTCCAGAGCCCGCCAGCCTTGCTGAGCCCACCGAACCGCGTGAGCCGCTCCCGCCGAAGCCCGACCAGAGTGCGCCCGCCACCCGTACCGCCACGGGCGTCGAGACCGGCGCGCCGCTGACGGCTCGCGCGCAGCAGGAGAAGTACCTGACGACCTCGACCGGGGTACGCCTGCGCGACACCGACCACTCGCTCAAGGCAGGCGAGCGTGGCCCGACGCTGCTCCAGGACCACCACCTGCGGGAGAAGATCACCCACTTCGACCACGAGCGGATCCCCGAGCGTGTGGTGCACGCACGTGGGGCGGGCGCGCACGGCGTCTTCGTGGGCTACGGAACCGCCGACGCGATCTGCAGGGCCGCGTTCCTGCGCGAGGGTGCCGAGACGCCGACGTTCGTCCGCTTCTCGACCGTGCTGGGATCACGCGGCTCGGCCGACACGGTCCGCGACACGCGCGGCTTCGCGACGAAGTTCTACACGCCCGAGGGCAACTTCGACCTCGTCGGCAACAACATCCCGGTGTTCTTCATCCAGGACGGCATCAAGTTCCCCGACGTCATCCACGCCGGCAAGCCGCACCCGGACCGGGAGATCCCCCAGGCGCAGAGCGCGCACGACACCTTCTGGGACTTCGTGTCCCTGCACACCGAGGCCCAGCACCACACCATGTGGAACATGTCCGACCGCGGGATCCCGCGGTCGTACCGGATGATGGAGGGCTTCGGCGTCCACACCTTCCGGGTCGAGAACGCGGCGGGGGAGACCTCGCTGGTCAAGTTCCACTGGAAGCCGCAGCTCGGCGTGCACTCCCTCACGTGGGAGGAGGCGCAGATGATCAGCGGGATGGACCCGGACTTCCACCGGCGCGACCTCTACGACGCGATCGAGTCCGGCGCGTATCCCGCGTGGGAGCTGGGCCTTCAGGTCTTCCCCGACAACCCCGAGCAGGTCTTCGAGGGCATCGACCTTCTCGACCCGACGAAGATCGTGCCCGAGGAGCTGGCGCCGGTGCAGCCCGTCGGCCTGATGGTCCTCACGGCGAACCCGACCAACTTCTTCGCCGAGACCGAGCAGGTCGCCTTCCACGTCGGCCATCTCGTGCCCGGGATCGACGCCACCGACGACCCGCTGGTGCAGGCGCGCCTCTTCTCGTACGTCGACACGCAGCTGACCCGCCTCGGCGGGCCCAACTTCAACCAGCTGCCCGTCAACCGGCCGCACTCCGAGGTCAACGACATGCTCCGCGACGGCTTCCACCAGCACGCGGTGCACGCCGGCGTGGCGCCGTACCGTCCGAACTCGCTGGACGGCGGCTGCCCGTTCCAGGCCGGTGCCGAGGTGGACGGCTCCTTCGAGCACCTCGCCGTCCGGGTGGCCGAGGGCACCAAGGTGCGCGCCCAACCCGCGTCGTACGACGACCACTTCAGCCAGGTGCGGCTCTTCTGGCTGAGCATGTCGCGGGTGGAGCAGGAGCACATCATCCGCGCCTACGCCTTCGAGCTGGGCAAGTGCTACGACCAGGCGATCAAGGAGCGCCAGCTGCAGTGCCTGGCGAACATCGACCCGGTGCTCTGCGAGGAGGTCGCCACGGGCCTCGGCCTGCCTGCGCCGTCGCCGACGATCCCGCTGCTCGATCCCGCCCCCAGCCCCGCCCTGTCCCAGGTCGGTGAGGCGTGGCCGCCCGACGGCCGCATGGTCGGCATCGTCGTCGACCCCGACGGCGACCTGTCCGGCGTCGACGAGGTTCGTACGGCGGTCTTCGAGGCCGGCATGGTTCCGCTCGTGATCGGTCCCCACGGCGGGATGCTGGGCGAGGGGATCGCCGCGCAGCGCACCTTCGCGACCGCTCGGTCGGTGGAGTTCGACGCCGTTCTGATCGCCGGGGCCCCGGTGCCGGCACCGGACGCGCTGCCGCTGCGCGACGCGAAGGCGGGCGCGGCCGACACGGTCTCCATCGACCCACGCGTGGTGCTGCTGGTCGAGGAGTGCTTCCGGCACGCCAAGGTCATCGGCGCCTGGGGCGGTGGGGGCGCCGTGCTCGACGCCGCCGGGTGCGCCGGTGGGCCGGGCATCGTCCGCGGCGAGACCGGTGCCGAGGTGCTCGCCCGCGTCCAGGAGGACATGGCGCTGCACCGGGTGTGGGACCGCTTCGCAGCCGTCGTCTGACCGCACGCGCACGCGTTCGACGCGACTACCGACACGCGGCGTGTCGGTAGTCGCGTCGAACAGGTGTTCGGACTAGAGTCGTCCCCAGGTCGACGGACGGGCCCGGTTTCCCCAGCACTCGTGCGAGTCGCACGAAGTGTCGGTGCCGATCCCTACCGTCGTAGACGACCGGCGGACACAAGAGATGTGAAGGGACCACGCTGATGGCTGCTGACCCGGGCAAGGGCGCACCGAAGGACCGCGACAAGGCACTCGACGCCGCGATGGCGCAGATCGAGCGTTCGCACGGCAAGGGATCGGTGATGCGCCTCGGTGAGCGTGGCAAGATCCCGATCGAGGTCATCCCCACCGGGGCGACCTCCTTGGACATCGCTCTCGGCATCGGCGGGCTCCCGCGCGGCCGCATCGTCGAGATCTACGGGCCGGAGTCCTCCGGCAAGACGACGGTGGCGCTGCACGCGGTCGCCAACGCGCAGAAGGCCGGGGGCATCGCGGCGTTCATCGACGCCGAGCACGCGCTCGACCCCGAGTACGCCAAGGCGCTCGGTGTCGACACCGACGCCCTTCTCGTCTCGCAGCCGGACTCCGGCGAGCAGGCGCTCGAGATCGCCGACATGCTGATCCGCTCCGGCGCGCTCGACATCATCGTCATCGACTCCGTCGCCGCGCTCGTGCCCCGTGCCGAGATCGAGGGCGAGATGGGTGACAGCCACGTCGGTCTGCAGGCCCGCCTCATGAGCCAGGCGCTGCGCAAGCTCACCGGCGCGCTCCACGGCGCCGGCACGACCGCGATCTTCATCAACCAGCTCCGCGAGAAGATCGGCGTCATGTTCGGCTCGCCGGAGACCACGACCGGTGGCAAGGCGCTCAAGTTCTATGCCTCGGTCCGCCTCGACGTCCGACGCATCGAGACGCTCAAGGACGGCACCGACATGGTGGGCAACCGCACCCGCTGCAAGGTCGTCAAGAACAAGATGGCCCCGCCGTTCAAGCAGGCCGAGTTCGACATCATGTACGGCCAGGGCATCAGCCGCGAGGGCAGCCTCCTCGACGTGGGCGTCGACGCGGGCTTCGTCCGCAAGGCCGGCGCTTGGTACACGTACGAGGGCGATCAGCTCGGCCAGGGCAAGGAGAACGCGCGCAGCTTCCTGCGCGACAACCCCGACCTCGCCGACGAGCTCGAGAAGAAGATCATGGAGCACCTCGGCATCGGCGCCGCGGTCGACGACCCCGCCGATCCTGTGGTCCCGGTGGTCGGCGCGGTCAAGGGTGCCAAGGCCGAGAAGGCCACGGTCGACTTCTGACCATGGCGCGCACGCAGCGCTCGGGGTCCTGGCGTCGCCGGGATCCCGAGCCCGACGCCGAGCGTGACCTCGGTCCGGAGCCGGATCACGAGGTCGTCGCCCGCAAGATCCTGCTCGACCGACTCGCTGAGCAGCCGCGCTCGCGTGCCGAGCTGGCCGCACAGCTCGCCCGGCGCAACGTGCCGGACGAGATCGCCGACCAGATGCTCGACCGCTTCGAGGCCGTCGGGCTCGTCGACGACGAGGAGTTCGCCCAGCTGTGGGTGCGCTCCCGGCAGCAGACGCGCGGTCTCGCCGGTCGTGCACTCGCGCTCGAGCTCCGCCGCAAGGGCATCGACGACGAGATCGTGCGCGACACGATCGACACCATCGATCCGGAGTCGGAGGAGGCCGCGGCGCGCGCTGTCGTCCGCAAGAAGTTGCGCTCGATGCGCAACCTCGAGGAGCAGGTCAAGGTTCGGCGGCTCGTCGGTGCGCTTGGGCGCAAGGGCTACGGCCCTGGACTCGCCTACCGGATCGTCCGCGAGGAGATCGGCGCCGCCGAAGACTCGTTCGACGCCGGCGACTGGGACGACGACGCCTGACCGCGCGTGACGCCGTGCCAGCATGGGGGAGTGCGTGGTGTCGTTGCCGGTGTCTCGTGCCTGCTCCTCCTGAGTGCGTGCAGCGGGGGCGGGCCCAGCGGTGAGCCGACGTCTCCCGGCCCGGCTCCGGCGACCTCGTCGGCGAGCTCGGATGGCCCCGGCTCGCCCGGAGGCGTTGCCCCACGAGACACACCGACGCCCGGAGAGCCAGGCCTCGGCGGTCCGTCGAGCGGCACTCCCAAGCCCGAGCAACCCGCTGTCGACGTCGCCGCGATGCGCGCCGCAGTGCGTCACCTCGCGGGTGAGATCGGCCCGCGTCTCGCCACGTCGGCTTCTTTCCGGGAGGCCGCGACGTGGTTCAGCGACCAGATGCGCGGGCTCGGTTACACGGTCTCGCAGGAGATGTTCCGCGTGCCGGGCGGAGACTCGTGGGGTGTGCCGGTCGAGGCCGGCCGATCGATGAACGTCATTGCCGACCCGCCCGGCTTCGACCCTGCCCGTCCGCACCTCGTCGTCGGCGCGCACCTCGACACCGTCGCAGTGTCACCGGGCGCAGAGGACAACGCGTCAGGCGTTGCGGTGGTCCGAGAGCTGGGGCGGCTGGCGGCGACGTACGGAAGTCGGTTGCCCGTCCGGTTCGTCGCCTTCGGAGCGGAGGAGCCACGTGGCCCAGGCGACGACCTCCACCATTTCGGATCGCAGCACCGGGTTGCAGCGATGACGGCCGCTGAACGCCGCGCACTGCGGGCGATGGTGTCGCTCGACCGCGTAGGGGTCCGTGGACCGTCCGTCCCGGTGTGCGACGGCGGGACGAGCAATGGCCGCGTGGTCCGCTCGCTCGTCGACGCTGCCGGCGGCATCCCGACGGCCACTTGCGAGGACCGCGCGAGCGACCACTGGTCGTACGAGAAGGCGGACATCCCGGCGGCGCGACTCGGCAGCATCCCGTACGCCGGATACCACTCCGCGGGAGATCTCCCGCGGGTCGTCGACGATCGCCAGCTCCAACGCGTCGCCACGATCACCTGGCGCTGGCTCCAGTAGCCGCCCCGTCCCCGATTTGTGCAGTTCGACAAGGATTGAGGCGCCCCATTCCTTGTCGAACTGCACAAATCGGGGACGAGAGGGCGCTCAGGGGAGGGCGTACGGGCCGCGGCTGGTCTCCCAGGCGGTGGCGAGGACGCGTTCGGCCCGCCCCGCCCGCACCGGGCGTGGCGTGAAGCTGCCGTCGATCACGTACGGGACGAGCCGTGCGCCCTTCACCTCTCCGTCCCACAGGACCAGCTCGAGCACCGCGCCTTCGCGTGTGCGCCGCTGGAAGTCCATGTCGAAGACGAAGTTGCCGAGCGAGTGCACGACAAGCGTGTCGCCCATCTGCTCGAGTCCCTGTAGCCAGTGCGGATGCCCGCCCACCACGACGTCGGCACCGGCGCGCGCCACGACCCGGGCGACGCGGCGCTGGGAGGCCTCGGGCACGTTGGTGTACTGCGTGCCCCAGTGCGTCATCACGACCACCGTGTCGACCTCGCCGGCCAACTGACGTACCTGCCGTTCGAGCCGCGCCAGCCGCACCTCGTCCATCGGGCCGGTACGAGGCGGCATGTCGAGCCGGCTGGTGCCCGGTCGGGAGGCTGTTGCGGCGGGCGTCTCTCCGATCGAGTCCACAGCGATGAACCCCACCATCGTCCCACCGCGCTCGACGACCAGCGGGCGTTCCGCCTCGGCGCGGTCGCGGCCCGCGCCGACGTACGGCAGACCGCCGGCGCGAAGGCGATCGAACGAGTCGCGCATCGCCTGAGGCCCGAAGTCGCCGAGGTGGTTGTTGGCGAGTCCGATGACGTCGAAGCCGGCGGCGCGCAGACCCCGCCGTACGGAGGGATCCGCACCGAACGAGTCGCCACCCTGCGTCGGCGAACCGCGCTGCGAAAGCGTCGACTCGAGGTTGCCGACGGTGATGTCCGCGGCGGCGAGCCGTTCCGCGAACGGGCGGAACACCGCAGTCGGATCACCGGCACGGTCGAGGTACGCACCCACTCTGCGTCCCAGCATGATGTCGCCGGTGACCGCGAGCGTGACGATCTCGGGGTCGGGCGATGCGGTCTCGCTGCGCAGCGGGTACGCGGCGGGATCGAGCAGCGGTTCGACGCTGCCCACCCGCACGGCGCGGACGGTCTCGTCGACGGCGGACACCGGCACGTACCCCACAACGGCCGGGTCGCTCCTCACCCGCGTCATCACCGCCGCGGCGTCGGCGAGGAACTCGGCGGACGGGACGTCAGAACGGTCGGTGATCAGGCGGAGCCCTGACAGGCTTCCCGAGCCGAGAAGGCGTACGGCGCCGTCCGTCGACAGCACGCGCAGAGGGGAGTGGTGGTGCGTGACGAGGATGCGGGAGTCCTCGGCAGGCTCCGGCGGCGTGACGGGATCGGGGGAAACGGTGGTCCGGACCGGTGTGGTTGGCTCGGACGGCTCGTCGGGTGGCGCAGCGGTGCACCCGGCCGCGAGCACGGCCGTGGCGAGAAGGAGCGCGGGGCGTCCCATTCCCCGAGGTTACGGGGCGTCGTAGCCTCGGGTCATGTCTGAGAGCGGAGACGGCACGATCGCCTTCCGCCGGATGCGCGAGGACGACCTCGGTCTGCTGGTGCGGTGGCGTCACGAGCCGCACGTCCTTCGCTGGTTCCGCGATCCGCCCAGCAACGTCGAGGACGCGATGGACCGGTACGGCGATCGGCTGCACGGCGATCACCCGACACGCATGTGGGTGGTGGAGGAGGACGGTGAGCCGGTCGCTCAGGTGCAGGACTTCCCGATCGACGCCGAGGACGAGCTGGCCGTACGCGTCCAGCTGCCGGGTGCGGTCGGGTTCGACTACCTGATCGGGGATCCGGACAGGATCGGGCGCGGGCTGGGCACGCGGATGATCGCGCAGTACCTGCGGCAGGTGGTGCGGCGCGACCATCCCGACGCGCCGTGGCTCGTGGCGTGCCCCGATGCCCGCAACGCGGCGTCGCTGCGGGTCCTCGACAAGCTCGGCTTCACCCAGCGCCAGTGGATCCAGGTCCCAGGGGAGGAGTACGCGCAGATCGTGTGCCGCATCGCCGCTGACGATGCGCCAACCGTCAGTTACCCGTGAGTAACAAACCTGCTAGCGTGCCGCCTATGAACTCGACGCTGGCCATGTACAAGCGCTTCACATCCCTACCGCTCGGTGACCGCCTGTTCAGCCTGGCGTTCAGTCTCAAAGCCCCGTACTTCCGCACCATCCACCCGCGGGTGACCGAGATGCGCCAGCACCGCGCCGAGCTCGTCCTGCCGAAGCGGTGGTCGGTCAAGAACCACATCGGCACCGTCCACGCGATCGCGGTGTGCAACGGCCTCGAGGCGGCCATGGGGTTGCTCGCAGAGGCGACCGTGCCGGACGGCTACCGGTGGCTGCCGAAGGGTATGGACGTCTCGTACCTCGCGAAGTCGACCAGCGACCTCGTGTGCGTCGCCGAGACGACGGAGGCGGACTGGGCGAAGGCACCCGAGGTCGACGTCGCCGTGCACGCGACCCGCGACGACGGCACGCGGGTCGTCGAGGGGGTCATCCACCTCTGGGTCACGCCCGCACCGAGCCGTTGACCAGGGTGCGACACTGGGCGGCGTGACCAACGCCTACTGCACCTTGTCCGTACGCCGCGTCGACGGCAGCCGTGAGCTGCACGAGTACGCACGGATCCTCGGGCTGCGCGACGGGTTCCTCTTCCTCGAGGACGGCGTGCTGACCGACCGCTCCGGCAACGGCATCCGTACGGCGCAGGTGCACGCGATCCCGGTGGCCGAGATCGCCGCCGTCGACGTGGAGACCCACGCCGACGACGACGAGAACAGCGAGACCACCATCGGGCTCGAGTCTGCAGGCATGCTCAACTTCGACGGCAGCGTCTACGTCCGCTGAGAGGAGGCGGTTACTGGTAGCCGCCGGCGCCGGTGCCGGCGCCGCCCTTGGTTGCCGCCTGGCGTGCCGCCTCGACCTCGGCACGCGCTTGCCGTTCCTCCTCGCCGAGCACGCCGACCGCAGTGACATTCAGCTTGTGCCCGCCGGAGTACTTGCGCTCGACCCAGCGGCCGAGCCAGTCGAGCAGCAGGTTGATGACGAGATAGATCAGGAGCAGCACGAGCGCCGTCGCGAGGTAGTTCTTGTACTCGCGATAGATGTCGCGGCCGACGGTGGTGAGCCCCGGCGCCAGGATGACGAACCCGAGCGACGTGTCCTTCAGCGCGACGATGCACTGGCTGATGATCGACGGCAGCATGATCCGGACGGCCTGCGGCATGAGGACACTGCCCATGACCTGGGACTTGCGCATTCCCAGGGCGTACGCCGCCTCGGCCTGACCCTTGGGGACGGCGTTGATGCCGGCCCGGAACACCTCGGCGAGGACCGACCCGTTGTAGAGGATCAGGCCGGCGACGAGGGCGTAGAACGCTGCGTCGACCTGCTGGTCCAGCAACGCCCAGCTGAAGATGATGAGGAGAAGGAGCGGCACGGCGCGGAAGAACTCGACCACCAGCCAGGACGGCCAGCGGATGAGCCGGTGGTCTGACAGCTTGCCGATCCCGAACAGCACGCCGTACACGAGTGCGCCGAGGATGGCGAAGACCGCGGCCTTGAGGGTGTTGAGCAGCCCCTGCCAGATGATCTCCATGTAGGCCGGGGTGACGAACGGCTCCCACACCCCCTCGTACTCGAGCTGTCCGTTGTCGTACAGGACCTTGACGACGACGTACGCGAGGGCGATCAGGGCGACGACCGCGATGGCGCCGATCAGGCGATAGCGACGCAGTGCCCGCGGGCCGGGCGCGTCGTACAGGACGGTGCTCTTGGTCATCGCTCAGCCCTCCAGCGTCGCTCCAGCATGGCGGCGCCGAACGAGATCGCTTCGACGATGATGACGTAGCCGAGGGCGATCCCGAGGAAGATCACCACGCGCTCGGTGGCGTAGTCGTTGTTGAGGCCCTTCATCCGGAAGGTGGCTTCGGCGACACCGAACGACGACGCCAGCGACGTGTTCTTGGTGAGCGCGATGAACACGCTCGCCAGCGGCGGGACGACGTTGCGGAACGACTGCGGCAGCACGACCTGCGTCATCGTCTGGCCGAAGGTGAAGCCGAGCGAGCGGGAAGCCTCAGCCTGGCCCAGCGGGATGCCGTTGATCCCCGACCGGAGCGACTCGGCGACGAACGCGCCGGTGTAGAGCCCCATCGCGAGGACGACCTTCCAGTAGAAGCTCGGGTTGATCCCGAGCTGCGGAAGGCCGTAGTAGGTGATGAGTAGCAGCACCAGCAACGGGCTGTTGCGGAAGATCGTGACGTACACCGTGCCGGTGCCGCGCAGCACGGGGACGGGGCTGACCCGGAAGAGGGCGACGAGGGTGCCGATGACCAGTGCAAGCGCGCCGGCTCCGACGAGGAGTTGGAGGGTCTTCACGAAACCGTCGAGAACAAGGTCCCAGTTCTCGGTCAAAGCGTCCACGTGCACCTCCTCACGGAGTCGGGGATGGAAAGTAACGGGCAAGCAGAACGGGTGACGGGGCCGGCCGATACCGACCCCGTCACCCGGTCAGGTCACGGGCAGGGATCAGGCGTCGGCGTCTCGGGCAGGTCGATGCCACCCTTGCCGAGGGAGTCGTCGAACGCCGCCTCCCACTCGCCGTCCTCGAACGCGCCCTCGAGCGTCTCGTTGATGAACTCGCACATCCCGGCGGCGTCCTTGTTGTAGCCGATGCCGTAGCGCTCCTCGGAGAACGGCTCTCCGACGACCTTGAGGTTGTCCGGGTCCTCAGCCGCATATCCGGCGAGGATCGCACCGTCGGTGGTCACCGCGTCGACCGAGCCGGACTGGAGCTGCTCGACGCACTCGGAGTACGTGTCGAAGCCGGCCGGCGTCGCACCGTACTCCTCCTCGACCGTCTTGATCGAGGTCGAACCGGTGACCGAGCAGACCTTCTTGCCGCTGAGGTCGTCCGGGCCGTTGATCGAGTCGTCGTCGGCGGCGACGAGGAGCTGCTGGCCGGTCACGTAGTACGGGCCTGCCTGGCCGACGACCTGGCGACGCTCGTCGGTGATCGAGTACGAGGCGATCACGAAGTCGACGGTGCTGTTCTGGAGGAACGGCTCGCGGTTGTCGGAGATCGTCTCGACCCACTCGATCTTGTCGGGCTCGATGCCGAGCTTCGCCGCGAGGATCTTGCCCATGTTGGGGTCGAAGCCTTCCGGGGTGTCGGACGTGGCCGACTTGAACCCGATGCCCGGCTGGTCGAACTTCACGCCGATCTTCACGGTGCCTGCATCGGCGATCTCCGCCGTGCGAGTGCCGTCGTCGAACGAGGCGTCCGAGACGACCTCGGGGCTGAATCCGCCACCGCTGCCGCCGTCGCCATCACCGCCGTCGTCGTCGCCCGCGTCGCCGCAGCCGGCGAGTGCGAGCGCTGCTGCTGCGGCGATCACCGCGATCTTGGTCCTACGGATCTTCATGACTTCTCCCTTTGCCTTCACGAGCGCCGCGGACGCGGCTCCGGTCGTTCGGTTCCGAAGATGGGGTACGGGGGTGATTCAGTGCTTGAGGATCTTCGCGAGGAAGTCCTTCGCACGGTCGGTCTGAGGGTTGTCGAAGAACTCGTGGGGAGTGTTCTCCTCGAGGATCTGCCCGTCGGACATGAAGACGACCCGGTCGGCGGCCGTACGGGCGAAGCCCATCTCATGGGTGACCACGACCATCGTCATGCCGGCCTTCGCCAGCGCGACCATCGTGTCGAGGACTTCCTTGATCATCTCGGGATCGAGCGCGGAGGTCGGCTCGTCGAAGAGCATGACCTTCGGATCCATCGCGAGGGCGCGGGCGATGGCCACGCGCTGCTGCTGGCCGCCGGAGAGCTGGGCAGGGTACTTGTTGGCCTGCGAGTCGACACCCACGCGCTTGAGGAGCTCCATCGCGCGCTTCTCGGCGTCACCCTTCGACTTCTTGCGCACCTTGACCGGTCCGAGCATGACGTTCTCGAGGACCGTCTTGTGCGCGAAGAGGTTGAACGACTGGAACACCATGCCGACGTCGGCGCGCAGCTGTGCGAGCTTGCGGCCCTCCTCGGGGAGCAGCTCGCCGTCGATCGCGATGGTGCCTTCGTCGATCGGCTCGAGGCGGTTGATCGCCCGGCACAGCGTCGACTTGCCCGATCCGGACGGGCCGATGACGACGACGACCTCGCCAGGCTTCACCGAGAGATTGATGTCCTTCAGGACGTGGAGATCGCCGAACCACTTCTGGACGTCGTTCATCGCCACCATCGCGGCGGCCGTGGCGGTCGAGGTGGCTGAGCCTGTCGGCGCAGGGGTCACCGAGTCGTACGAGTCATCCGACATGTGAAAAAACCTAAGGGGAACAGGAGGACCTTGCTAGCCAGGCACGCACTCGGCGGGGGGTTGTTGTGAGAACGTGACCGCGGAATGAGACGGCGTACGGGATGGTTCGTGACTGACATGCACGGGATCGAGGTGGTCGTCTTCGACGTCCTCGGGACGCTCGTCGACGAACCCAGCGGCCTTCGATCCGCGATCCGCGAGGCGGTGCCCGACGCCAGTAGTGAGGCCGTCGAAGGCCTTCTCGCCGTGTGGCAGCGCCACGTCGAGCTCGAGCAGCGGCGCATCGCCGGCGGGGAACGGGCGTACGCGAGCACCGACGTGATCGACGCCGAGGCTGCCCGACGGGTGGCGGACCAGGCCGGAGTCGCCGATCCGGCGGCCGTCGCCCGGCTGGGTACCGCCGCGCACCGCCTCCCCGCCTGGGACGACTCGGTCGCAGGCCTCGCGCGGCTCGCACAGCACGTCCCCGTCATCGGGCTCTCCAATGCCAGCCGTACGGCGTTGCTCCGCCTCAACGCTCACGCGGGTCTTCGGTGGCACCAGGCACTTTCCGCAGAAGCGGTACAGGCCTACAAGCCGGCGCCCGCGGTCTATCGGCTCGCCGTCGCCACGTCGGGGTGCCCGGCGGAACGCGTGCTCATGGTGGCTGCGCACGCCTGGGACCTCCGCGGAGCCCAGAGCGCCGGCATGCGCACGGCGTACGTCGAGCGGCCGGTCGGCGACCCGCCAGCCGCCTCGGACGTCTTCGACGGGCGATTCGACGGGCTCGACAGCCTGGTCGCTGCGCTCACGACCAGCTCGTGAGGCCTCTCCGCGCTCGTCGAACGGCCCCGTACCCTGGGAGGGCTATGACCAAGACGTATGAGGTGCGCACCTACGGGTGCCAGATGAACGTGCACGACTCCGAGCGCCTGTCGGGCCTGCTCGAGGACGCCGGCTACGTCGCCGCACCGCCCAAGACCGAGAAGCCCGCCGACGTGATCGTGTTCAACACGTGCGCGGTCCGCGAGAACGCCGACAACCGCCTCTACGGCACGCTCGGGCACATCGCCAGCATCAAGCGCGAGAACCCGGGCATGCAGATCGCGGTCGGCGGGTGCCTCGCGCAGAAGGACCGCGACACGATCACGAAGCGCGCCCCGTACGTCGACGTCGTCTTCGGCACCCACAACATCGGCTCCCTGCCTGCGCTGCTCGACCGCGCGCGGGTCCAGGAGGAGAGCCAGGTCGAGATCCTCGAGTCGCTCGAGGTGTTCCCGTCGACGTTGCCGACCAAGCGGGAGTCGGTCTTCGCGGCGTGGGTCTCGATCAGCGTCGGCTGCAACAACACCTGTACGTTCTGCATCGTCCCGAGCCTGCGCGGCAAGGAGAAGGACCGCCGCCCCGGCGAGATCCTCGCCGAGATCGAGGCGCTGGTGGCCGAGGGCGTCGTCGAGGTCACGCTGCTCGGTCAGAACGTCAACTCGTACGGCGTCGAGTTCGGTGACAAGTACGCCTTCGGCAAGCTGCTGCGCGCGTGCGGCGAGATCGAGGGCCTGGAGCGGGTGCGCTTCACCTCGCCGCACCCGGCCGCCTTCTCCGACGACGTCATCGCCGCGATGGCCGAGACGCCCAACGTCATGCCGCAGCTGCACATGCCGCTCCAGTCGGGGTCCGACCGTGTTCTCAAGGCGATGCGCCGGTCGTACCGCAAGGACCGCTACCTCGGCATCATCGACCGCGTCCGCGCCGCGATGCCGGAGGCCGCGATCACGACCGACATCATCATCGGGTTCCCCGGTGAGACCGAGGAGGACTTCCTCGAGACCATGGACGTCGCGCGCCATGCCCGGTTCACGTCCGCCTACACGTTCCAGTACTCCCCGCGCCCCGGCACCCCGGCCGCCACGATGGACGAGCAGCTGCCCAAGGAGGTCGTCCAGGACCGGTACGACCGGCTGGTCGCGCTCGTCAACGAGATCTCGTGGCACGAGAACCAGGCCCTGATCGGGTCGACGGTGGAGCTGCTCGTCGCCGACGGACGCGGCGGCAAGAAGGACGGGGCCACGCACCGGCTCACCGGTCGCGCCCGCGACAACCGCCTCGTCCACTTCTCGCGTCCGGCGGGAATCGATGTGCGCCCGGGCGACATGGTCGAGACCGTCATCACCTCGGCCGCCCCGCACCACCTGATGGCCGACGGCGAGCCGCTGTCGGTGCGCCGTACGCGTGCGGGGGATGCCTGGGAGGCGCGCAACGCGAAGCCCACGCCGGTCGGCGTGGGCCTCGGGATGCCGTCGGTCGGCACTCCGGCGCTGGTTCCGGTCGCGGACGGACCCGGCTGCGCCTGCTGAGGTCGCTCAACCAGCGTGGGGGGTCCCACCAGCGTCTCGGTTCGGGTCCCCGTCGAGCTTGTCGAGGCCCTCCTTCGCGGCGTGGGCACCCTTCTGGATGTGCTGGTCGTACTTGCCGCCGGTCTTGTCGCTGGCGATGTCGGCGGCCTTGTCGATGCCGCCGGCGATCTTGTCGCCGTGGTCCCGGGCGAGGTCCTGAACCTTGCCCTTGTGTCCCTTGAACATGTCGAGCAGACCCATGGTTCACTCCTTGTCGCTCGGGGCTGGTCCCTCGAATCTAGACCGCGCGCGACGGCTCCGCCGGGGGACCTGCATGCGCGGTCAGCGTCATGATCGCGGGAACCGACCCCCGCAGGTAGGCCTCGATCACGACCTCCTCCTGCGGGACGACGGGTTGCGGGAGGTCACGCAGGGAGAACCATCGCTGGTCTGCCGACTTCTCGGGCTCCGCGATCCCCGGCGTACCGTCCCAGTGGCGCGCGATCCAGAAGAAGTCCACGCGCTGCTCCACCGCCGGCCCGCCCTCGACCCACCGGTGGATGGTCGTAAGGGGCTCCAACGAGGCGGGATCGACGGTGACCCCGACCTCCTCGGACACCTCACGGGCAGCGGCCGTGCGAGCTGACTCGTCAGCATCGACGTGACCGGCGACCATCGCCCAGTGGCCGTCTCGGTAGCCGGTGTTTCGGCGCAGGTGCAGCAGCACCTCCTCCTCGTGCGGTGCACCGCGCAGGAGCAGGACGTACGAGGCGGGGACGAGGGTGTGGCCCATGAAGAGCACTCTAGGGTCGGCCGCCGACGGTGGGCAGGACGCCTACGGCTTCAGGAGGCGGTACGCCCGGAAGACGTCATTGTCGATCGGCAGCACCTCGATGTCGGCGAACCCCGCCTCCTGCGCGTATCCCCGCAGGACGTCCGGCCGCATCACCGTCCCGGTGGCGCGGCTCGGGCGGTGGGACATGCCGTCAGGGAGGCACACCAGCACCGAGTAGCCGTACATCAGCTGCTCCACCGGGTCACCTGGCCCCGTGAACGCCTCGGGCACCCGCTCGTCGACCCCGACCACCCAGCCGTCCGGCTCGGCCATGGACCGCATCGTCGAGAGCACGGTCACCGGGTCCGGCATGTCGTGGACGCACTCGAAGGCCGTGACCAGGCCGTACCCGCGGGCGTCCTCCACGGTCGCCGCGTCGACGCAGCGGAACGTCACCCGGTCGGCGACGCCGTGGTGGGCCGCGTTCTCCTGTGCCGCTGCCACGGAGTCCGCGTCCAGGTCGAAGCCGTCCACGGTGCTGGCGGAGTAGCCCGAGGCGATGCCGATCGACGACCACCCGTCGCCGCAGCCGATGTCCGCGACGCGGGTGCCGCGAGTCAGTCGTTCGTGGAGCTCAGGGACAGCAGGCAGCCACGACGTCGGGAGCGACGACAGGAACAGTGCGCGATTGGCGTCGGCCTGACCGCGGCGCATCCGTGGACCGTACGCGGCCCAGCCGACACCGCCGCCCGTCCGGTAGGCCGTCTCGAGCGCGGAGAGCTGCGCGCCGGCCGCGGCGAGGACCTGGGTCAGCGGAGTGAGGTACGACTCCAGCGAACGGTCGCACAGCACCTCCCGCTGGGCATCGTTCACCCCGTACTTCCGCTCGTCGGGGTCGTCCGACGGCGCCGCGACGTCGATGAGACCCGCAACGGCCTGCTGCTCGAGCCACTCGCGGGCATAGCGCTCGTCGATCTCCGCGTGGCGCGCCAGGCGCGCCGGGGTGAGCGGACCGTGCTCGGCCAGGGCGTCGTACAGGCCGAGGCTGTCGCCGAGAGCGATCGTGAGGCAGTCCATCGCGCCGAGGACGGAGGCGAAGATCCGTTCCGCGAAGGCTTCGGTGTCCTGGGAACCAGTCGTGGCCGCCGCCTCGGCGCTCACGGCTCAGCCCGCGTTCGGAGGCACCGGCGGCTCGCCCGGTCCCGTGCCCTTGTCGAGCTTGTGGATCTGGACCTTGGCGGCGGCGTGGGCCTTGTCGATCTTGTCGTCGTACTTGCCCTTGCTGAGCTCTTTGGCCTTGTCGCGCACCTTCTCGAGCGCGTCGTCGATCTTGTCGCCGTTCTCGGTGACGAGCGTGCTCGCGCGCTCCTTCATCTCGCGGGCCATGTCCTCGGTCGAGTCCTTGACCTTCTCGAAAACCTCGTCGAACTTCTTCGGGTCGAACTGGGACATGCCGGCTCCTTCTGACCTGGTGGGTCGTCGTCCGCTGTGCTGAGTAGTCACGAATCTACGTCAGAATGGGTGGCGTGAGTCAGCCCGTCGTCGCCGTCGTCGGCCCCACCGCTGCCGGCAAGTCGGATCTCGCGGTGGCCCTTGCGGCGCGGATCGGCGGCGAGATCGTCAACGTCGACGCTTACCAGGTCTATCGCGGCATGGACGTCGGTACGGCGAAGCTTCCCGAGGACGAGCGCGGGGGAGTGCCGCACCACCTCCTCGACGTGCTCGACGTCACTGACTCGGCGACGGTCGCGGAGTTCCAGGAGTGGGCGCGCGCCGCGATCGCCGAGATCCGCGGACGTGGGGCGGTGCCCGTGCTGGTCGGCGGGTCGGCGCTGTACGTCCGGGCTGTCGTCGACGCTTTCGAGTTTCCGGGCACCGATCCCGAGGTCCGGGCGCGCCTGGAGGAGGAGCTGCGGACGCAGGGGCCGGAGGCCATGCACCGACGGCTGGCCGCGCAGGACCCGCCGGCCGCAGCGTCGATCCTCGTCTCCAACGGGAGGCGGATCGTCCGCGCCCTGGAGGTGATCGAGATCACCGGTCGCCCCTTCGCAGCATCACTGCCCGCGCACGCCTCGTTCTACGAGGACGTGCGGCTGATCGGCGTCGATGTGCCCCGTGGGGTTCTTGATGACCGGATCACCCGGCGGGTCGACCGCATGTGGGACGCCGGGCTGGTCGACGAGGTGCGGGAGCTCGGGGAGGGACTCGCGTCGAGCCGGACGGCGAGCCGTGCTCTGGGGTACGCGCAGGTGCTGGCGTTCCTCGCGGGCGAGATGTCGGAAGACGAGGCGCGCGACGCGACCGTACGCGGGACGCGGAAGTTCGCGCGCCGTCAGGACTCGTGGTTCCGCAAGGATCCGCGGATCGTCTGGCTCCCGTACGACGCACCCGACCTGGTGGAGCGGGCGGTGGGGGTCTCGATCGCTTCGCGCCTCGACCAGCGGGAGTGGGGCGGCGTGGATCAGCGGGAGTGGGGCGGCGTGGACCAGCGGGAGTGAGCCTTCGCTGGTCGAGGCCGGAGCGCCAGCGGAGGATCGAGACCCGGTCACTCCAGGTTGCGGCGGAGGCGGGTGAGCGCGACGCCGTACCCGATCCGGATCCCCGGCGCGGCCAGCCGCCACAGCACACCGGCAACCGGACCGCCCGGCACGCGGACGCGCTCCTCCCAGGCGAAGACCGTACGGCCGCCGTCGGCCGGCTCACAGGTGAAGACGCCGGTCCCGGAGACGACGCGGCCCGTGTGCGCGACCTCGCAGAGGCGCGGCGGCTCGGAGCGTATGACGTGCATCGTGTCGTCGAACCCGATCGGGCCGAGGCCGGTCCGGGCGATCATCTCGTCACCGACGACTCGCACCGTGGTCGCCGGGATCCACTCGCCCTGGCGCTCCCAGTCGGTGACGTACGACCACACCGCGTCCGGCGGCGCGTCGATCACGACCTCGCCGACAACGACCCCGAGGGCGGGTGTCGCGACAGACGGTCGATCGGCCATGGTCGTCAGCGCGCCGTCTCGTCGGAGCGCCACCCGGCGTAGCCCAGCACGATCAGGCGCATCTGGCGGCGCGCCTCGGTCTCGATCTCCTCGAGCACCTCGGGGCGGTCCGGCGACTCGATGATCTGCTCGGCGGTCGAGACCATGATGTTGACGAACAGCCTCGACGCGGTCAGGACGTCCTCGCTGCGCCAGGTCTCGAGGTGCGGGAAGGTCCGCAGGTCGACGGCCAGCTCGCTCACGTACAGGCGCAGCTCGTCGCGGATGCGGTGGCGTACGGCGGGGACCCCGCCGAAGCGCTCGCGGGCGACGAAGGCGAAGTGAGACCGGTGCGACCGGACCTGGATCGCGATGATCGCGGCGGAGGCGGCGATGACGTCCTTGTACGTCCGAGGATCCTGGCGCGCCTCGCGGAGCATGCCCCGTAGGGTGTCGAACGACTGGTCGACCAGCGCGAGGCCCAGTTCCTCCATGCTGGCGAAGTGACGGTAGAACGCGGTCGGCACCACCCCGGCGCGACGGGTCACCTGACGAAGGCTGACTCCTGCGAACCCGTGCTCGTCCGTGAGCTCGAGCGCGGCGTCCAGCAGCGCCTGGCGGGTGCGCTCCTTCTGCTCGTGGCGCGTCAGGGCGTCGTCGGTCTCGTGCACTCGCGCACCTTATCGCTGTCACGTGCGACACGACGTTCGTCGGTGGTCACGTGACGACGACGTGGTGCGCGAGGTGACGCACGATGCGTTCGACCGACTCGTCCGTCACTCCGCGGTCTTCCGTGAGCAGGAGGAGGCGGAATCCAGCCGCGAGCGCGACGATCATCGTGTTCATGTCGTCGGGGGACAGACCCGATCGGAGCTGACCGCGCCGTTCGAACAGGCGGAGGACGAGCCGGAGCTCGGTGCGCAGCGACCCGTACTCACGCGCGAGCTCCGTGCTCTGCGCGACGGCCTCCGACGGTCCGTACGCTGCCGCGTGGCGCACTGCCCACGCGACCAGCGTCGCCCGATCCGTCTCCGTACTCGGCACCAGGGCTCGGACGAAACCGAGGAGTGCCTCGTCGGGAGGTGCGTCGAGATCGAGCATGTCGACGTCGAGGCGCCAGTCCTCGGTCAGCATCGTCGCCACAGTGGCATGCAGCTCAGCCTGCGTGGGGAAGTGGTGGCGCAGCGTGCCGATGCCGATCTCGGCGCGACCCGCGACGGCGCGGACGGTGAGGGCGCTCCACCCGGACTCGTGGACGATCTGACGCGCCGCCTGCAAGATCGCCACTCGGGGGCGCTCGTCCATGGCCTCCCTGACCAGCCGCGAGAGACGCAGACGTCTTCGCGATTTCTAGTACGCCGTACTAGTACAACGTACCAATTCCGGCGACGACGTCCCTGGCTTCTCCACAGAGCCAGATCGGCGCCCGCGTAGACTCGTGGAGTGACCAGCTTCGCGTGGCTCAAGGGCCATGGCACCGAGAACGACTTCGTGCTCCTCCCCGATCCGGACGGGACGGTGCACGGCGATCTCGACCCCGGTTTCGTGGCCGCGCTGTGCGACCGACGCCGCGGTCTGGGCGCCGACGGCATCCTCCGGGTCGTGCGCTCGACCGCCGACGGCGGGGCCGAGTGGTTCATGGACTACCGCAACGCCGACGGTTCGATCGCCGAGATGTGCGGCAACGGCGTACGCGTCTTCGCCCGTTATCTCGCTGACGAGGGGCTCGTCGACACCTCGGGCCCGGTGCCCGTGGCCACCCGCGACGGCATCAAGGTCGTGACGTACGAGGTGGAGCCCGTCGAGACCATCGCCATAGACATGGGGGCTCCGCGGCTCCTCGGCGAGTCGAAGGTCGCGGTCGACGGACGTTCGTACGCCGCCCGGCACGTGGATGTGGGCAACCCGCACGCCGTGGCGTTCGTCGACGACCTGGCTGATGCCGGCACCCTGCTGGTCGAGCCGCAGTACGACACCGAGGTGTATCCGGCGGGCGTCAACATCGAGTTCGTCGAGCGGCGCGGGCCGCAGCACGTCGCGATGCGGGTCCACGAGCGCGGTGCCGGCGAGACCAGGTCCTGCGGGACCGGAGCCGTGGCTGTCGCCCTGGCCGCTGCCGCGGCAGATGGTGTCGACCCCGCCGATGGTGACGTGACCTATCGGGTCGACGTGCTCGGCGGCACCCTCCACATCACCTGGCGAGGCGACGGTCACGCCGTCCTGGCAGGCCCCGCGGTGATAATTGCTCGCGGCGACATGACGTGGCTGGGATGATCGACGGCATCGCCGACGTTGCAAGGATCAGATGACTGCGCACAACGAACCCACGTACGAGACCGACACCACGCCGGTCGAGCCGCCCACGCCCGCCCCGCTGCTCGAGCAAGACCCCGAGACCCACGACGGCGAGCAGTTCGATCTCGCCGACCGCAACTCGCTCCGGCGTGTTGCGGGACTGTCGACCGAGCTCGAGGACATCAGCGAGGTCGAGTACCGCCAGTTGCGCCTCGAGCGCGTCGTGCTCGTCGGCGTCTGGACCGAGGGGTCGGCGACCGATGCCGAGAACTCCCTCGCGGAGCTGAAGGCCCTCGCCGAGACCGCCGGATCCGAGGTGCTCGACGGGCTGATCCAGCGTCGACAGCGCCCCGACCCCGCGACGTACATCGGCCGCGGCAAGGTCGAGGAGCTCACCGAGATCGTCCTGGCGACCGGTGCCGACACCGTGGTCTGCGACGGTGAGCTCGCTCCGAGCCAGCTGCGCAACCTGGAGGACCGGACCAAGGTCAAGGTCGTCGACCGTACGGCGCTGATCCTGGACATCTTCGCCCAGCACGCGAAGTCCCGAGAGGGCCGTGCGCAGGTCGAGCTGGCTCAGCTGCAGTACATGAAGCAGCGCCTGCGTGGATGGGGCGGCAACCTGTCTCGTCAGGCCGGTGGTCGCGTCGGTGGAGACGGCGGCGGCATCGGGTCGCGCGGTCCTGGTGAGACCAAGATCGAGACGGACCGGCGCCGCATCAACGACCGGATCGCCAAGCTGCGCCGCGAGCTCAAGGACATGCGGAGGACCCGCGACACGAAGCGCGCCAACCGGCAGCGCAACCGTGTGCCTGCGGTCGTGATCGCCGGCTACACGAACGCCGGCAAGTCGAGCCTCCTCAACCGGCTCACGCACGCCGGTGTGCTAGTCGAGGACGCGCTGTTCGCGACCCTGGATCCGACGACCCGACGTACGGAGACGTCCGACGGCCGCGAGTACACGCTCTCGGACACGGTCGGATTCGTCCGTCACCTCCCGCACCAGCTGATCGAGGCATTCCGCTCGACGCTGGAGGAGGTCGCCGACGCCGACCTGGTGCTGCATGTCGTGGACGGCTCGCACCCGGACCCGGAGGGTCAGATCAACGCGGTCCGCGAGGTCTTCGCCGACATCGACGCGCTGGGTGTCCCGGAGATCATCGTCGTCAACAAGGCGGACGCTGCAGATCCGCTGGTCCTCTCACGCCTGCTCGCTCGCGAGCCGCACGCTGTCGTCGTGTCTGCGCGGACGGGCGAGGGCATCGAGGAGCTGCTCGGCGCTGTCGAGGCCGACCTGCCGTTGCCGGCGGTCAAGATCGACGTCGTGCTGCCCTACTCCCGTGGCGATCTGCTCAACCAGATCCACCTGCACGGCGAGATCGACACGATCGAGCACACCCCGGACGGCACGCACGTCATCGCGCGCGTCCACGACGGCCTCGCCGGCGCCGTCGCCGAGTACGCCTGACCCTTCGCTGGTCGAGGCGCGAAGCGATCGAGACCAAAAGACCGTGCGCCGAGCACCGCGTCCCCTCCAGGAACGGTGCCCGGCGCACGGCCGGTCTAGCAGCAGATGATCAGTCGCTGCCGGGGATCCCCGACTCCGGCGGCGTGCCCGGCTCGTCGGTGAACTCCTCGATCTCGGCGTCGCCGACGTCCGTCTTGAGGATCGGCGTCTTGTCCTCCGCGCTGCCATCAGCGTCGAGCTGGACGAGCTTCATGCCGCCGATGCCGGCGTGACGGTCCTCGGAGTAACGGAACGGCACATAGTTCGGACCATCGAGGTCCGCACCGTCCTGCTCGAAGACGTCCACGATGCCCTCGCGGCTGATGTCCTCACCCGCACGCTGCATCGCGTCGACGACCGTGTAGGCCTCGGACATGCCGTAGATCTTGTAGTTCGTCAGCGGCGAGCCGTCTCCGTACTCGTCCCAGACCTTCTGCCACAGCTGGGTCCACGGATCGTCCGTGTCGTCGCTCTCAGGCATGTACGAGGTGGTGTAGATGCCGGTGAGCGGGCTGCTCCCCTTGACGGCGCCCTCGGAGAACTTCTCCAGCAGCGACCCGACCAGGCCCGGGTCGGAGCCGACGTTGGTGTAGAACCAGGTCGGCTTGTAGTTCAGCTTCATCGACACGAGCTGCGAGAGCGCCGTGTACGAAGGGACGTTGAACCCGACGACGAGGTCGGCGCCGGACTTCTGCAGCTCCGCGATCTGCGGGCCCACGTCGGTGTTGCCCGGGACGTACTTGACCTCGGAGACGATCTGGTCCTCGATGAACTGCTTGAGGCCCTTCGTGCCGTCCTCGCCCAGCTCGTCGTCCTGACCGAACACGCCGACCTTGGCGTCAGGCATGTTCTCGGCGATGTACTGGCCGATGATCTTGCCCTCGGACTCGTAGTCGGGCTGCCAACCGAAGGTCATCGGCAGCTCCTCGGGGTTGTCCCAGAGGATCGAGCCGGACGAGACCGTCAGGTCGGGAACGCCCTCGGAGTTGAGGAAGTTCGTGACGGCCTGGTGCGTCGGCGTGCCCAGTCCGCCGACCACCGCGAAGACCTGGTCCTTGAGGACGAGCTCGTTGACGACCTCGGTCGTCTTGGCCGGGTTGTAGCCGTCGTCCTTCGCGATGAACTCGATCTCGCGGTCGTTGACGCCCCCCTCGGCGTTGACGAAGTCGTAGTACGCCTTGTGGCCGAGCGGGATCTCGCTGTAGCCGGGCGCTGCCACGCCCGTGAGCGGGAAGTGGCCGCCGATCTTGATCGAGTCGTCAGTGATGCCGGGAACACTCCCGCCACCGCCGTCGCCGTCACCGCCGCCGCACGCGGCGACGACCAGAGCGGAGGCTGCCAGAGCGGCCCCGAGTGCGAGCCGGCGACTCCTGCGCGCCGGCATGGGCTGATGAGCCATGGATCTCATCCCTTCTTGGTGGGTGTTGCGGTGAGTTGACGACGGGCGCGTTGGCGGCGCCATGCCATCGAGAGGGTCCCCATGACGCCGCCAGGTGCGAGCAGCATGACGAGGACGAGGACGATCCCGTAGATCAGCGGTGACATCTGAGCCGACTGGGTGTCGGAAAGTCCCGACTCGGTCGAGAGGTCGGTGACCAACGGGGGCAGGAAGACCAGCACGGCTGAGCCGATGAATGCGCCGGTGATGCTGCCGAGGCCGCCGATGACCACGGCCGTGAGGAGCGAGAGCGACAGGACGAGCGTGAAGACGGTGGGCGCCGCGAGGCGGACCACCATCGCCATGACGGCGCCGGCCAGCCCGGCGTACGCGGCGCTGATCACGAACGCCTGCACGCGGGTACGGCCGAGGTTGATGCCGGCGATCTCCGCGGCGACCTCCTGGTCACGGACGGCCCGCCAGTGGCGGCCGACCTTGGAGCGACCCAGGTTGAGGGCGAAGAACAGGGCGATCACGAGGGCGAACAGCCCCAGGTAGGCAACGTACTTCGATCCCGTGGCGAAGGTGCCTGATACGGCATCGATGAACGAGACGAACCACTCGGGTGGCTGCGGCGCGACGACGGTGAGGCCGGCCTCGCCGTTGAAGGTGCCCTTGTAGTACAGCGCGACGCTCGGGAGCGCGATGGCGAACGCGAGGGTCGCACCGGCGAGGTACGGACCGTGGAGGCGTGCGGCGCCGATGCCGACGACGAACCCGACCAGCGACGTCACGAGGATCGCCGCGAGGGCGATCACCGGGAAGGGGAGCGGCGAGTCGGTGTCGAGCATCAGCGCGGTCGTGTAGGCACCGACCGCCATCAGCGCGCCGTGGCCGAGCGAGATCTGTCCGTTGAGGCCGGTGAGCGCGGTCAGGCCGATCGCCGCGATGGTGAAGTAGGTGACCGACGACAGCTGCGTGTTGGTGTAGGCGTCGGTGGACTCGAGCAGGACGACCCCGATCACGAGGACACCGAGCGACACCAGCAGGCTTCGTACGAGGTTGAGGCCGACCAGTCGCTGCATCGCCGACGGGCCGCGGGGAGCAGCGGGTACGGCGGTAGTGATGTCGGTCGACATCAGACCCTCCTTGCCTGGGTGCTGGAGAAGAGGCCGCCGGGCTTGAGCAGCAGCACGGCGATGAGGACGACGAAGGCGCCGATCGTGACGAGGCCGGGCGCGAGGTATCCGGAGACCAGCGAGTTCACGGTGCCGAGGATGAGACCCCCGACGACTGCTCCGATCGGGCTGTCGAGCCCGCCGATGACGGCGGCGATGAATCCGAAGGCGATGAGCGACTCCATGTAGCTGGGGTAGATGAACGACCCGGACGCGACGAGGATGCCGGCGACCGATCCGACGAGTCCGGCGAGCGCCCACCCGAACGTCAGCAGGTGGGAGACCCTGACGCCGAGGATGCGGGAGACCTCGCCGTCGAACGCGGCGGCACGCATCGTCAGGCCGAGCTGCGTCTTCTGGAAGAGCAGGGTGAGCCCGACGACGACGACCCCGACGGTGCAGAGCACGAAGATGCTGGTCGGTGTCAGCGCGAGGTTGAGGTCGCCGACCTGGAACCCGGACAGCCCCACCGGGGACGAGAAGGACTGGTAGTCCGACCCGAACAGGATCGCGGCCAGCGCCTGGATGGCGACGTACAGGCCGAGGGTGGCGATGACGATATTGAGCTCCATGCCGCCCTCGAGGGGACGGATCACGACGCGCTCGAGGACCGCGCCGATGATGAAGCCCGCGACGAGCGCTCCTGCGAACGCGGCCCAGTACGGGAAGTCGCGGTTCATCAGGGTGAGCGCGATGTAGGTGGTGAACATGGCCTGCGAGCCCTGCGCGAAGTTGACGATGCGCGTCGAGCGGAAGATCAGCACCAGCGCCAGCGCGAAGGCCGCGATGACGATGCCCTGGGTGATCCCGTTGAGCAGGACGTTGATGAAGTGCTGCACGGTGTCCTCCTCAGAACCCGAGGTACGAGTGGCGCAGGGTGGCGTCGTTCTGGAGGACCTCGGCCGACTCGGTCACGACGACCTTGCCGAGGTTCAGGACGACACCTGTGTGCGCGATGGACAGGGCGCTGCGGGCGTTCTGCTCGACGAGGAGCACGGTGAGCCCGGAGTCGTTCACGAGGGCGCGGACCAGGTTGAAGATCTGCGCGACGATCCGCGGTGCCAGGCCGAGCGACGGCTCGTCGAGGAGCAGCAGCGTGGGCCGCGACAGCAGCGCTCGCGCGATCACGAGCATCTGCCGCTCACCGCCCGACAGCGTGTGCGCCTGGGCGCTGCGGCGGTCGCCGAGCACCGGGAACAGCTGGTAGGCGTCGTCGAGCGTCCGGACCGGGGCCGGCACGTCGTTCGGACGTTTGGCCGCGCCCCGCATGCCGAGGCGCAGGTTCTCCTCGATGGTGAGCTCGGCGATGACGCCGCGCCCCTCGGGGACGTGCGCCATGCCGCGGTGCACCATCGACTCGGTCGGCTTGCCGGTGATGTCGGTGCCGTCCAGCGTGATGGTGCCGTCGACCGGCTTGACGAGCCCCGAGACCGTCCGCAGCAGCGAGGTCTTGCCGGCGCCGTTCGCGCCGAGGACCGCGGTGATCTGGCCGGCGCCCACGGTGACGTCGACGGAGTCGAGCGCCTTCACGGGGCCGTACGTCGTGGTGAGGTTCTTGATCTCGAGCACGCTCATGCCCCCTTCGCCGTGTCGGAGCCGCCGTGCGAACCGGTCGCGAGCAGGGTCGTGTCGATCTCCGCGCCCGCGGACACCTCGGCGCCGAGGTAGGCGGCGATGACCTTCGGGTCGTCCCGCACCTCGGCCGGAGTGCCCCGGGCGATGACCTGCCCGAAGTCGAGGACCGTGATCTGGTCGCAGATCCGCATGACCAGGTCCATGTGGTGCTCGACGATCAGCACCGACATGCGGGACGTCAGCTGGCGTACGAGGTCGCCGAGCTCGTCCATCTCGCCCTCGGAGAGGCCGGCCGCGGGCTCGTCGAGGAGCAGCAGGCGCGGCTCCGAGACGAGGGCGCGGGCGAGCGCGACCTTCTTCTGGTCCGGGTAGGGCAGCATCCCGGGATAGCGGGGGGCGAGGTGTGCGGCGCCGAGGTCCGAGAGCGTCTGCATCGCTCGCTCTTGCAGCGCTTCCTCGTCGCGCCGGGCGCGGGGGAGCCCGAACGCGGCCGAGACGAAGCCGCTGGTCGATCGGACCCCGGCGCCCGTCATCACGTTCTCCAGGGCGCTCATGCCGGGGAACAGCCCGACGCCCTGGAGAGTGCGTGCGATGCCGAGACCGGCGAGGTCGTGGGCGTGGAGGTTGGTGAGCTCTCGCTCGTCCCAGGTCAGTCCGCCGGCATCCGGCTTCACGAAGCCGCAGCAGACGTTGAACAGGGTGGTCTTGCCGGCGCCGTTGGGTCCGATGACGCCGTGGACCTGGCCGGGCTCGACGGTGAGGCTGACGTCGTCGAGGGCGACGAGGCCGCCGAATCGTACGGTGACACCTTTCGCGATGTAGTGGCTTGCGCGGTGCTGACGTGAGTCGCCACCCGAAGGTGATGACTCAGGATCGGGCTCGATGGGAGGGGTCACGCGAGTCCTTCCGGATGTGTCGTGTGGAGCGGGGTGTGACCCCGACCACATGGCAGCGTTGCCCGCCGAACGCTACCGATCTCCCACAGGTAAGCAAGCGCTTAGTCCGAGCTAGAGGTGAATCGTTACCGGAGCGTGACGCGGGGTCGAAGCGGATCGCTTGTTTGCCGCGTGGACGGTTGCTGGCCGCGACCATCTTGCGTACGTTGCCGCCCCGCCTCGCCGCCTCCGACACCTGTGGGTCGCGGGTCCCGTCGGCGGTCGCCGGTCGCTAGGCTTCGGCAGTGACCTCGTCGATCTCGGACCAGCCAGCCGCGACTGCCGACGCCTCGCGGGTCGAGCGCGTACGCGAGGTGCTGCACGCCGCGGTCGGAGCGGTCGGAGGCGTCGAACGCCCAGGTCAGGTCCAGATGGCGCAAGCCGTGTCGGACGCGTTCGCGACCGGTCAGCACCTCCTGGTGCAGGCCGGCACGGGCACGGGCAAGTCGCTCGGCTACCTCGTGCCCAGCCTGCTCCACGACCGCCGTGTGGTCGTCGCGACCGCCACGCTCAACCTCCAGCACCAGCTCGTCGAGCGCGACATCCCGGCGCTGCTCGCCGGTGCGTCCACGGTGCTCGGTCGCGCGCCGCACGCCGCGGTCGTGAAGGGTCGCGGCAACTACGCCTGCCTGCACCGCATCCGCGAGGGTGCGCCCGACGACCAGGGCGTGCTGATCGAGGCGCCCACCGGCTCGCTGGGCGAGGAGGTCGTCACGCTCCGCGCGTGGGCCGAGGAGGAGTCCGACCGCGGCGGCGTCGGCGACCGTGACTCGGCGCCGTCCCACACGGAGCGGGCCTGGCGTCAGGTCAGCGTGCACGCGCGCGAGTGCCTGGGCGCGAGCCGGTGCCCGTACGCGGGGGAGTGCTTCGCCGAGGCCGCTCGCGACCACGCGGCGGACGCCGACCTCGTCGTCACCAACCACGCGCTGCTCGCGATCGACGCGATCGACGGCGTCCCGATGCTTCCGGAGTACGACACCGTGGTCGTCGACGAGGCCCACGAGCTCGTCGCCCGCGTGACCCAGGCGTCGACCGCCGACCTGTCGCCGCCGATGGTGGAGCGCGCGGCGAGGCGAGCGCGCTCGTTCGTACGCGGCCGCGAGGCGGACGACCTCGAGGACGCGTCCGACGCCTTGCGCGACGCACTCGAGGCGACCGGGCCCGGCCGGATCGCGTCACCGTCCGACCAGCTCGCCGATGCGCTCTCGCTCGTCCGTGACGCTGCGCGCGACTGTCACTCGTCGATGCCGAAGGAGCCGAAGGAGTCCGGCGACGGTGACGCCGCTCGCCAGCAGGCGAAGGCGATGGTCGACGACGTGCGCAAGGTCGCCGAGCGCATGGCTGCCGCGTCCGAGTCAGACGTCCTGTGGCTGGCAGAGCGTGACGGGTCCCGAGGTGGCAACGAGCTGCGGATCGCACCGATCGACGTCGCGCTCACCCTGCGCGACAAGCTGTTCGGCGAGAACACGGTCGTCATGACGAGCGCGACGCTCAAGCTGGGTGGCGGGTTTGATCCGGTCGCCCGCACCGTCGGCCTGTGGGGTGCGGACAAGGTCGAGGAGGGTGAGGTGCCCGCGCCGCAGGGCGCCGGCAAGGCCGATGCGTCCGATGACGACGTCGCCGACGACCGCGAGTCCGGCGACGACAGGATCGGCGGTTTCGCGTGGCGCGCCATCGACGTGGGCTCGCCGTTCGACTACGCGAAGCAGGGCATGCTCTACGTCGCGCGACACCTGCCGCCGCCCGGGCGCGACGGGATGGGCGGCGCGACGACCGACGAGATCGTCGACCTCGTACGCGCTGCCGGAGGACGGACTCTGGGCTTGTTCTCGTCGCGTCGGGGTGCGGAGGCCGCGACCGAGGCGGTGCGCGAACGCATGCCCGACCTCGAGGTGCTCTGCCAAGGCGACGCGCAGTTGCCGGAGCTGGCCCGCAGGTTCGTCGAGGACCCTCGGACCTGCCTCTTCGGGACACTGAGCCTGTGGCAGGGCATCGACCTGCCAGGGGCCACGTGCCAGCTGGTGATCATCGACCGCATCCCGTTCCCGAGGCCCGACGACCCGTTGATGAGCGCGCGTCAGCGTCTCGTCGAACGGCAGGGCGGTAACGGCTTCATGCAGGTCGCCGCGACCCATGCCGCGCTCCTGCTGGCGCAGGGAGCGGGGCGGTTGATCCGGCGCGCCGACGACCGCGGCGTGGTCGCGGTGCTCGACTCGCGTCTGGCGACGGCACGGTACGGCAGCTTCTTGGCGTCGTCGATGCCGCCGATGTGGCGGACCGTGGACCGTGCCCAGGTGCTCTCCGCGCTCCAGCGCCTGGACGCCGCTGCGTCCTGATCTCGCCGGCGCGCGAGGGGGCACGGGACCGAGGGGATCCCGCGCCCCCGCACACGGCGCGCGGGGTCAGACGCGCCGCATGACCGTGGTGACCTTGCCGAGGATCGTGGCGTCAGTGCCGTCGATGGGCTCGTACGCGGGGTTGTGCGGCAGCAGCCACACCTCGCCGTTCTTGCGCTGCAGGGTCTTGACCGTCGCCTCCCCGTCGATCAGCGCGGCGACGATCTCGCCGTTCTCGGCGGTCGGCTGCTGACGGATCACGACGTAGTCGCCGTCGCAGATCGCTGCCTCGACCATCGAGTCGCCGCGGACCTCGAGCATGAAGAGCGTGCCGTCGCCGACCAAAGTGCGGGGGAGCGGCATGACCTCTTCGACGCGCTCCTCGGCGAGGATCGGCCCGCCTGCTGCGATGCGGCCGACCATCGGGACGTACGCGGGGGCGGGGCGGGCGTCGCCGGCGCCGGTGTCGTCGAACCCGAAGTCGAGCGCGTCGCCGATCGAACGGCGCGCCGCGAGCACGTCCGGGAGGAACACCTCGATCGCGCGCGGCCGGTTGGGGTCGCGACGCACGAACCCGTTGCGTTCGAGGACCTTGAGCTGGTGGGCGACCGAGGAGACGCTGGCAAGACCGACCGCGGCGCCGATCTCGCGCATGCTCGGCGGATAGCCGCGCTGCTCGATGGACTCGCGGATGATCTCGAGGACTCGGCGCTGGCGAGGGGTCAGGCCACTCGCGTCCGGCGGTCCGTCGGGGAGCTCGGAAACCTCGGCTTTGGTCATGGGCCTGACATTAGACCCGGCCGACGACACGATCAAACATATGTTCGATCAGCGTGTCGACGCCGACACGTCGAAAGTTTGTTCGAACGGGTCCTTCAAAAGTGTCACCGGGTGTGGTTATCTTCGTACGCATGTTCGATCGAACGCCTGTTCGGCTCAGGCTCCGGGCTCCGGGCTGATCGCCTACCTCGCGTCGGTCGGACAGGCCCCACGAGTCCGAGACACGGAGGACACGATGAGCACCGTCCGCACCACCCTTGATCGCCCCGCCGGCCACGCCGGAGACCTCGAGCGCGCCGACCGCACGGTCGTCGCGCTCGACACGCCGTTGATGCGCGCCGTCGAGCGCCATCCTGCCGGGCGGGCGCTCGTCGACGGTCCCCGGACGGCGCCGCGCTCCGCACCTCCTCGGCCGACTCCGCGTCCCGCCTCCCGGCCCGCCTACCGGTTGACGCGACGAGGTCGCCTCGCCGTCTTCGCTGCGGCGCTGCTCGCTGTGGGCGGTCTGACCGTCGGGTTGGGGACGCAGGTGATCGCCACCTCCGACGCCGGCGATCCGGTGCCGAGCCGGGCGGTCGTGGTCCAGCCGGGCGAGACCGTCTGGGACCTTGCTGCCGACGCCAACCCGAGCGGCGACATCCGTGAGACCGTCCACGACATCGCCGAGCTCAACTCGCTCGAGAGTGCAGGCGAGGTCGCGGCAGGCTCGACCATCTACATCCCGCTCTACTGAGTCGATCGGTCTACCGACCGTGGCCGGGCGCTTCGACCTCAACGATGTCGCGCATCCACGCGCCGATGGCGGCCATATCGGTGAGGACGTCATCGCGGGTGCATGCCGGAGCACCTTCGTCCCACTCGGCCACCACGGCGTACGCAAGCGTCCGGGCGGGGCCGGAGACCAGGCCGACGTCTCCCCGGACGGTGGAGATCGTGCCGGTCTTGTTCCACAGCACGATTCCCCGGTCCGGTTCGGCGTGAGCGAGGGGGTCCAGTCCGAAGGCGCTCGCGACCATCGACAGGTCGGTGTTCGTGGCGAGCCAACCGGTCACGTGCTCGCTCACGGCGGACGAGATGACCTCGCGGCGGTGCAAGCGCGCGCAGAGCTGGGCGAGGTCTGTCGCGCAGCCGACCGAGAGCGTCGGTGGGTGCGACGGTCCGCGGTCGTCGCGGACGCGGTCGAGCAGCCGGCTCCGTGCCATCCCGATCCGTTCGGCCGTCGCGGTCACGGCGTCCATCCCGATGCGGCGCAGCAGCACGTTCGTGGCCAGGTTGTCACTGACGGCGCCGACGAGTCGGCAGACGTCGACGACGGGCAGGGCTTCGGTCGCCAGGAGGTGCCACAGCCCCGAGTCGGCGACCCAGTCCTCCTCTGTACGAGTCAGGGGTTCCGCGGGGTCCAACGCCCCGGTGGCGATCTGGTGCGCGGCCTCGACGAGCAGCACCAGCTTGCCGATGCTCGCCGTACGCAGCACCAGGTCTGGCTCGACCGACGCGAGCACCGTGTCGGCGTCCGCGTCACGCACCTCGACGGTCCATCGCAGGCCGTCGCGAAGCGGCGGGAGCGGCGGGAGCGGCGCGGTCATCCTGCGTCGCCCGTCGGCGTCGTACGGTCTGCGTGCCCGAGCTCGCGATCAGGGTCGATCTGGTCGCGGACCCGGCGCTTGAGCTCCGCAGCGTCCGGGAACCCGCCGTCGGTCTTGCGGTCCCAGACGACGTGGTCGTCCACCGTGATCCGGAAGACCCCTCCGGTCTTGGGGACCAGCGTGACCGCGCCGAGCTCGGTGCTGAAGGTGCTGAGCAGCTCCTGCGCCATCCATCCGGCGCGCAGCAGCCACTGGCACATCGTGCAGTAGACGATCTCCACGCGGGGGAGGGAGGGGTCTCGATCGACTTCGTCGCCTCGACCAGCGGGGGAGGCCGCGCCTGCACCAGCGGGGGAGGCCGCGCCTGCACCAGCGGGGGAGGCGGGGGTGGTCATCCGAACGCCTTACGGAGGCTCGCAAGGAAGGCGTCGACGTCCTCGCTGGTGGTGTCCCACGAGCACATCCACCGGGACTCGACGAGGTCCGGATGGGCTCCGGGGCGCCAGTCGTAGAACGGGTGCTCGGCGCGCACGACGTCAGCGACCGCCTTCGGCAACGTCGGGAAGACGACGTTCGCCTGCGTCGGCTGCTCGACGTGCAGGAGCGGCGCACCCGACTCGTGCACCCGGCCGTCCGCGGCGAGCTCGACGGCGAGCGAGTCGACGCCGGCACGCATCTGAGAGGCGCGTGCGTTCGACGCGGTGGCGTTGCGGAGCCAGAGGTCGTCCTCCGGGTCGAGGAGGGCGGCGAGCTGCGCCGAGACGTACCGCATCTTCGAGGCGAGCTGCATCGACGTCTTGCGCATGAACTCGAGCCCGGAGACGGCATCGGGCGCGAGGACGACGACGGCTTCACCGAGCAGGATGCCGTTCTTGGTGCCGCCGAAGGACAGGGCGTCGATGCCGAGCTCGGTCGTGAGGGCGCCGAGACCGACGCCGAGGTGTGCGGCGGCGTTGGCGATGCGGGACCCGTCGACGTGGACCCGCATCCCGTACGCGTGGGCGGCGTCGACGATGCGGCGTACCTCGTCGATCGAGTACACCGTGCCGAGCTCGGTGGACTGCGTCAGCGACACCGCCAGTGGCTGCGCACGGTGCGGGTCGCCGAGGTTGGCGGCGTACTGGTCGAGCGCGTCGGTCGTCAGCTTGCCGTCGGGCGCCGAGACGGGGAGCAGCTTGATGCCGGCGACGCGTTCGGGGGCGGCGTTCTCGTCGGTGTGCAGGTGGGCGACGTCGGTGACGATCGCCGACCCCCAGCGGGGGAGGAGCGCGCCGAGGGAGACGACGTTGGCGCCGGTGCCGTTGAACACCGGGTACGCCTGGGCCTGGTCGCCGAAGTGGTGTCGTACGACCTCGCCGAGGCGTGCGGTCCAGCGGTCGTCGCCGTACGAGACGACGTGCCCGGTGTTGGCCGCGGCGACGGCCTCGAGGATCGCCGGGTGGGCGGGGGCGTAGTTGTCGGATGCGAATGCTGCCACGCCCGCCAGCCTATTCGGCGGGCGGGCGGAGGCTTCGGCGGCAGCGTGTCAGGCGGTGCCGACAGGGTTCAGGCTGCGCTGTCAGGAGTCGGCGAGGAGCTTGTCCAGGCGGACGAACCCCTCCTCCATGCCTCCCTCCATGCCGGACTGGACCATGCCGTCGCGGTCCTCGACGGAAGCGAAGGCGCTCGTCGCCTCCATCCGGGTGGTGCCGTCGCCGAGGTCGACGAAGCGCAGCGTCTCCAGCGACACGTGCCCGGGCACCCCCTCGTACTCGAAGGTGCGGGTGATGCCGTTCTCCACGGAAGGCTCACCGTGGTAGACGCCGCGGAAGCCGTGCGTGTTGCCGTCGTCGTCGCGCTGGGTCCAGCGCCAGCGTCCGCCGTCGCGTACCTCGTTGATGGCGATCTCGGTCTCGTACTTGTCGGGACCCAGCCACTTCTTCTGCCACTCGTCGTTGACGTTGGCGTGGAAGAGGCGGTCGGGCGTGGTGGCGAAGGTACGGGTGATCTGGATGGTGCTCGTACCCGGTGCTGCGGTGACCTTGAGGTCGGACATGGTTCCCCCTCGGGAGCTCGGTGATCGGGTCAGGACGGGTCGGACGGCGGGTCGATCTCGGCGAGCAGCGCATCGAGCCGGGCGTAGCTGGCCTCCCAGTACGCGCGGTAGTCCGCGAGCCAGTCGGTGGCTTCCCGGAGTGCGTCGGCCTCGAGGTGGCTGAGCCGCATCGTGCCTTGCTGCGAGCGGGACACCAGCCCCGCCCGCTCGAGGACCTTGAGGTGGCGCGACACCGCCGGCTGCGACATCGCGAACATCCCCGTGAGCTCGTTGACGCTGGCGTCGCCCTGGGCCAGCTTGCCCAGGATCGCCCGCCGGGTCGGGTCCGCGAGGGCCCCGAACACGAGGTCGAGCTCGTCGTCCGTCATCATCCATAACCAATCAGTTGTATAACGTGATGGTTCTAGAGTGCCGTGGTCGTGCGGTGCTGTCAACCCCTGGTCTGAACCATGACCAATAAAGGCATGGCGTTTGACAGGGCGGCGCTGACAGGATCGAACGACCAGCCACGAACGAGGAGAACCATGACCGCCTATGCGATCGCCCACATGCGCGAAGTGACGATGGGTCCAGGGATCGTCGAGTACCTCGAGCGCATCGAGCAGACCCTCGCGCCGCACGGTGGCCAGTTCGCCGTGCACGGCGCTGACGTCGAGGCGATGGAGGGCGTGTGGCCCGGCACGATCGTGGTGATCGCCTTTCCTGACAAGCAGCGGGCGGCGGCTTGGTACGCATCGGAGGCCTACCAGGCGATCCTGCCGTTGCGGACGGAGAACGCCGTCGCGGACGTGATCATCGTGGACGGCGTCGATGCTGACCACCGAGCGACGGACGTGCTCGGCGCCGCAGCGAGCTGAGTGGGGCGGCGGTCGAGCAGCGCTCCGGCTGCGTCGATGGCGGCGGACAAATCAGACATGCCGTGACCCCTCGCGAGCGGATCGTGTTGCGCGAAGGGGGAGATTCCTATGAACAACACCATCCGCGTGATCGGCCTCGGGGCCGCAACCGCACTGGTCGGTGGCGCCTTGGTAGCCACCGCACCTAGCGCATCCGCCGACGACGTCAACGTCGCACCGGCACGCAAGATCACAGGCGCGACCACGAGTCCGTTCGGTCTCGCGAAAGACGGCGCCGGCCGTATCTATGTGACCAACTTCAGTCAGAACAACCTGGTCGTCTATGCCGCAGGGGCCAACGGTGCCGCCGCACCCACCCGTACTCTCACGAACGGGATCAACAACCCGCGTGGCGTCGATGTCGACAGCAACGGGTTCGCGTACGTCGCCAACAACAACGGCACGGTCAGTGTGTACGCGCCGTCCGCCGACGGCGCTGACCCGCCGGTGAAGACCTTCGGGACCGGCGCAGGTGCTGCGCTCGGGCTCGATGTCGGACCCACGGGAAGCATCTTCGTCCGCAAGTCCACGACCGTGAACGTCTACTCGCCGGCCGCCGCGGGCAACCCCGCACCGACCAGCCGACAGATCACGGGCGTTCCCGCAGGCAACGGCGTGCACGTCGCGGCGAACGGTACGACGTGGGCCGACGCGGGAGCGGCGCTTCGCGCGTACGCTCCGAACGCGAACGCAGCGGCAGTTCCGCTGCGAACGATCGCCGGCGCCAAGACCGGACTCACCGCCCCGATCGTCGGGCTCGGTACGGACGGCGCAGGACGCGTCTACGCGACGAACTTCAACGTCGTGAGCACGGCTGTCGTCTTCGCCGCGAACGCCGAAGGCAACGTCGATCCGCTCAAGGTCCTCGGCGGCGCCGCCACCCAGCTGGACCGGCCGAGCCACATCGCCGTCGGTAGCGGCGGCCGCCTCACGGTCGCCAACTTCAGCGGCCAGTCGGTGCTCGAGTTCGGGACGCTCTTCGCGACTGCCCCGAGCAAGCCGAGGGCGTTGAAGGTCGCCGGCAAGAAGAGCGCGAAGAAGCGCAAGGTGTCGTGGAAGGCACCGTCGAACAACGGCGGTGCGGCGATCACCGGCTACCGGCTCGTCGTCAAGAAGGGCAACAAGACGCTGCTGAAGAAGAACTTCGGTCCTGGCAAGCGGTCGTACAAGATCAAGCGGTCCAAGCTGCGCAAGGGCAAGCACGTCGTCTTCGTGAAGGCGAAGAACAGCAAGGGATTCGGTAAGAACGCGAAGAAGGCGTTCCGGGTCCGCAAGTAGTAGGGCGAAGCGCGCAGGTCGTACGGCTCGGGTCGTACGAGATCGGTCGGGGTCGGCTCTGAGGAGCCGGCCCCGACTGGTTGCGGGTCCATGCAAAGTCCGCCCGTGATGACCCGTGGTGCGCGCACGGTGGAGGGCGAGGGGGAATTCTCATGAACCGACCGCTGTACGTCATCGGATTGATCGCCTCGACCGCGCTCGTCGGCAGCGCTCTCGTCGCCGCGCCACCCGCATCTGCTGACGACGTGAACATCCCGCCCGCACGCACGGTCTCCGGAGGTATGAACCTCCCGATCGGCCTCGACCGTGACGCAGCAGGGAACGTGTACGTCGCCAGCCAGTTGAACAACGCCGTTGTCGTGCACGCGAGCAACGCCTCGGGACCATCGGGGCCGTTGCGCGTCGTGACGGGGGTAGCCACCGGGATCGACGGGCCCCGTGATGTCGCGATCGACGTCAACGGCTTCCTGTACGTCGTCAACGTCAACGGCACCGTCAGGATCTTCGCTCCCGGCGCCGACGGCAACGTCGCCCCAGTGAAGTCGTTCGGCACGGGAGCCGGCAACGCTTTCGGCGTCGACGTCGATCCCGGCGGACGGGTCTACGTGCGGAAGCTGGACCGCTACAACGTCTACGTGCCGTCCGCGTCCGGTAGCCCGGCACCGACGCTCCGCTCGGTGACCGGGCTCGGCGTAGGGTTCGCCATCCACGTCGCATCCAACGGTGTCATCTGGACACCGAACGGGACCCAGCTACGGGCGTATGCGAATGATGCCGACGGAGCGGCGGCACCCGTTCGGACGATCGTCGACGCATTCGGTGCCACGGAGGTCAACGGCCTCGACTCCGACGCTGCTGGACGCGTCTACGCCGCGAGCTTCTTCCCATCCGTGGTCAAGGTGTTCTCGCCGAGCGCCAACGGCAGCGTGCCACCGCTGAAGCTCGTCGGAGGGGTCGCCACCGGCCTCAACAATCCGACGGGAATCGTCGTGCTCGCGTCGGGAGGATTCGCTGTCGCGAACTACAACTCAAGCGCATACTCGGTGTTCGCGCGGCTCTTCGCGGCACCCGTCCCGCCGAAGCCGGTGGTGAAGGTGCCGGGCAAGCCCCGGGCGCTGAAGGTCGCGGGCAAGAAGGCGGCCAAGAAGCGGACGATCCGGTGGAAGGCGCCGGCGAGCAACGGCGGCGCGAGGATCACGGGCTATCGGCTCGTGGTGAAGAAGGGCAGCAAGACGCTGTTCGCGAAGAACCTGCCCGCCGGCAAGCGGTCGTACAAGGTGAAGCGGTCGAAGCTGCGCAACGGCAAGCACGTCGTCTTCGTCAAGGCGAAGAACAGCAAGGGGTACGGCAAGAACGCGCAGAAGGTATTCAGAGTTCGCAAGTAGCCGTTGTGCGCGAAGATCGAGGAGCGACATCCGCGAGTGACGGGGGACTCGGTGAAGCTCTTCGGTGCGATCAGCTCGATCGGCCTGCTCTCTTCCGGTGCGCTCGTGGGTGGGCTCCTGGTCGCGCCGCCGGCGTCTGCTGAGGTCGTGAACATCGCGCCGGTGCGACACGTCACCGAGCTGTCCGGCGCTACCGGCATCGCGCGCGACGCGGCAGGCAACGTGTACGTCGCCAACGCCGGCCACGGCGACATCCGCGTGTTCGCTCCGACGGCCACGGGCGCGGCGGTGCCGATCCGTACTCTGAACGCGTCCGCGCTGTCGGGCGTGCGCGGCGTCGACGTCGACGCGTACGGGTACGTCTATGCGGCGACCATGTCCGGCACGATCTCCGTGTTCGAGCCCGGTGCCGACGGCGCCGACGCGCCCAGGACGTTCTCCAGCGGACCTGGTGCTGCGTCGGCGATCGACGTGACCGCGAGCCGACAGATCGTGGTCCGCAAGAGCACCTCGATCGCGGTGTACTCGACAGCGGGCGTGCTCCAGCGATCGATCACCGCGGTGCCGAACGGAGCGGCGCTGGCCGTCGGCCCCGACGGGACGATCTGGGCGGGAGCGTACGAGCGGATCGTCGCCTACTCCCGCACGGCGCACGGCCCCGCGACGCCGGTGCGCGATGTGAAGGGGTCGGCGACGGGGCTCGTCGGCCGCGGAGAGGTGAACGGCATCGCCGTCGATGTGCACGGACGCGTCTACGCGACGGGCTTCCAGCACGACGCTGTGCGTGCGTACGCCGCCGGGGTGCAGGGCAACGACGCCCCCCTGAAGACGCTGACCGGCTCCGCGACGCTGCTCAACGGCCCGGTCGCGCTCGCCGTCGCGCCGGACCGGCGGGTCTTCGTCACGACGACGGAGATGCAGCAGGCGTGGAGCGAGTTCCGGGCGTTGCTTCCGGCAATCGCGCCGGTGCCGCCGAAACCGCCGGTCGTGGCGCCTGTCGCGAAGGTGCCGGGGAAGCCGAGCGCGCTGAAGGTGAAGGGTGCGCGGTCGGCGAAGAAGCGGACGGTCAGGTGGAAGGCGCCGTCCAGCAACGGAGGTGCCACGATCACCCGGTATCGGCTGGTGATCAAGAAGGGCAGCAAGACGCTGGTCGCGAAGAGTCTCGCCGCCGGGAAGCGGTCGTACACGGTCAAACGCTCCAAGCTCCGCAAGGGCAAGCACGTCGTGCTCGTCACCGCGAAGAACAGGGTGGGGTACGGCGCGGCAACAAGGAAGGCGTTCACGGTCCGGAAGCCCTAGGCTCCCGTTCGTGGACACCGACGAGCGCAAGAGACGTACGCCGCGGCACGACCGCTACGGGCTCGTGCTGATCCTGCTTCTCGTCGTCATGTTCTTCGTCCCGCTCGACGCCTCGGCACTGCGTCCCGTGGTCACCGCGCTGCTCGGCGCTGTGCTTCTGTTCGCCCAGCGGACGTCGGGGGCGCGGCGGAGCGTGGTGTGGGCGTCGCTCGTCCTCATCGTCGTCGCCGTGATCGCATCGGGGGCAGCGCAGTGGGCGGGCGAAGACGCCGCCCAGCTCGTGTACTCGTCGATCGTCCTCGTGCTGTGTCTGGCCACGATCGGGACGATCGGCGTGCACTTGGTCAACGATCCGTCTCTCGATGTCCACGCCGTGCTCGGCGTCATTGCGGTCTTCGTGCTGGTGGGGCTCGCGTTCGCTGCGATCTTCGCGATTCTCGACAACGTCCAGGGTGGCTTCTTCGCGCAGGACGTGTCCGGCAATCCTGGGGTCGACTACTTTTACTTCAGCTTCACCACCATCACGACCGCCGGATTCGGTGACCTCACCCCTGCCAAGGATCTTGGCAAGATGTTCGTGGCGTTCGAGGCGCTGATCGGTCAGGTCTATCTCGTGACCGTCGTCTCCCTCGCGGTGTCGGGTGTCAGCCGCCGGCGGCGCGGCGGCGAGTGACCGCTACCCGGTGAGGACCGGGACGGCCTCGTGCGTCGTCAGCGTCTCGGCGGGGCCGTCGGTCGTGATGGTCTCGTCCAGAGTCTCGGTCGGTCCGCCGTCGACGCTGTAGCTGATGGTGAAGGTCACGCTGACCCTCGGGCGTACGGTCTGACCGGCGTCGGTGTAGCGGTGGGTGATGTCGGTCGCGGGGTACGGACGGCCCGGGCCGTCGGTGGTCTCGGTGGAGCCGTCGCCGTAGTGCCACGTGTAGCTGCGTGGCGTCGCGGTGACGTCGACGCGCTGTTCGAGGATGGTGATGGTGTGGTCGAACGTCGGGGGCGTGGTCGAGAAGACGGTGTCGAGGTTCACGAGCGTCCGGCCGGCGGGTTGGATGCTGATCGCGACGCGTGGGAGCGGGAGGCGGCGGACCTCGCGGAGGACGTCGGCGGCGGTGACTACGGGGGTCTCGGCCGCGTCGGATCCGCCCCGGCAGACCGTGCCGCTCGGTTGCCACTCACCGCCGGGCTCACGTCGCCAGACGTTGTAGCGGACCTGGTCCGGCGGACAGGTGTACGCGACGCTGCACGTCGTGTCGGTGCCGTCGCCAGGTGTACAGGTCGGCGTGTAGCGGAACTCGGTCTTGCCGCCGGTGTGTGGCTTCTGACCGGTGTTTGATTCACCGGGAGCCGGCTTGATCTCGTCATCCATCTGGACCTGGTCGTGTGGATCATCGGGCACTACGTCAACTCCGGGGGACGTCGCAATTGCCAGAACCAGCGCTGCCAGGATCATTCCGGGACTTCCTGCGGTACTAGGCGGTCGATCGTCCAGTTGGTGCCGGTCCACTTCACGCTGTAGATGTCTGCGTGTCTTCCCGCTGGAACCTCCGTGAATCGGGCATCAGCGGTCCGTCGCCATCGGTGTGCAGCAGTCGACAGGTCGACGGTCACGAAGAAGGCTCCATCGATCAGCTGACTGGAAGTGACATTGGCTGCCCATTTGGGATTCTCCGAGCTGCCACCTCCTCTGTAGATCGTTGCGTATCGGTCCGCGAGGCGAGTGCAGCTGCCGCAATTGGAACTGGCATTTGAACTGAGCGGAGTCGTGTCGCCGGATGTCGCCGCGTAGTTCACGAGCGAGACGTAGTACTTCACGAAGGCGGCGGCTCCGTCGGCGCTGTGCTCCTGCGCTTCGGGTGGGATGGTTGGGGGCGCGAGCGTCGGTGTGGGCGACGGGGAGGCGCTCGGCGTACCCGCGGTCGTCGGCTCTCCATCGGCCGGGTCGCCTCCGGAGCATGCAGCGACGGCGAGCAGGACCAGCGTGGCCGCGGCCACCCGGGCGTACATCATGGCGAGAAACGTAGTGGCACTGCGGTTCACGCCGAAAGACCCTGTCCCACGGACTGTGGACGACGGCTCGGCAGCTGTCCGCGGTGAATGGTTGGATCGGGCTATGGCGCATCCGGTGATGTACAGCGACGACGACCCAGGGCTGGCGGAGCTCCGCAAGATCTGCTTCGGCTTCCCCGGTGCGGAGGAGCGAGTTTCACACGGGCGGCCGACGTTTCGGTGCGGCAAGATCTTCGCCGCATTCGGTGGTTCGGAGAAGCTGCGACCGGGCGAGCACCGCCGGGTCGGCAGCGCATTGATCGTGAAGGTCGACGAGTCGGAGTTGCAGGCGATCGACGAGGATCCGCGGTTCTTCCTCCCCGCCTACTACGGGCCGTTCGGCTGGCGCGCTCTCGACCTGGCGGACCCCGAGGTGGACTGGGGCGAGGTCGCCGAGCTCGTCGATGCCTCGTACCGACTGATCGCGCCCAAGCGCAAGATCGCCGAGCTCGACGCCCTGTCTCAGGAGTAGCAGAGGCTCACCGCCTAGGGTCGAGGCGTGACCACGGACGATGTCATCTCGCGCCTCGCGACGACCGATCCCACGGCGTTCACGTCGACCGATGTCGCCGTGTGGGCGTTCGCGGTCGGGATCGCCGCGGCGTTGGTCGTCGACCCGCAGTGGCGCCGCACGAGTGTGGTCGTGACCGTCGCGCATGAGCTCGGGCATGCACTGGGTGGTGTGTTCGCGGGTCGCAAGCTGACTGCGCTGCGTATTCGCCTCGACGCGTCCGGCGTCACCCACACACGGGGCAAGTCGAGCGGGTTCGGGATGGTCGTCTGTGCGTGGGCGGGCTACCCGGCGCCAGCGATCGCGGGACTGCTCGCGGTGCTTGTGGCCGTCCGCGGTTGGGCCGCACCTGGGTTGTTCGTCCTCGCGATCCTGTTTGCAGTGTGCTTGTTCTGGGCGCGCAGTGCGTTCACGGTTCTGGTGCTGCTCGCGTGCGTCGCCGGGGCGGGCGCGCTGTGGTGGTGGGGGAGCGAGGGCGTTCAGAGCGGTACGGCGGTGGGTGTCGGCGCGTTTCTCGTGCTCGGCGGATTCCGGGCGGTCGTCGACACGTGGCGCAGCCGGCAGTGGCACCGGAGTCGCGGCGAGTCCGATGCCGTTGCGCTCGAGATGCTGACGCGGGTGCCTGCGTCGGTGTGGCTCGCGTCGTTCTGGCTCGCGACCGCCGCGTGCGCGGGCGGTGCGGTGTGGATGCTGTGGGCGACCTCCGCGCAAGCGTTGGGGTAGTCGCGCGAAAAGTAGTACGCCGTACTAGTACGCCGTACTACTGGGCGCCTTCGAACGTCGTCGCGTTGACGAGCGTGAACTGCGACTGCCATGAGGGGAGCCCGCTGCGAATCAGGTCGTCGTCGTACGTCGTGTAGTCGGGCGGGTTCGCTGGAAGGCCGGGGACCTCGACGCCGTAAAAGCAGGCACGGTCGGCCACGAGCCGACAGTCCGCATCGGGGTCCATGCCGAACTCCAGATTGAAGTATTCGTTTGATGCACTCGGTGTCCAGATCCCGACTGACCAGGCAGTCAGCTTCGGATACCACCGGTGTGGCTCGAATGCGAAGTCACGCACTCCGTGCGCGATCACTACGGCGACGTCGGAGTGCCGCAGGTTCATCGCGACGCGCAGTTCGAACAGCAGACCCACCGTTCGGCGCAGAGCATCGATGCGAACGTCGAGCAGTTGCGCTTCCTCCATGGCGTCGGCGTCCACTAGCGGATCAACCTCTGGCCGCTCGGTGTTCTTCGGCGGGCGTACATCAGCACCCATGAGGTCCTCGAGGACCAGGGGAGTCAGTCGATCGGGATGTGCCACAGAGGATTGTCCTTTCGAATCGTTCTGCCTGTAAATGGATCGACTACCTGCCCGATCTCGTTGAGGTATGACGAGTAGCCGCCTGGATAGGCAAACTCGTCTTGATACTTCGGATCCATGATGCGGATCTTCTTGACGCGGCGATCGAAGTCTGGCGGAATCTCACCGAGCTCGTAGATGAGCCCCTTGCGGTTCTTTGCCAGGGTGCCGGACGCTCGCTTTGGCACTCCAGGCAGGTCGCGGTCGCCGATCCGAATCGTCTCAGGCGGATTCTTCCGTAGATGGTCGGCTCGGCGCGCGGCGGCTTCGGTGGCGTTCTTGGCGTCCTTCGCGTCGTCCAGCTCGTCGAGGGCCTTCAGCGCCTTCTTGAGCTTCAGTGCCTTCAGCGGTCCGACGAGCGCTGCGAGCTCGAGCAGACACTCCGGGATGCTCGCGTCGTCTCCGACGCACGCACGTGGATCGCCGATCAGCAGAGTCAGTGCGGTGATCGCCGGGTCATCGCCACCGCCGTTCGGCACAGCCGTGGGCGGCGGCGCGTACGCCGCAGGCACAGGACCGAGAGACCCGAGCCTCCGCCAGCCATCGTCGGTCGGCCCTCGGTCGAGCAATGAAGCGAGCCGGCGGGCGGCATCGTCGAGCGCCTCCTCGAGGACCGCGTGCCGCCGGTTCAGGGCAGCGACCTTGGCCGCGCGCGCGGACGCCATCGCGTCGTCGTACGCGGTGTAGGTCGACGGGTCGACGCGGTCGCCCGACCGCGGCTCCGGAATGCCGAACCCTCGAGCCACGGCGATCTCGAGCTCTTCGTTGAGGATCGCGCAGCCCCCGTCGTACAGGGCGACGGCGAGCGCCCACGCGTGCAGCACGGACGACGCGAAGGTGCCGGCCTCGTGCAGTCGATCACCGATGGTGGCCGGCGTCGACGCAAGCGCGTCGATGAGCTCGGGCAGGCTGCCGGCGGTGTGGACCCGTGCGCGCCGCACCTGCGCAGACACCTCCCGCGCAACCTCGCGCACGTCGCCCGAGCGCAGCGTCAACGCCTCGGCCGACCGTACGACGTCCTCGGGTCGTGCCGGGTAGTCCGCGAACAGAACCGTCATGCCACCTCCTCGTCAGAGCGAAGGTAGTGGCGGAGCACGCGTCTGCGCGGGCGCCGACGACCGGCCTGTGGACAACTGCGCCTAGGGTGGCCCGATGGACGGCCTCCGGCAGGCACGCGCAGACGACCTCGACGCCATCGTGAGCGTGTTCCTCGACTGCTGGACGATCAGCTACCGGCGCGACCTTCCGGCTGAGATCGTCGACCGGATCACCCCGGAGAGCGCCCACAGCCTCTGGGTCACCGCGCTGGACAACCCGGCCCTCACCGTCCTCGTCGACATCCACGACGATGACCTCGTCGGCGTCGCGTCGTACTCGATGCCGAGCGCGGACGAGGGCTACCTCGCGTCGCTCTACGTGGACCCGTCGGCGCAGGGTGTCGGAGTCGGACGGCGACTCATCGCGACCATCGAAGAGCGGCTGCGCGAGAGCGGAGCGACACGAGCCACCCCGTGGGTCTTCGCTGCCAACGCACCGTCCATCGCCTTCTACGAGAAGCGGGGTTGGACCCTCACTGGCGAGACAGCGACGCTTTCCGAGTGGGGGCAGCCGCAGGCCCGGATGGTCAAAGACCTCTAGCGCACACGCCGGTCCGCAACAGCAGCGAAGGTTGCCGACAGCGACGCCGACACGCTCTCCGGATGCCGCTGGGCCACCCCCAGAAAGATCACGTCGACGATCATCAGCTGCGCCATGCGGCTCGACATCGCCCCGTACCGGAACCGCGTCTCCCGCGACACCGTCGTCAGCGTCGCGTCGGCCAGGTGCGCCAGCGGTGACTCGGGAAAGTTCGTGACCGCCACCGTGAACGCCCCGCGCGACGCAGCGGTCCTCAGCGCCGAGATCGACTCCTCGGTCTCGCCCGAGTGGGAGAACGCGATCGCGACCGAGTCGTCGGAGAGGACCGCGGCACTCGTGAGCGCGAGGTGCGGGTCGGTCCAGGCGTTGACCTGGTGGCCGATGCGGCGAAGCTTCTGCTGCAGGTCCTGGGCCGCCAGCCCGCTCGACGCCGACCCATACACGTCCACGACGGGCGCCTCGGAGATCGCCGCGACCACACGATCGAGCTGCTCGAGATCGAGCTGCTCAGCCGTCTCCTCGACCGCGCGAGCCTCCTGGAACGCGAGCTTGCGGACGACCTCACGCGTCGAGTCCGACGGGTCGATGTCGCCCTCGGACACCCCGAACTGCACGCGGCGCCCCGATTCGCCGGCGCTCGCCCGTGCCAGCGCGAGCGAGAACGCCCGATAGCCGTCGAACCCGATGCTCTTGCAGAACCGTACGACCGTGGCCGCCGACGTCGAGCACCGTGCGGCGAGGTCCGTGATGCCGAGACCGGCCACCTCCGCGGGGGCGTCGAGCGCTGCCTTGGCGATCCTCTGCTCGCTCGGCCGGAGGCCGGGCAGCGCTTGGCGCAGCCGCACCAAGATGTCCTCTGTCATCAGCCAGCCTCTCGTCGCGGTCCGTAGCGGCGTGGTCACCGTAGCGGCGTGGACAGTCTCTCTGTTCCGGCGCGCCGGGGCCGTATTTCGGTTGCGAAAACAATTTACCCCTGGCCTAGCCATGCGGAAACTCTTTGCCATAGTGTCGGGAAGGGGACAGACCAGTGACCCGGCTCACCAGGTGGTGTCGGGCGGAACGAGGAGGACCGGTGAACAAGCACAACCGTCACGGACGTCGCGCGCTGGCCACGGGTACGACGGCGCTGGCCGCCGCCCTGCTGGTGGCAGGCTGCTCCGGTGGCTCGGGCTCGGGTGGCGACAGCGACGGAGCGATGGTCTTCGGGATCACCGCCGACCCGACGCAGATGGTGCCGTGGACGGCGACCTCGGAGCAGTCGATCCAGGTTCTCTCGCAGATCTACAGCCCGCTGCTCAACACCGACGAGAACAGCGCACCCGTCGACGGCCTGGCGGCGCTGCCCGAGGTGAGCGACGACGGCCGGACCTACACGTTCACGCTCCAGGACGGGCTGACCTTCTCCGACGGCTCGGCGCTCGACTCCGAGGACGTGAAGTACACGTACGAGAAGATCATGGACCCCGCGTCGAACGCGAGCTCCGCCTCGTACCTCGCCTCGGTCGCCTCGATCGAGACCCCCGACCCCACGACGGTCGTCGTGAACCTCAAGCAGCCCGACGCCTCGTTCGTCTCCGGCCTGAGCCTCGTGAACACGTCGATCGTCCCGTCGGACGTGAGCGTCGAGAGTCTCGAGACCAAGCCGGTCGGGTCCGGCCCGTACGCGTTCGACAGCCGTACGGCCAACGAGTCGATCACGCTCAAGGCCAACCCCGACTACTACGCCGGCACGCCGGGCGCGAAGACGCTCGAGTTCCGCATCATCCCGGACGACCAGGCGATGGTCTCGGCGCTCAAGACCGGGTCCGTCGACCTGGCCGTCTTCGACAACCCGGTGACCGCGAAGTCCGCCACGTCGGACAAGGTGAAGACCACGCCGGTCGACTCGCTCCAGTACCACGTGCTCCAGCTGCGCGCGGCGTCCCCGGTCCTGTCCGACGTCAACACGCGACTGGCCATCCAGTGCGCGATCTCCCGAAAGGACGTCGTCGACTCGGCGGCGCTCGGCTCGGGTGACGTCACGGGTCCGATCACGTCCCCGGACTACCGCTCCGACCCCGAGGCGCAGCCGTGCCCCGAGCAGGATCTCGACAAGGCGAAGAGCTACCTGGAGAAGGCGGGCAAGGCCGGTGGGTTCACGCTCGACCTGATGACGTCGCAGGGCCTCTACTCGACCGCGGTCGACGAGGCGCAGAACATCCAGGCGCAGCTCGGCAAGATCGGCATCAAGGTCAACGTGGAGACGCTCGACTCCAACGAGTACGTCGAGAAGTGGCTCGCCGGTGACTTCGACGCCGCCATCGCCCAGAACGCCGGCAGCGCAGATCCCAACACGATGTACGCCCGCTACTTCACGTCCAACGGCAGCTACGCCAAGGTCGCCGGCTACGGCTCGCCCGCCCTCGACACCCTCTTCGCCCAGGGGATCGCCACCACCGACGAGGCCGAGCGCAAGCAGATCTACACCCAGATCTCCGACGACCTCGTGAACAACGCGGCGTGGATCTGGCTGTTCACGCCCAAGGAGTACATCGCGTCGAACACGGCGGTGAAGGATCTCGAGGCGCGCACCGATGCGTCGCTGTCGATGCTCTGGAAGGCGTCGATCTGATCCCCCGGCTGCGCCGTACCGCCCGTCACCCTGTGGCGCGGCGGTTCGGTGAGGCGGTGCTGACCCTGCTGGGCGTCTCGATCGTCACGTTCGTCGTGCTCCGTGTCGTGCCCGGTGACCAGATCACCGCCGCGTACGGCATCGCCGCCGGCGAGCTGAGCCCCTCGCAGATCGAGTCGCTCGAGGCGTACTACGGCGTCGACCAGTCGTTGATCATGCAGTACCTCAGCTGGCTCGGCGGCGTCCTCACCGGCAACCTCGGCGTGTCGACGACCGCGCACACCACGGTGCTCTCGATGACCGCGCAGGCGCTGCCGATCACGATCGAGCTCGCGATCCTCTCGATCGTCATCGGCCTCGCGCTCGGCGTACCCGGCGGTGTCCTCGCCGCCAGCCGGCCGGGCAAGGCGCGCGACAACGTCACGCAGCTCGGCAGCCTCCTCGCGCTGTCGGTGCCGTCCTTCCTGCTCGCGACGGCGCTCGGCACGTGGCTCGCCAACCAGTTCGGCTGGTACCCGAACGGCGAGGGCTTCCGCACCTTCTTCGAGGACCCGTGGATGAACCTCCAGCAGATGCTGCTGCCCGCCCTCGTGCTCGGCGTCAGCATCGCGCCACCCGTCCTGCAGACGACCCGTGCGGCGATCCTCAACGTGCGCGCCGAGGACTACGTGCGTACGGCGCGCGCCAAGGGCGTACCCCCTCGCCGCCTGCAGGAGAAGCACATCCTGCGCAACGCCTGGATCCCGGTCGTCACGATGACCGGGCTTCAGTTCGGCTTCCTGCTGGGCGGCGCGCTGGTCGTCGAGCAGATCTTCGCCATCCCCGGGATCGGCCGGCAGGTGCTGCTCGGGCTCACGCAGAAGGAGTACGCCGTCGTGCAGAGCACCGTGCTGATCATCGCGGCGATGTTCGTGCTGGTGAACCTCCTCACCGACCTCGTCTACCGCCTCGTCGACCCCCGGGTGCGTGTGCGATGAGTGCGACGCAGACGAGCAACAACGTCCCCGAGATCAGGACGGACGCGACGAAGCGGTCGAGCGCGTGGGTCGCGGCGTTCCGTACGCCCGCGGGCATCATCGGCCTGATCCTCATGGCCGTCGTCTTGGGGCTCGCGCTCCTCGCGACGTTCGGTCTGACGCCGTACGACCCCGCCGAGCAGGACGTCTCCCAGTCGCTGCTGGGCCCGAGCAGTGCGCACTGGTTCGGCACCGACCAGTTCGGCCGCGACGTGTTCTCGCGGGTGTGCTCGGGCCTCGCGAACTCGCTGCGTGTCGCCGTCGTCTCGGTCGCGGCCGCTGCGATCGTCGGCGTGCTCCTCGGCGTGCTCGCGGGCTACTACCAGGGGCTGCTCGACCGCGGCGTCGGGATCATCACGAACGTCCTGTTCGCGTTCCCCTCGCTCCTCCTCGCGCTCGCGCTGGCTGCCACGCTGAAGCGCAGCTGGGTGACGGTCGCCCTCGCGATCGCCGTCGTCTACCTGCCGATCTTCGCGCGCGTCGCGCGGGGCCCGGTGCTGACGCTGCGCAACGCCGAGTACGTGATGGCGTCGACCGCGATCGGGCGCAGCAGGCTGTCGACGCTGTTCGCGCACGTGCTGCCGAACATGTCCGGGATCCTCGTCGTACAGGTGACGCTGTCGCTGTCGTGGGCAATCCTCACGGAGGCGTCGCTGAGCTTCCTCGGTTTCGGCACTCCGCCGCCGGCGGCGTCGCTCGGCGGTATGGTCTACGACGCGCAGACGCTGGTCAGCGTCGCTCCCTGGATGCTCTTCGCCCCCGGAGCCGCGCTCATCCTCGCGGTCATCGGGCTGAACCTGCTCGGCGACAGCCTGCGTGCCGCCCTCGATCCCAAGACGGGAGGTCGCTGATGGCGACCCACCTGCCCTCGCCCTCCGACCTGGAGGACCTCGACGCCCTCACGACCGAGGCCGTCGCAGACAGCCACCTGATGCTCGACGAGCTCTCGGTCCCCGAGCTCGTCACGCTGATGAACGATCGTGACGAGACCGTCGCTGCGGCCGTACGCGCGGTGCTGCCGGCCGTCTCCGACGCGATCGCCGCGACGGTGGAGCGGATGCGCCGCGGTGGCCGGCTCCTGTACGTCGGTGCCGGGACGTCCGGGCGGCTCGGTGTCCTCGACGCGTCGGAGGTCCCGCCGACCTTCGGCACGGGGCCGGACGTCGTCATCGGAATCATTGCCGGGGGTCCTGCGGCGATCGTGAGCGCGGTCGAGGCTGCGGAGGACGACGCCGAGGCGGGTGCCACGGATGTCGATGCCCACGCCGTCGGAGAGCTCGACACCGTGGTCGGGATCGCGTCCAGCGGGCGTACGCCGTACGTCCTCGGGGCGCTCGTGCGCGCGTCGGAGCGGGGCGCGCTGACTGTCGGCGTCGCCTGCAACACCAGTACGCCGCTGGCCGAGGTCGCCGACCACGGCATCGAGCTGGCGGTCGGGCCGGAGGTCGTGACGGGATCGACGCGTCTCGGCGCCGCGACCGCGACCAAGATGGTGCTCAACATGTTCTCGACCATCGCGATGGTCCAGCTCGGCAAGACCTACCGGACGCTGATGGTCGACGTGAAGGCGACGAACGCCAAGCTGCGGCGCCGCGCCGTGCGAATCGTCACGCTCGCGACCGAGATCGACGACGCCGTCGCCGAGAGGGCGCTCGAGGACGCCGGCTGGCACGCGAAGCTGGCGATCGCGATGATCGCGACCGGCCTCGACGCCGACCACGCCCGCGCCGCGCTCGACGACGCCGGGGGAGTGCTGCGCGTCGTCGTTGATCGGGCAAGCGTCGATGGAGACCGCCCTACTACTTCTGAGGAGCCTGCCTGATGCGTGTGCTGGGAATGATCTCGGGGACTTCCCACGACGGGATCGACGTCGCGATCGTCGACTTCACCGAGGCGGACGGCACGCTCACGGCGAGGATCGAGCTCACCGACTCCGTGCCGTACGAGGCAGAGCTCCGGCGTCGGCTGATCGCGGCGCTCCCGCCGGCACCGGTCGGCTTCGACGTGGTGTGCGAGCTCGACACGCTGCTCGGTCAGGCGTTCGCGGGTGCCGCAGCCGGCGCGCTCGAGGCGCACGCCTCGGCCGGCGACGCGACGGTCGACGCGATCTGCTCGCACGGCCAGACCGTCTTCCACTGGGTCGAGGGCGGTCACGCGCTCGGCACGCTCCAGCTCGGCCAACCGGCGTGGATCGCCGAGACGACCGGCCTTCCGGTGATCTCCGACGTCCGCGCCGCCGACGTCGCCGCAGGTGGCCACGGCGCGCCGCTCGTGCCGATCCTCGACACGCGCCTGCTCGCGCCGTACGTCGCGAAGGGCCTGCGCGCCGCCGCGCTCAACCTCGGCGGCATCTCCAACATGACCATCTGCGACGCCGACAAGGACCCGGTCGCCTGGGACATCGGGCCGGCGAACGCGCTGATCGACGCAGTCGTCGTCGATCGCACGAACGGTGCGGAGACGTACGACCGTGACGGTGCGCTGGCCCGCTCCGGCTCGGTGGTCGCGCCGCTGCTCGACGCGTTCCTCGCGGAGCCGTACTACGCGCTTCCCGCGCCGAAGAGCACCGGCAAGGAGCTGTTCCACCTCGGGTACGTCCAGGACGCGCTGCGCCGTACGGGCACCGCCCCGAGCCTGGAGGACCTCATCGCGACGCTCGTCGAGCTCACGGCCGTGACGGTCGCCGACGCCGTACGTGCTGCGGACGTGTCCGTCCTCGTCGCGTCCGGCGGCGGAGTCCGGAACCCGGTCCTCATGGAGCGGCTGGGCGCCTTGCTGCCGAGCGTCGACGTCATCACGACCGACGACCTGGGCGTGCCGGCGGGGGAGAAGGAGGCCGTGGCGTTCGCGCTGATCGGCTGGGCGACGGCGCACGGACTGCCGGGCAACGTGCCGAGCTGCACGGGCGCGTCGGGACCGCGGGTGCTCGGGTCGGTGACGCCGGGTCGCGCCGGGCTCTCGGCGGAGGCGCTGGAGGCGTGGCCGGAGGCGGTCGTGTTCGACGGCGGTGCGCGGTGAGCGTGCTCACGACAGACATCGAAGGCCTCCTCGCTCTGGGGCCCGACGGTCGGCACCCGGCGAGTGCTGCACTCGGCGTCGTGACCGGCGAGACGCGCGAAGTCGCCGTCGGGGGATGGGCGGTCCTGCCCGGCGCCGAGGGGCCTGGCGTGCCGATGTCCCGTGACACGCTGTTCGACCAGGCGTCGGTCACGAAGGTCGCGGTCACGACGCTGCTCGCCATGCGTCTCGTCGCCGACGGGCAGCTCGACCTGAGCGACCTCGTACGCCGGTATCTGCCCGCCTTCGCCGGTGACGGCAAGGACGACGTCACGCTCGAGCACCTGTTGACGCACACGGCGGGCCTGCGGCCGTGGTGGCCGCTCTACTGCGAGACGACGGACCGCGACGGCGCGGTGCGGTGGGTGCAGGAGGCGCCGCTGGTGTCCGCACCCGGCACCGCGTGGGCGTACTCCGACCTCGGACTCATCCTCGCCGGCTCCGTCCTCGAGGCCGTCACATCGATGTCACTTGCCGACGCGTTCCGCACGAGGGTCGCCGAGCCGCTCGGCATCGGGGCGCAGTTCGGTCCGGTGCCGCCGGAACGTGCCGCGGTGAGTGCGGACGACGACGCGTACGAGTACGCGATGGTCGCGACGAGTACGCCGTACGCCGTGCCGTTCGGACCGGAGCGGTTCTCGGGCTGGCGCGAGACTCCGCTTCGCGGTGCGGTCAGGGACGGAAACGTGGCGCACGCGCTCGGCGGGGTCGCCGGGCACGCCGGGCTGTTCGCGACCGTCGACGATCTGCTGACCCTCGGCACCGCCGTACGGCGCGCGGAGATCGTCCCGGCGGAGGTGCTGGAGCGCTTTGCCGTGGCGTCGCCCGTGGAGCCGGAGCAGGCCGTTGGCTTCCGGCGTCGCGTGCTGAGCGTCGACGGCGAAGACGTCACCCTTCTGCACCACCCGGGGTTCACGGGAACGTGGTTCGGGTTCACGCTCGAGCGCGATCTTGTCGTCGCGGGTGGAGCGATGCGCCTGTACGGCACCGTCAGCCCCCTCGCGTACGACGCGCCGCCGACGGCGCTGCCCGAGCTGATCCCCAGCGACGAGATCCAGGCCATCGTGCTTGCCGCTGCACTGCGCGAGTCCCCCGAGCCGTGAGGAACTGATGACCACCCCCAGCACCCTGCGTACCGGTCGTGAGCCGGTCCTCAGCATCCGGAATCTCTCCGTCGCCTTCACCACGTCGCGCGGTGAGGTGGAGGCCGTGCGCGATGTCAGCCTCGACGTCTCCGCAGGGGAGACGGTCGCGATCGTGGGGGAGTCGGGCTCCGGCAAGTCGACGCTCGCCGCGTGCGTGAACCGGCTGCTCGCCGACAACGGACGCATCTCCGCAGGCGAGATCCGGCTCGGCGACTTCGACATCACGGCGGCGTCCGAGCCCGCGATGATCAAGCTGCGCGGCAGCCGGATCGGCATGGTCCCGCAGGATCCGATGACCAACCTGAACCCCGTCATGAAGATCGGCGACCAGATCGCCGAGGCGCTGCTCGTGCACGGGATCGCCAAGGGCGACGCCGCGAAGGAGCGCGCCGTGGAGCTGCTCGAGCAGGCGGGGATCCAGGACGCGGGGTCGCGCTACCACCAGTACCCGCACGAGTTCTCCGGCGGCATGCGGCAGCGTGCGCTGATCGCGATGGCGCTCGCGTGCCGGCCCGAGGTGCTGCTCGCCGACGAGCCCACCTCAGCGCTCGATGTCACGGTGCAGCGGCTCGTGCTCGACCAGATGGCCGCGCTGGCGTCCGACATGGGCGCCGCCGTCCTGCTCATCACGCACGACCTCGCGCTGGCGGCCGAGCGGGCTGACCGTGTCGCGGTCATGTTCCGCGGGGAGATCGTGGAGACCGGGACGGCCGCGCAGGTCGTCGAGAACCCGCAGCACGAGTACACGCAGCGGCTGCTCGCCGCCGCGCCCGGGATGGCCAGCGTGAAGATCGCCGCTGCACCTGTCGTGCAGGCATCATCCCCGCTGGTCGAGGGAGCGCAGCGAGTCGAGACCGAGATTCTGCTCGAGGTGAAGGACGCGCTCAAGACGTACCGGCTGCGTGGCCAGGACGAGCCCTTCCGTGCCGTCGACCACGTCGACCTCACGATCCCGCGCGGGCAGACGGTCGCGATCGTCGGCGAGTCCGGATCGGGCAAGTCGACGACCGCGCGGCTCGCGCTGAAGCTCGAGGACCCCGACGGCGGCGTCGTCCGCTATCGCGGCACCGATGTCGGGTCGCTGCGCGGGAAGGACCTTCTGGCGTTCCGCCGGTCGGTGCAGCCGGTGTTCCAGAACCCGTACGCCTCGCTCGACCCGCGCTACACGATCGAGGAGTGCGTCACCGAGCCGCTACGCGTCCACAAGATCGGCGACAAGGCGAGCCGCCGCAGGCAGGTGGGTGAGCTGCTCGACAAGGTGGCGCTGCCGGCGTCGTTCGCGGAGCGGTACCCGCATGAGCTGTCCGGCGGGCAGCGCCAGCGGGTCGCGATCGCGCGGGCGTTGGCGCTGGATCCGGAGCTGGTCGTGATGGACGAAGCCGTGAGCGCGCTCGACGTACTGGTGCAAGAGCAGATCCTCGACCTCATGGTTTCGCTGCAGCGCGAGCTCGGGCTGTCGTACCTGTTCATCAGCCACGACCTCGCCGTCGTCCGGCTGGTCGCGCACCAGGTGTACGTGATGCGCGAGGGGAAGGTCGTGGAGAGCGGTGAGCCCGACGAGATCTTCCACGCGCCGAGCGAGGAGTACACGAAGCAGCTCATCGCGGCGATCCCGCACTACACGCCCGCGGCGGCGTAGAGAGCGGAGGCTTGACCTCAAGCCGACTTGAGTTCGTACGGTCGAGCGATGACGAGCTGGGCATACATCTACGAACATCCGGGAGCCGATCCTCAGGCGGACCGTACGGTGCTCGACCGCGCCGGCCAGCGGTCGTACATGGTGCCGGTGGCCGATCCGGCCGACGCGCCTGACGCCGCGCGGCGCCTGGTCGAGGAGGACCGCGTGGCGCTGATTGAGCTGTGCGGCGGGTTCTCGCTGGCTGACGCCGCTCGGGTGGCTGACGCGGTCGGCGACCGCGTACCGGTCGGCCACGTGACCTTCGCCGCCGACTCCGTGGAGTCAGCGGCGGCGTACAGCGCGGCGTACGCGGAGGAGCAGGGCGACGGCTGAGCCATCTGCCCAGGTCAGAGGCCGAATTCGTCGACCGCGGAAGCGTACAATCGGGATGAATAGGGACGTTCTAGACGTTGTACTGGTGACACCCGAAGGAGGTGCGCCATGGTCTCATCCCACTCCCACATCGGCCCCCGCCTGCAGCACACCGGTACGGAGCCCAAGACGGCCCTCAGTGCGTACCGGTTGCGCCTCGGCCTCGCGGTCGGCGGGCTCGTCGCGTTCGCGGCGATCGCTCTCTGGGTCCTGCTGACCCCGGGCATGACCTGGGCTGCATCGGTCCTCGGCGTGATCGCGGGTGCCATCGCCCTGCTCGCAGCGGTCGATGTCGTCATGATCCTCCGCGGCATGCGCCACGACCGCCCCGTACGCCCCCGCCACCGCAGCTGATTTCGCCCCCCGACACGCCGTGTCGCCGCCTCAAAACAGCCTCTGACCTGCGGCGGAAGAAATGTCAGTCCAAGTCGTGATGATGAGTTGCATGGGCTGGTGCTGCGGCGTACGGTTGCCACTACATCTAGTACTTACACGGATGTAGTTATCCACATCTAGTCCACACGGGACGTGGCGCAACCCACAGGAAACACCGGGTTCTCCACACGGCTTCCACAGCGAGACGCACAGGAGGAACGGATGCACTGCCCGTACTGCCGGCACACCGACACCCGAGTCCTCGACAGTCGCGTCGCCGACGACGGGGGAGCGATCCGCCGCCGTCGCAGTTGCACCGAGTGCAACAAGCGCTTCACGACGGTCGAGCAGATTCAGCTCACGGTCTGCAAGCGCTCCGGTGCCACGGAGCCGTTCTCGCGGGACAAGGCGGTCAGCGGAGTCCGCAAGGCGTGCAAGGGGCGCCCGGTGGACGAAGACGATCTCGCGCGTCTCGGCCAGCAGGTCGAGCACGCGCTGCGGGCGGCCGGGGGAGCAGAGGTGAGCTCGCACGAGGTGGGGCTCGCCGTGCTCGAGCCGCTGAAGGCGCTGGACCAGGTCGCATACCTGCGGTTTGCCAGCGTCTACAAGAACTTCACCGACGTGGCGGACTTCGCCGACGAGATCGCAGTGCTGATGGCGGCCGACGCCGACTGCGAGCTGGTCAAGGAGATCGACCGGTCGGACAGCAAGTAACACTGCACCACTCACATCACGGGGACACGGGGAGAAGGGGCACATCAGATGACGGAAACGGTCAGCGGACCGAGCGGGGCTGCGCGGGGGCGCAAGACGACGAAGCGCGCCGGCAAGGGCCTGACGATCGAGCGGGTCTACACCACCGAGGGTGTTCACCCGTACGACGACGTGACGTGGGAGCGTCGCGACGTCGTGCAGACGAACTGGAAGACCGGAGCGACGGTCTTCGAGCAGCGCGGGGTCGAGTTCCCCGACTTCTGGAGCGTCAACGCGTCGACCATCGTGACCACGAAATACTTCCGTGGCGCGGTCGGCACCGACCAGCGTGAGCAGTCGCTCAAGCAGCTCCTCGACCGTGTCGTCCTGACGTACGTGAAGGCCGGCAAGGACAACGGCTACTTCGCGACGGACGCCGATGCCGAGCTCTTCGAGCACGAGCTCACCTACATGCTTCTCCACCAGGTCTTCAGCTTCAACAGCCCGGTCTGGTTCAACGTCGGCACGTCGAGCCCGCAGCAGGTCTCGGCCTGTTTCATCCTCGCCGTCGACGACTCGATGGACTCGATCCTCAACTGGTACAAGGAAGAGGGTCTGATCTTCAAGGGCGGTTCCGGTGCCGGCCTCAACCTGTCGCGGATCCGCTCGAGCAAGGAGCTCCTGCACTCCTCGGGTGGTACGGCCTCGGGTCCCGTGTCGTTCATGCGCGGCGCCGACGCGTCCGCGGGGACGATCAAGTCGGGCGGCGCGACGCGTCGTGCGGCCAAGATGGTCGTGCTCGACGTCGACCACCCCGACATCGAGGAGTTCGTGCAGACGAAGGCGCGCGAGGAGGACAAGATCCGCGTCCTCCGTGACGCCGGATTCGACATGGACCTTGGCGGGCACGACATCTCGTCTGTCCAGTACCAGAACGCCAACAACTCGGTCCGCGTGAACGACGAGTTCATGCGTGCGGTCGAGGAGGGCGGCGAGTTCGGGCTGCGTGCTCGTACGACGGGCGAGGTCATCGAGACCATCGACGCCAAGAAGCTCTTCAAGGACATCGCGCAGGCTGCGTGGGAGTGTGCAGACCCGGGCATCCAGTACGACTCGACGATCAACGACTGGCACACCACGCCGGAGACCGGTCGCATCACGGCGTCCAACCCGTGCTCCGAATACATGCACCTCGACAACTCGTCGTGCAACCTGGCCAGCCTCAACCTGCTGAAGTTCCTGCAGGACGACGGCTCGTTCGACGTCGAGCGCTTCGTGAAGTCCGTCGAGCTGATCATCACCGCGATGGACATCTCGATCACCTTCGCCGACTTCCCGACCGAGGCGATCGGCGACACGACGCGCAAGTTCCGTCAGCTCGGCATCGGCTACGCCAACCTTGGCGCGCTCCTCATGGCGTCGGGCCTCGCGTACGACTCCGACGGCGGCCGCGCCTTCGCGTCGGCGATCACGTCGCTGATGACCGGCACGTCCTACCGTCGTTCGGCGGAGCTCGCCGGTGTCGTCGGCCCGTACGAGGGCTACGCCCAGAACGCCGAGCCGCACGCTCGCGTGATGCGCAAGCACCAGGCCGCCAACGACGCGGTCCGCACGATGCACGCGATGGACATCGCCGTGCACCGCGAGGCCACGAAGCAGTGGGCCAAGGGCATCGAGATCGGTACGAAGCAGGGCTGGCGCAACGCTCAGGCGTCGGTGCTGGCACCGACCGGCACGATCGGCTTCATGATGGACTGCGACACGACCGGCATCGAGCCGGACTTCTCGCTGGTCAAGTTCAAGAAGCTCGTCGGTGGCGGCTCGATGCAGATCGTCAACCAGACGATCCCGGTCGCCCTCAAGAAGCTCGGCTACACCAACGAGACAACCGAGGCGATCGTCGAATACATCGCCGAGCACGGTCACGTCATCGACGCACCGGGTCTGAAGACCGAGCACTACGAGGTCTTCGACTGCGCGATGGGGGAGCGGTCCATCAAGCCGATGGGTCACGTCCGGATGATGGCAGCGGCGCAGCCGTTCCTGTCGGGCGCGATCTCCAAGACGGTCAACATGCCGGAGGCGGCCACCGTCGAGGAGATCCAGGACATCTACTTCCAGGGCTGGAAGCTGGGCCTGAAGGCGCTTGCGGTCTACCGCGACAACTGCAAGGTCGGTCAGCCGCTCTCGTCCGGCAAGGGCGAGAACAAGGGTGTCGACTCGAACGCGAAGGCCGAGGTCGTCGAGACCGTCAAGACCGTCGTCGTCGAGAAGCCGATCCGCAAGCGTCTCCCCAAGACGCGCCCGTCGCTGACGACGTCGTTCACGGTCGGCGGTGCCGAGGGCTACATGACCTCGGGCTCCTACCCGGACGACGGACTCGGCGAGGTGTTCCTCAAGCTCGGCAAGCAGGGCTCGACCCTGGCCGGCGTGATGGACGCCTTCTCGATCGCGGTGTCGATCGGCCTCCAGTACGGCGTGCCGCTCGAGACCTACGTCCAGAAGTTCACGAACCTCAAGTTCGAGCCGGCCGGTCTGACCGACGACCCGGACGTGCGGATGGCGCAGTCGATCATGGACTACATCTTCCGCAGGCTCGCGTTGGACTACCTGCCGTTCGAGGTGCGGTCGCAGATGGGTATCCACTCGGCCGACGAGCGCCAGCGTCAGCTGGACACCGGTTCGTATGCGCCGGTCGAGGAGGAAGTCTCGGAGTCGGAGAGCCTCAAGAACACTCCGCCGGTCGAGGCGACGAAGTCGATCGAGACCCAGTCGGCCGAGACCACCGCCGAGCTTGAGCGTGAGTCCCAGGTCGACGCCGCTGATGCGGAGATCGTCGCCGGGGCCGCACGCCCGGCGCCGAAGCAGGCGCACACCAGCGCCGAGCTGCTCCAGGTGATCTCCGGGACTGAGGTCGACGCACCGCTGTGCTTCACCTGCGGGACGAAGATGCGGCCAGCGGGCTCCTGCCACGTGTGCGAGGGCTGCGGAGCGACGAGCGGCTGTAGCTGAGCGATGTGATGGTGATGTGGGGCCCGGTGTTGGACTATTATCGTGCCCCACATCGTCAATTTCGCTGGGGTGCTGATGGCGTCATATCAGGGGCGGAACGCCGAGATTCGGAGCATGGCATCGGAAGGCATCACGCAACGCGAGATTGGACGACGATTCGGGATCAGTGGTCCGCGAGTCAATCAGATACTTCGTCAGGAAGCTTCGTCATCCGGCCAGGTAGCCGTCGGGACCGCCAAGTACGAGAATCTGAGCATTGACGAGTTCCTTGCGCGGCATGGGAACACCATTTCGCTTCTCGGTCGCAACGGACACAAGGCGAGCGACATTAAGACTCGGTTCCGGCTACTTCTTCCTGAGATTGACCCTGCTGTCATTAACGAAGGTATTGAACGCAGCGACGAGCTCATCGACTCCTGGGAGAGCGCCCCTCACTTCTCTGAGGCCCTTGTACGAGCCGGGATCTGGCTCGTAGTTGCGCGTGTGAATGCCGTCAAAAGCGAGACTGGCATTGCGCTTACTACGCTCGATATCGACACGATTGAAAGCGTGCACAGAGTGATGACTGCCGACATGGGCGTTCCTAACGAGCGTGCCATTATGGCGCTGGACTCGATCGCGTCGGCGATTATCGCTTCTAGCCAAACACAGCTGTCGATATCCCTCGCTCGTTACGACGCTGAACGGCGTGTCGTCCTGGCTGAGTTTGGCTTGCCATCCGGACGGGGGCGGTTCGTTTGGCCGCCAACGTCCCAAACGGTACGGCGAAGGCTCGGTGATGGGCACTGGTCTGACGCGATTTCACGCCTCGGAATGACAGTATCCCCAGGCGGTAGGGAGCGGGGTGGCGTTCTCTTCGATGCGAGTGACTACGCAGAGGCTGTCGCGGACTTCTTAGTTGTGTGTGCTGCGAGCGGTTCCATCGACTCTCTTGACAACTTTTCCCGCTGGGTTGTCGCGGAGCTTCGGGCTGGACGTCGACGTCCTTCCGCGCCAGCCGTGCAGCGGCACTTTCGGTCATGGACTGAAGCGCGCCGGCACGCGGTATTGAACGGCGCAACCAGGCGCGGATTCGGGATCTCGCCGTCGGTTGCGGCACGGGCCCTGCACTCTGCTGTTGAGGAAAGGACCCATGCGATCGAGGTCATCCGTATCGCGTCGGCGCGTGCCTCCTCGCGTGAGGTCTCGGGCTATGTTCGGAGAGCAACGGAAGAGTTTGAAATTCAACGGAGGGAATGGATCTGGCGGGTTGCAGGTAGGGACTTCGAAGCAGCCCGTTCAAGGCAGCTCGCACGAAATGATCTTCCTCGACGGGAACGTGCGGTATGGGGGGCCGCGACGTCGGTACGCGAGGCGCTAACGGATCGCTACCTGGACAGGCTGCTAGTCACCGACCGGCCACTCAGCAACACAGATGGCTGGCTTACGGGCGAAGCGCAGGAGCAGATGAGTTCGATTAGTGAGCAGGATCATGCCGCCTTTGCTGTGCTACGTGCGGGTCGGAATGTCTTCACGCACCACTCCCGGGAGTCGATGGGTCGCTTCCGCCCAGCGGTGGACAAGCTCGCCGATCTGAATTCCGAATTCACGTTCGCCCGTCCAGTAAGCGAAATCACAATTGTGCAATGGTTGCTTGCCGACTCCGCTCTGCGCCTTGTCGGTATGTCAAACTCAATAATCGCGGCATGGCGCGCGATGCTAGCGGCAGAAGCGGTTTTGGATTCAGAAGTATTAACCTGAGGTCAGGCGCCATTCTGAATTCCGAGCGTTGAAGCGGGACGTTTAACCGGGCATAGCCGTGAGCGCATCCTCGGCAGAACGCCCGGATCCGCTGGAACGTCGGCCGTCAGCTAGAGATCAGCTCAGAAGTCGCTCACGTTCCGAAGCGACGATCTCCCGGGCGACCTTAGCGTCGGAGATGTCGAAGGCTTCAGGAGCACTGTCCGCCGTCTCCGAGACGCGCGCGAACTCGGCGAAGAGGCCGCTCTTGCGCGCCAAGATCTCCGTGATCCGCCGGTCGACACCGTCCTCCGACAGGAGCCGGTGCACCTGGACGGAATCGAGCTGGCCCATGCGCCGTGACCGTGCGATTGCTTGCCACTCTGTAGTCGGCTTGAGTTGGGGCTCACAGATGACGACGACAGAGGCGGCCTGGATGTTGAGACCGACACCGCCTGCGACGATCTGCGCGACCAGCACGGCGCCATGCGGTGCGCGGGAGAACTCATCGACCATCGCCTGACGCTTCGCGGCAGGGACTGATCCGGTCAGCGGCCCGAAGACCTTTCCGGGCAGAATCGAAGCGACGTCATCGAGTACGTCGCGGAAGTGGGAGAAGACGAGAACCCGCCGTTCGTTCTCCTCGGCCTCCTCGACGATGTCGAGGAGGCGTTGCATCTTCTCGGACCTGGCGCCTGAGCGCAGTGCCGCCTGGCGCATGGCCATGAAGTTTCCCTCCATCACAGCAGCCCGGTAGTGCTTCTCGTCCGAGGCGGACAGCGGCATCCACTCGTCAACCTCGACGAGTGCCGGAAGTTCCGTGAGGACGTCCTCCTGGTTCCGTCGCAGGTAGGCAGGTGCGACCTGCTTGCGGAACTGTCGTGGCGAGAACTCGGTCGCGCTGACAGTGAGGTCAGGGCGCAGGTAGCCGATGAGGTTTCGGAATTCCTCGATCCTGTTCTCGAGAGGCGTGCCGGTCAACAAGACAGCTCGGTCGCTGCGGCGGATCAGGCCGAGGGATCGCCGCGTGCGCTGGGCATCGGGGTTCTTGATGTAGTGCGCCTCATCGAGGATGAGGCACGCGGGTTTCGCCTTGTCGGGGACCTGGCCCTCCAGCCAGCCGAGGCTGTCGTACGTCGTGACCGCGACGCCGCCGTTGCGGATCCAGGAGGTGAGAGAACTGTCGCGCCGCGGCCCGTGGAGGCGGTGAGCGCGCAGGTCAGACTTGGTGCCCACCTCGCGCACCCAGTTGGTCACGACAGCCGCTGGGCAAACGACGAGGAAATGATGCGAGCCCTTGGTACGCAGGTGAGTGAGCACGGCAAGCGACTCAACAGTCTTCCCGAGTCCCATCTCGTCGCCGAGGATCACCTTGCGCTGGACGATTGCAAACCGCGCGCCGAACGACTGGTAGCCGCGCAGCGAAGCCTTGAGGTGCGCCGTCTCCAACTTGAGAGCGCGAACGGCTTCCACGATCTCGGCGGAGAGATCGCCACGGCTCTTATCCTCGTCGTCGGACAGGAAGCCAAGCTCGGAGAGCATCGCGTAGTAGTCAGCCGGCCGGGAAAGGAAGTCATCCCAAGGGTCGCCGTTCCCCAGATCGCCGCCGCCCCCGGAAAGGAGAGACGTGCCGCGGTCGAGGCCGGAGATGGCAGCGTAGAGATCTTCGACCGACCGAGTCCCAGGGATGACAACGACGTGGGACGTCTCGCGGTCCAATGAAGTCAACACGGGACGAAGTGACTCGGCTGCAGCGAGCACTGAAGTTCCACTCTTGATCGATCGGGCGGAGTCCCACGCACGTAGCGCTCTGAGTAGGTCAGTCGTAGCCGCCGAGCGATTCTTGATATCGATGCGGACGGGCATCTCGTCGATGGTCGTCTGCCAGATCGAGCGTGCCGCGCCGAGCATGCGGGTGCCGGTCGTCTCGCCGACGCCCGGCAGGGCCAGGATCCGTGCGCCCTGGTCAAGGACCTGCTGCACGTTCGAGAGGCCAGCGCTCGTGAGAGCGTTGATTCGCAGTTGCCCGTTGGTGGCTTCCCTGAGACGTTCAACGGGCATATCAGCGATGAGCTTGTGCGCTTCACCCTGCCGGACCGCCTTGGCCGCCAAGGTGACGGACGCCGGAAGTCGGTTTCACGTTGAAGAGCACGATCGATCGCCGTGATGCAGGCGATGGCGGAATCCAGGCTATCGCGTGCGATGATCTCGGCCTTGCCGCCGAGCTGAGCGCTGAACCCGACGTAGTCCTCTAGCACCGACGACACACCGATTAGAGCGAACCTCCCCTCATGCGACTTCTCGAGGTGCTGCAAATCAGCGAGGAATCTCGAGGTGCTGATCCGCGCATGAACGCGAGTCAGGAACTCGGCGGCATCGGCCGCGGCGCCTTTGCGGGCCTTACCTGCGAACACGCGTCGGGTGCCGAACAATGCCCTCGTGGCATGCAAGGCTCCCGTGATCGCCTCACCTGTCAGTTCGTCGATCGTTCGTTGGACATCGACGGTGGGCTTGGGGAGGGATCGGGCGCGGGCCATCGCGGTAACTGGGTCCCCGTCGGACGGGCTTAAGTTGAGTGTCCGCCACAGGACCTTGCCGTTCAGCCCAATCGGTGTGACGCGGCGAGTGAGTCCCGCAGATGCGTTCACGGCGTCGCCCGTGATGTGCTGGCGATCGCTGACCACTCGCGCGGCACGCTTTGCCCAGCCGTTGACATCGTCGGCTACACCCTTGAGGTGCTGACGCTCTGCTCGGTCCATGTCTCCCTGCTGAATCGGTTGGGTTGCTGAGAAGATTAATAGTCGGCCCCGACGAGTTCCGCGAGATGGGCAAACTTGTCCGGGCAGCGAAGTACGGTCGTGGGGCTGTCAACCAGGAGGTTCATTCGTGCGGCTTGAAGAGCTGAAGCCCGGTCTGCGGATCGACGGTCTCATCCCCGCCGAGGTAATCACCGTCATCGCCGCGCAGTGGCACGGCACGGATGCACTCGAACTGACCTACAAGAACGCCACCGGCGGGCTCGGTCAGCAGGTCGTGTTTCGCAAGGACCAGGACAACCTCACGATCGCCCGGAGCGGCAGCCGTGCCTTCGCCGCCGCCGCAAGTGACTTCAAACTCGTTGCCGAGGCCCAGCGCATCTCGCTCGCTGGTCTCTTCGACCCGATGTTGGCAGTGGCTACAAGTGATGTTCAGCCGCTCCCGCACCAGATCCGCGCGGTGTACGGCGAACTGCTGCCGCGCACTCCGCTCCGGTTCCTCCTCGCCGACGACCCAGGTGCCGGCAAGACGATCATGGCCGGCCTCTACGTCAAGGAGCTTCTTCTCCGCGATGACGTCAAGCAGTGCCTGATCATCGCCCCGGGAGGTTTGGTCGAGCAGTGGCAGGACGAGCTCTTCTTCAAGTTCGGGCTCCGCTTCGACCTGCTCACGAACCAGCTCATCGACGCCCAGGCGAACTTCAACGTCTTCGAGACCAACCCACTGCTCATCGCCCGCATGGACCAGCTCTCCCGCAACGAGCAACTGCAGGCGCAGCTCAAGGAGACCGAATGGGACCTGATCATCGTCGACGAGGCGCACCGCATGGGGGCGCACTACTTCGGCGGCGAGCTCCGCAAGACCAAGCGGTTCCTTCTCGGTGAGATCCTCGGCCAGATCACCCGCCACCTGCTCCTGATGACCGCGACTCCGCACTCGGGCAAGGAGGAGGACTTCCAGCTCTTCCTCACCCTGCTCGACCGCGACCGGTTCGAGGGCAGGCACAAGAAGAGCGCCGATGTCAGCGGCATCATGCGCCGCATGGTCAAGGAGGACCTCCTGACCTTCGAGGGCAAGAAGCTCTTCCCCGAGCGCATTGCCGAGACCGTCCCGTACGAGTTGACCGCGCTGGAATACGACCTCTACGAGGACGTCACCCACTACGTCCGCGAGGGGATGAACCGCGCCGAACGGATCGGCGGCAAGCGCAAGAACACCGTTGGGTTTGCGCTCACCGTCCTCCAGCGCCGGCTCGCGTCCAGCCCCGAGGCGATCTACAAGAGCCTCGTACGACGCTCCGAACGGTTGGAGCGAAAGAAGCTTGAGATCCAGAACGGCACCTACCGCGACGCTGAGCCGGGCATCGATCTGAGCGAGATCGATGAAGATGAGTTCAATGCCGAGGAGATCGAGTCGGCCGAGGAAGAGCTTCTTGACGCCGCCACCGCAGCGCAGACGGTCGAGGAACTCAACGCCGAACTCCTTGAGCTCGCGGACCTCATCGAGACCGCGCGACTCGTCCGCGAAGCCGGCACCGACCGCAAGTGGACTGAGCTGTCCAACATCCTTCAAGACAACGCGCTCGTCACCGACCAGAACGGCTGGCCGCGGAAGTTCATCATCTTCACCGAGCACCGCGACACCCTCGACTACCTCCAGGGCAAGATCGGCTCACTCATCGGCAAGCCCGACGCCGTCCGTGCGATCCACGGAGGCGTGCGGCGCACTGAGCGTCGCCAGATCACTGAGGAGTTCACCAAGAACCGCGACTGCCAGATCCTGCTGGCCACGGACGCTGCCGGTGAAGGGCTCAACCTCCAGGCCGCGCACCTGATGGTGAACTACGACCTTCCATGGAATCCCAACCGCATCGAGCAGCGATTCGGTCGCGTCCACCGCATCGGCCAGGAGGAGGTCTGCCGTCTCTGGAACCTCGTGGCATCCAACACTCGCGAGGGTGAGGTCTTCACCCGACTGCTGGAGAAACTCGACCAGATGCGCGAGACCTACGGCGGCAAGGTCTTCGACGTCCTAGGCGAAGCCTTCACCGACATTCCGCTGCGCAACCTGTTGTTGGAGGCGATCCAGTACGGCGAGCGCGAGGACGTGAAGGCGAAGATGCACGAGGTCATCGACGCCTCCGTCGGGGACGGACTCAAGGACCTCCTTGACGAGCGTGCCCTCGCCTCCGAGCACCTCGCAGATGCGGACCTCCACGCACTGCGTGCCGCCATGGACGAGGCACGAGCCCGCCGGCTCCAGCCGCACTACATCGAGCTCGCGTTCAAGGCCGCGTTCACCAAGCTGGGCGGTCGCATCGTCAAGCGAGAGCAGGGACGTTACGAGATCCCTAATGTTCCGCAGCACGTTCGCTCCGCCGGGAAGGGACCGATCGCCACCAAGTACGACCGGGTCACCTTTGATCTGGCCCACGTCCAGCCGGGCGATCTGAGTCGCGCGGACCTCCTCGCACCGGGCCATCCTCTCCACGACGCGGTCATGGGAGAGGCGATCCGCAACTTCGGCGGCGCACTCAACCAGGGCACCATCCTCGTCTCGTCGACAATTGAGGAGCCCCAGTTGCTGGTCGGAGTCGTCGAGGAGGTCGCCGACGCCACCGGCGATTCGGTCGCGCGACGCTTTGGCTACGCCTACGTCGACCACTTCGGCACCGTCAGCTCGGCTGGCCCGGCACCGTACCTCGACTGCGTAGCCGCACCCGCCGGTCCGGCAGTCGACGCTGCCCGCGGCCTGGCCTGGCTCGGCGACGCCGAGGACAAGGCGATGAGCTGGATCATCGCCAACCAGCTCCCTGAGTACCTCGCCGAGGTCCAGCCCCGGCGGCTCGCGGAACTCGAGAAGGCACGCGACCTCGTGACGAAGCGCCTCAGCTCCGAGAGTGAGCGGCTCCTGCTGGACGCAGCGGTGGCATCGGAGAAGGAGCAGAAGGGCGAGAAGCCCAAGGAGTCCTCCGACAGCCTCAACCGCAAGGCGGTCGAGCTCGACGTCCGTCTCCGCAAGCGCCTCGCGCTGCTGGACCAGCAGCAGCTCATGTCGACCAAGCCGCCGCACATCGTGACCGCGGCATTGGTGCTGCCGATCGGGATGCTCGAAGGCGAGATCCCGGCCACCGCACCTATCCACGCCAAGGAGACCAAAGAGGTCGAGCGCCGCGGCGTCGACCTTGTGCTGGCACGGGAGCGCGAGCTCGGTCGGAAGCCTGTCGAGCAGGCGTTCAACAACAAGGGATTCGACATCCTCTCGACCGACGCTAACGGCGACACGTACCGTATCGAGGTAAAGGCCCGTATCGAGGGCGCCAAGGACTTCTTCGTCACCCACAACGAGGTCATGACCGGCAAGAACGCCGTCCCGCGCTACCGCCTCGCGCTGGTCAGGGTCGATCAGCGCGGAGCGCATTACGACGAGGTCCGCTACCTAGACGACCCGTTCGCCACCACCGACCTCGGCGACTTCGAGGCCACCGGCATCCGCGGGGACTGGGCCAAGACGTGGGTGAAGGGCACGGCGCCGTTCTGATGCTCTCTGGGCCCCACCAATCACTCGCGTTCCATGCCGAACTGTCGGGCCCACCGGTAAGTTCATGCACACATCACGCGTCGCATCGGCGGCGAGGTTCGCCCGTCAACTCGGGCACGGAGGGGTCGGGGAACTAGTGCACAAGCGCAAGCTGATCGAGGTGGCTCTGCCGCTGGAGGCGATCAACCGAGAGTCTGCTCGGGAGAAGTCGATCCGGCACGGGCATCCGTCGACCCTGCACCTTTGGTGGGCGCGGCGCCCACTTGCGGCGGCTCGCGCAGTGCTGTTCGCGCAATTGGTCGATGACCCCTCCTCCCTCCCTGATGAGTTCCCCACCGAGGAACTGCAGCGCAACGAGCGCGAGCGACTGCATGCTCTGATCGAGCGATTGGTTGCGTGGGAAAACGTTCGGGACGTCAAGTTGCTCGCAGAAGCCCGCAAGGAAATCCTTAAGTCGACGGGCGGTGCGCCTCCCGCGATCCTTGACCCATTCGCTGGCGGCGGAACGATCCCACTCGAGGCTCAGCGCCTCGGTCTTGAGACGTTGGCGTCGGACCTCAACCCCGTTGCTGCGCTTATCAACAAAGCACTGATTGAGATCCCACCCAAGTTCCGCGACCAGCCACCAACCTTCCCGGGTCTAGCGGAAACGCAGATCACGGAGTGGGCAGGTGCCGCCGGCCTCGCCGCGGACATCCGCGCGTACGGCGCGTGGATGTGCGACGCGGCGCAGGATCGGCTCGGCGCCATGTACCCCAAGGCTCCCCTTCCCAGTGGAGGGACGGCAACGGTGATCGCCTGGGTATGGGCACGGACGGTCGCCTGCCCCAACCCCGCTTGCGGAATCGACATGCCGCTCGCGAGGTCCTGGTGGCTGAGCAAGAAGAAGGGCAAAGAGGCCTTCATCATCCCGACAGTGGTGGGTGACCCGACTCGTCCGTCCGGAATCCGGGTCAAGTTTGACGTTGGCCACGCCCTGACGCAGGCGCCCACGGATGAAGCGGATGGCACGGTGGGCCGAACGGGCGGGCGCTGCGTGGCATGCGAGACGGCAGTCCCGCTGAATTACATCCGCGCCGAGGGGCGTGCGCGTCGGATGGGTGCCGAGCTGATGGCGATCGTCGCTGAGGGGAATCGCCAACGCCTCTACTTGGGGCCTACTGAAGATCACATCGTTGCAGCCTCCGTCGAGCGGCCCGACGACGTTCCCGCTGGGGACCTTCCCAACAATCCCCGAGACTTCAAGACCCCGAACTACGGAATGACCAGTTGGGCCGATCTATTCACCAACCGTCAGCTGGTCGGATTGACGACGTTCAGTGATCTCGTCGCCGAGACCCGCAAGAAAGTCATGAGCGACGGCGGTTCGTCCGAATACGCGGACGCGGTGGCGACATACCTGGGGCTGGCCATCAGCCGGAATACCGACTACTCATCGGCCATCTGCAGTTGGCACTCCGGAAGGGACACGGCCCGCAACGTTTTCGCTCGGCAGGCCATCCCGATGGTGTGGGATTACGTCGAGTCGAACCTAGTGTCGGGGTTGTCAGGCAGTGTCGCGAGTCAATTGTCCTGGGTAGCCGGCGTGGTCGCCGCACTGGTGCCGGCAGCGCCCGGCACTGTTGAGCAGGCCGACGCATCGACTCGTTCTTACGACAACTTCGTGGTCTCAACCGATCCGCCGTACTACGACAACATCGGCTACTCCGATCTTTCGGACTATTTCTATGTGTGGCTGCGCCGGACGCTGCGTGATGTTCACCCGGACTTGCTCGCCACGCTGCTCGTCCCCAAGGCCGAGGAACTGGTCGCGAATCCTTACAGGCATGATGGGAAGGGCGGCGCGAAGTCATTCTTCGAGGATGGCTTCCGGAAGGTCTTCGCACGTGCTCGCGAAGCCGCCAGCGACGAGTACCCCATCACAGTCTGGTACGCGTTCAAGCAGAGCGACGCGGATGAGGGCGGTGAAGCGTCCACAGGCTGGGAGACCCTGCTTGAGGGGATGATCGGCGCCGGTTGGGAGATCACCTCCACGTGGCCTAATCGATCCGAGATGAGCAACCGGATGATCGCTAGCGGAAACAACGCGTTGGCCTCCTCCATCGTTCTCTCCCTTCGGCCCAGGCGGGAGAGCTCACCAACGACCGATCGCCGCGGCTTCATAGCCGCACTCGAAGCGGAGTTGCCCGACGCGCTTCGTCGCCTGCAGCAGGGCCGAATCGCGCCGGTTGATCTGCCGCAGGCGGCAATCGGCCCGGGGATGGCGGTCTTCAGTCGCTACTCGGCCGTACTGGAACCGGACGGTCGCAAGATGACCGTCCGATCGGCCCTCTCCCGGATCAACGAGATCCTCGATCGAGTGTTGAACGAGCAGGAGGGAGACTTCGATGCCGCGAGCCGCTTCGCCATCGCTTGGTACCGGCAGCACGGCTACGGGACGGGGAAGTTCGGCGACGCAGACAATCTGGCTCGCGCGCGCAACACGAGTGTCGACCTGATGGATCGAGACGGCATCCTGACGTCAAGAGCGGGGACCGTGCAACTGATCAAACCTGCGTCGCTCAGTTGGGATTACGACGTCGTCGCTGACGCCCATACGAGCAACTGGGAGGCGCTCCATCACTTGATCAAGGTTATGGAGCGCGATGGCATCCGTCCTGCGGGCGACTTTCTTCGCGCTGCGTTGAGCAGGCGAGATGGCGCGGTGGACCCTGACCTTGTCAAGGAACTCGCCCACCTTCTGTTCCGAATTGCGGAGAGCAACGGGTGGACGAAAGACGCCCTGAGCTTCAACAGCCTGGTCACCTCTTGGCCCGAGATTCTGGACGTGGCCAGAACCGTCACGAATGCCCCCGGAAGTTCGCAGGGCTCTTTCGAGTTCGATGAGGACGAGTGACCATGGTGCTCGGACCGATTCCGGCTTCTGACTCGCGATTCATGCGGCGAGTCCGGCTTCACCAAGCGTGGTACCGCACCGAGGTGCTAGGCGTCTCCGCCTACGGAACTCTCGCCGTGTCGGGTCAGCCTTGCGCTTCCGTGTTGCCAGACGCGGCGGCAGAACGGCACTTGAACTTCGTCGGGCAAGAAGCTATCGACCGGTATCTGGAACGCCGTCAGCAGGGGTGGGGCGTAGACCCGATCCGTTGCACGAAATACCTCACGTCCAGTCAGACCCTTACCTTCAACATGCTCGCTCAGGCGGTTGCGCGCTCGGAGGCGTGCGCGAAGCTGTTCAATCGGTTGCTGAACCGAAGTGACTTGGAGCTGTTGGAGTCTTCTGTTTTTGAGTTCGCTGCTCAAGGCACTCGCTATGGGCTCGGCGACAAGACACTCCTCGACATGCTTCTGCGATTTCGCACGCGCGACGGGTCCTTGCAGGTCGTCGCCTTGGAAACCAAGCTTGCCGACCGATTCTCGACTCGTAGAACAGCAGCAATAGGTGGGGCCAAGTACGTGGCGCTTGCTGGCAGGAGCGCCCTGTGGACTGATTTCGAGGCAGCCGTGAGGGACAATCGCACCAGGCAGTTGACGCGTTGCCACGCGCTGGCGCAGTCAGTTCAGGAACACGACGAGCCGTCAGACAGGCACGCGGTCCTTCTGGTTCTGATGCATCCCGAGGATCACGCCGGTGGCCGGTCCGTTTCTGACTACGCCGGGCACCTAGCCGCCGAAGCACTCGTTGTTCGCACCTGGGACGAGTACTTGTCGGCTGCTCGATCTGCGCAAGCCCTCGAAGGCCCACTGAGCGAGGAGCTCAACCGACGCTATGTCGATCTGACGTGGAGTGACCTTGCGTGGCGGGCCTTCGAAGAATCAAGTCTGAGCCCCTCCCGAAGGAGTGCCTGAAATGGCGTTGAGTAATCGCGACCGCATCGACCGGATGTTTCAGGTCCTGGCCCCGGCACTCGATGATTTCATCGCGACCGTCGTTGGCCAGAGAGATCCCTCGCTCGGTGCCGTCTGGACGAAGCTCGTCCAGGCCAAGGACAGCAAGAACGGGGCACCGTCGACGAAGTCGTACGACGCCCTCGACCCGCAGGTGCAGTTTCGGATTCTGACCGAAGGCAACATCACCGCCGGGTTCAAGCCGGGCTGGTACCCCTTCAACCAGGCAATCGGGCGCGCGGGGGAGACGTTTGCCAGCGAGCTTCGCGAGGTGCGCAATGAGTGGGCGCACAACAAGACCTTCACCGACGACGACGCCTACCGCGCCCTCGACACCGGTGAACGACTTCTCAAGCTGGTTGGCGCCGCCAAGGAAGCAGATGAGGTCCGAGGCATTCGGCTGAATCTCCGCCGCGTGACCGCCGACAAGGACGACAAGAAGGTTCTCAAGGCAGCCGTAGACAATCCCGAGGCAGCTGGCCTGCGCCCGTGGCGCGAGGTTCTCCAGCCCCATGACGATGTCGCCACCGGCAACTTCCACGCCTCAGAGTTCGCGGCAGACCTATACAAGGTGGCGACGGGCGGCGAGGTAGACGCTGATTACGCCGACCCGGTCGAGTTCTTCCGCCGTACCTACCTGACCGAGGGCCTGCGCGACCTCATCGGCCGAGCTGTCCGCCGCCTGGCGGGTGATGACAACGCCTCGCCGGTCATCAACCTGCAGACCAACTTCGGTGGCGGAAAGACCCACTCGATGCTCTCGCTGTGGCATGTCGCCGCCGGCCTTCCTGTCGGCAACTTCCCCCAGGAGACCCAGGAACTCCTGACGGCCAACGGCTACTCGGCCAGCAAGGTCAACCGGGTCGCCATCGTCGGCAACCACTTCAGTCCGTCCGGCGTGACCAAGGACGACGGCACCCAGGTCAACACCATCTGGGGCGAGCTCGCATGGCAGCTCGGTGGTCCCGAGGCCTACGCGGTCGTGGCGAAGTCCGATCGAGACCGGACGCACCCGGGCGACGCTCTCCACGAGCTGCTCGCGAAGTACGCGCCCGCCGTCATCCTCATCGACGAGTGGGTCGCCTACGCCCGTTCGCTCGTTGGTCGTGACGATCTGGCGGGAGGCACGTTCGACGACCAGTTCACCTTCGCCCAGTCGCTCACCGAGGCTGCCAAGGGCACCAAAGGTGTCCTGCTCGCGATCTCGATCCCGGCATCGGAGACTGGAGACGCGAACGACAAGATCGCCGTCGGCAACGCTGAGGAGGTCGGCGGCCAGAACGGTCTCGAAGCGCTCAAGCGCCTTCAGAACGTCGTCCGACGCGTCGCTGACCAGTGGCGTCCCGCGTCGTCTGACGAGGCGTATCACATCGTGAAGCAGCGGCTCTTCAAGCAGCCCGACGCGGCCGCTCTCGCCGCCATCGGCGCGACCGCCCGGGCGTACGTCGAGATGTATCGGAAGTTCTCCGACGACTTCCCTCGCGAAGCCCGAGACGGCGCGTACGAGGATCGGATCAAGAGGACGTACCCGATCCACCCGGAGCTCTTCGACACCCTTTACGAGGAGTGGTCGTCGCTCGAGCGCTTCCAACGGACCCGCGGCGTCCTACGCCTGATGAGCACCGTCATCCACGCGCTCTGGACCGGCGAGGACCAGTCGCCGATGATCATGCCCGGGTCAATTCCGCTCGCGACATCGAACGTCAACTCCGAGCTCACGCAGTACCTCCAGGACTCGTGGAAGGCGATCATCGACGCCGATGTCGACGGCTCGAACTCCGAGCCGGCGCGCATCGACAAGGAGAAGCCGCTCTTCGGCCAGCGGGCACTGACCAAACGCCTCGCACGCACTGTGTTCTTCGGTGCTGCGCCAACGATCGCGCCGGGATCGGTGCACAAGGGCATCGGCACCCAGCGGGTGTTCCTCGGAACCGCCATCCCCGGTGACGTCCCGGGCAACTTCCATTCCGCGCTGATGCAGCTCGGCGACCGTGCGACGTACTTCTACTCGGGCTCGGGCAAGTACTGGTATGACGTCCAGCCCAACATCACTCGCACCGCCAAGGACCAGGCCGAGCGCCTCCACAAGGAGGACGTCTGGGCCGAGATCGTCCGACGGCTGCAGGATCAGGGCCGCAAACGGGGCGACTTCGCCGGTGTCCACGTCTGCCCAGAGTCGAACGCGGACATCCCAGACACCGACGAGGCCCGCCTCGTTATCCTCCACCCGAAGGTTGCGCACAAGCGTGGAGCGGATTCGGCGGCCAAGGAGTTTGCACAGAAGGCGACTGAGCATCGCGGCAGCTCGAACCGAACTCACCGCAACGCGCTTGTCTACCTCGCAGCGGACGAGGCGCGACTCGAGGAGCTCAATAGCGCGACCCGGGACTACCTCGGTTGGACGCACGTTCTCGCCAATGAGGCCGACCTAGACCTGACTCAGAACCAGAGGAACCAGGCGTCCCAGCGGAAGGCTCAGGCTGACCAGACGGTCACTGCGCGTCTGCTCCAGAGCTTCACGTGGGCCTTGGTTCCTGCACAGCCTGACCCGGGCGCTCCATTCCTCATCAAGGAGACCAAGGTCGAGGGGCAGTCCGACGCCTTGGCCGACCGCGTCTCGCGGCGTCTCGGAAACGACGGGGACCTTTCGACGCGGCAGGCCGCGGCGACGATTCGTCTTGCGATCGGCAAGGTCCCGCAGATCTGGAAGGACGGCCACGTCTCACTCGGGTCGCTGTGGGGCCTGTACTCGCAATACCCGTACATGCCGCGCCTGCGCGACCGCTCCGTTCTCAACACGGGCATCCTCGATCTGCCGATGATCTGGCAGACGGACGCCTTCGCGCTCGCGGCTGGCTACGACGAGGCGGCCGGGCGCTACATCGGCCTGTGGACTCCGGAGGACAAGGAGAGCGCCCCGGTCCCAGCCGACTCGCTCCTTCTCGTCCGTCCCGACGTCGCGCAGAAGCAGCGGTCGGACGAGCCTGGCCCTGCACCGGCTCCCGGGCCCGAGGCCGGTTCGGGACCGTCGCCCACACCACAACTTAGCAGTGGCCCGTCGCCAAGGCCGAAGGTCGACATTGTCTGGCCGACCCGCTTTTACGGGGTCAAGACGCTCAATTCGGACAAGATCGCACTCGAGTTCAAGAACGTCGCCGACGAGGTGCTCGCGCACCTGCGCTCCGGCGAGAACACGAGCGTCACGGTTCGGATCGAGATCGAGGCCACCGACACCGAGGGTTTCAACGAGAGCCGTGTCCGCACGGTCTCCGAGAACGCCCGCACGCTCAAGTTCGACCAGTCAGGCTTCGAGGAAAGCTGATCGACGAATGGCGCGATTCGGAAGGGAGCCGGGAGACCGCGGAGCTCTGGATGTGCGCACGACTGGGCGAGGGGCGATTCAGGGGTTCTTCGTCCCCAAGGACACTCCGGGCCCTGGGACCGACGCAGCCGATCGGCTTGCCGCCGGCGTCAAGTTGTTCGAGGCGAATCCGGCCACGGGTCAGCTGACTATCTATCCCACTGACACGCGGTCGTGGAGTGACAACTTCCTCGCTCCGAAGTACGCCAAGATCACCACGATCATCATTCCTGCCGATGTCGACCCGGATTGGGACGTAGCCGACGGTCTTGAGGAGTTGCCGTCCGGGTTTACCAAGGACTACGAATACGGACTCGGTCTCGCGCAGGAGTGCGAGGTCATCATCGGCCTGATCGAAGAGAGCACCGACTGTGTGGCGATCGAGTTCGTCTCGTCGGGCGATACCGCAGTCGTCGGCGCGACCTTCCGCATCAGCTTCGCCCGATTCGATTCCTTGCGAGCGGACTTGGCGCGCATCAAGGATCGAGGCGACCTCGGAATTCGTCGCGTGAAGGAAACGCACGTCCACAACGAGCTTGCTGAGGTCCTCGGCTTGGAGCGACGGGCGCTCTCTCTCGGGCGCCTGCGTACCTCGAAGTGGATGACGAGAGTCGCCTCAGGCGAAGTGCCTCTCAACGAGGAGGAGCAGGACACCCTCATCGAGGCCACCACCGCGAGCGCTGCACAGATCGCGTCGAAGCTGCCAGCGAAGATGGCTCGTCTCCAACGCGACATCGAGGTCGTCAATCTCGAGCAGCTCATTGCCTCGTACGCGAAAGCGCTCGACGACGGCCACAACGAGGACTGGTGGCAAGAGTTCTTCGAGGAGAACGTCTTTGCTCTTCAGTTGCTGTTCGGTGGCCCGACGGTTTTCGTCGACGCCCAAGTGCCGATCGGCGTGGGCGACAACTCGATCAAAGGCAAGAAGATCGCCGACTACCTGCTCAGGAACGCGATGACGAACAATGCCTCGCTGGTGGAGATCAAGAGGCCCAGCACCAAGCTGATGAAGAAGCGGGCCTACCGCGAGGGCGTCTACGGCGTCCAGTCCGAGATCGGCGAGGCCGTGACCCAGGTTCTCGATCAGGCTCTTCAACTGACGCGCCACGAAGCAGACACGAAGGCGAGGATTGGCGATTCATCTTGGGTGAGCAACGCTCCCCGCTGCTTCGTCGTTGCAGGACGCCTCAGCGAACTTGACACCGACGACAAGAAGAAGTCTTTCGACCTTTACCGCGAGCACGTGTCGGGAGTCCGCCTCGTCACCTACGACGAAATCCTGGAACAGTTGAAGACGCTCCGTGACTTCCTCGTGGCCGAGGCTTCCACGTGATTGGGGGGACGTTGTGCCGACCATGACGTTCGCTGATCTGCCGGAACCGAACGAGGTCACTTACGCCGAGGGCCGACTCACGACACGGACATACGCGAGCCGCAGCTTCACCCTGGAGTTCGGACGGGACCGTGGTCAACCGGCGAGGTATGTCCATCGGGTCTTCGATGAGGTCGTGACCGAAGACGACGAGTGGGAATGGACTAACGACGTGGTGTACACAACTCCGGGTGGGCGCAAACAGCTTCAGTTGCAAGTGGCGCGCGAAGCGGGCGCTGTCAGGAAGCTCCGCATCCAGAAGGTTCCGACCTCGGGCGACCTCACTCGTCTGGAGACAGCACTGGAACTCAATCGGGAGCAGGCCGCCAGCCTGATCGACATGCTGCGGGCCATCGATGCAATCCCGATCGAGGGCGAGACCACGGTCCGGGTTGACGACCAACTGCTCCGCGACGTGTTCGCCGATCCCACGGCGATGGCGAACGTCTACGCCAACGACCCCGAGCCGTTCCGCGCTCTGATCGAGAGCGACGCCAATGCCAGCGACGTAATCGCGCTCCAGCACCGCCGCGAGGTCGCTGCGACCATGCGTCAGTGGCTGGATGACGACGACGCGTTCGCAGAGGCGAACGCCGCGGCCGGCGGCCCGGAGAGGGCCTGGCAGCAATTGCTTGAAGCCAACCCGTGGGTGCTCGGGATTGGCCTTGGTGGTCAGCTCTTGACCTCATGGGAGGAGGGAAAGCTGGAGCAGACTGTCGTTGGCCGAAGCATCAAGGGCGTCGGCAAGCGCGCTGACGCACTGCTCCGCACCGCGGGGATCGTTCGGTCTCTGGCCTTCGCGGAGATCAAGCACCACCAGTCCCCGCTGCTCGGACAGCTGTACCGATCGGGCGCATGGAGTCCGTCGAAGGAACTCGCTGGCGCGGTCGTCCAAGCCCAGCAGACCGTGCACCTCGCTAGCCTCGAACTCGGTGACTACATCCTTGACCAAGCTGAAGACGGGGAGCTGTTGGGCAGCGGAACGTTCATCCTCAAGCCTAGGTCGTACGTGATCGTCGGCTCCCTGAACGAGCTGACCGGCGACAGCGGTGGTCCCGTTCCGGACAAGTTCAGGAGTTTCGAGTTGTTCCGCAGGAACCTGCACGAACCTGAGGTCATAACATTTGACGAGTTGGTCGTGCGGGCCGAATGGCACATCGAGGCCTCCGCAGTGGACGCGGCCTCTGATGGTTACGAAGGGCAGGGGCCCGAGGGACTCCGGGGCGGGTGTGAACCCGTGGGACTCTGACGAGCCGCCGTTCTAGGCAGACGAGCCCCGACACGCCTCTGAAGTGAAACAGTGCCAATCGTGCGCATGCCTAAAGCGATCTGATACCTTGGGTGCAGTCTCCTGAAGAAAGGATGTGTTCCCGTGGACGAAGGTCGCCGCTGGGCTATCGAGACATTTGGTTCGCAGGGTGTCCACATCCGTGGGCGGGTTGCTGAGCTCGTCCGAGAGGAACACACCGCCTCCGCTGACGCGCAAGAGGCGTCTGGCCACCGGAGTCGCGGAGTGTACGGCGAGTTCTGGCGCGGCGTCTTGGAGCGCTTCGAAGAGTTCGGCAGTCTCCCGCACGCGACCCTCCTTCCGCCCGGACGCGCGCCCTACAAGATCCCGGTGGTCAACGGTGTCGCGCTGTTTCCGTGGCGGTACGGGCGCGACCGGGATGAAGACCTCGCGTCGACTCCGTTCGTCACTTCCGACGCCCGGGTGGCGGTGTTCGAGCTAGGTGGCTCTGTGGCTCAGGGGGAGCTCGACCTGGGCGTCCCTGGTCCTGGCCTCACTGTCGAAGAGCAGGAACTTGCGACAGCGGTGGAGGCCGCCATCAGCGATTGCGCGGTCACGGCCAACAGGGTCGTCGTGGTGGCCATTTCAAGTTCCCCGATGGGACTACACGCGATGAGCTGGGGTGGCGTTACCGTCACCAGCGACGGTTGCTTGGTATGGGGCTTCATCGAAAGCTTGATGGACGTCACGGTGTCCGGCCCGGCGTGGGGCGTGGACGGTGAGAAGACATTTACCGCGGGCGAGCCCCCGGCGAAGGTGATCCGTCTCCAATCCGAGCCTGGCGACGAGTCCGACGTTCCCGCATCTGACGATGAGTGACAAGACTCAAGGCGAACTGCAACTCTTCGGAGACCGTGGGAGCAGCCTCCGTGAGGTTGCACGCGCCTTCGACTCTGCCCGTCTCACCCAAGCCCGGGTACTCGCGGAGCTGACGAAGGGTGAGTTGGCCGACGAGCTCGATGTTTCGGCCGCGGCGGTTGGTCAGTACGAAGCAGGGGCCACCAAGCCGCGGCCCGAACTACTCCCAGAGTTGTCGCGCATCTTGAAGGTTCCGATTGAGTTCTTTGCAGCTGGCCGGCCGATCGGTCGACTCGATGCCGCCAACGCACACTTCCGCAGCCTTCGGTCAACGCGGGCAAAGGATCGGGCCAAGGCCGCCACGCATGCAGAACAACTGTGGGAACTGACGTACGCGCTCGAGAAGCGCATACGCCTACCCGAGGTGGACTTGCCCGTGGTGGGAGAGGGCACAACGCCTGCTCAGGCGGCGCGCCTGGTTCGTCAGGAATGGGGGATCGGGCGGGGTCCGCTGCCGCACCTGGTTGCGACGATGGAGTCGCGCGGCGTTGTGGTCAGTCTGATTCCAATGACCAATGAATCCGTGACCCGTGTCAGCGCGTATTCGACCGACGCGCTGGGCCGCCCACTGGTGATCATCACGCCCGAGCGGGCTCGTTCGATCTACCGGTACCGGTTTACCTGTGCACACGAGCTCGGGCACCTGCTCCTTCACACCAACCCACTGCCCGGCGATCGGCAACAGGAAAGGGAGGCAGACGAGTTCGCCGCCGAGCTCCTGACGCCGAAAGCAGAGATCGAGCCGCTGCTCCCGCGCGCCATGCGAATCGCGACACTCGAGAAGTTGAGTGGCGAGTGGGGTGTGTCGGTGGAGTCCCTGGTTCGCCGTATGGGTGAGCTTCGCGTTGTCTCCGACTTGTCGGTGCGTCGCGCCTATCAGCGACTCAGTGCGGCCGCGGAGTTCCGACGTGATGAGCCGATCTCGACCTACAAGGGTGAGGTGCCATCCCTCCTGCGAGAGGCGCTGGAGCTCGCCGAACGACATGGGCTCACCAGACGAGAATTGGCGATCGAACTTTGCTGGACCGCTTCTCATCTGAGTGAGGTGCTCGGCGAGGACGATCCCCGCCCGGTTCTCAGCGTCGTGCGATGACGGGCGGACGCTAGGCCCTGTCGGATTCGACCCACTACCGTGCGATGGCGGAGGCGCGGACGTACAGGTCGGCGGGCATGGGGCAGCGGAGGCGCCAGGTGATCGCCATCGGCCGTTCACCGGTGTGCTCTACGTAGTCGACCTGGCCGAGGCACGTGTACGGGGCGCCGGTGCCGAAGTCGTCCTCTTGAACGTCGCGTACGAACAGCACGACGTGACTCCCGCGCTCAGCGTGCTCGCGGTAGCGACGGCCGGTCGGCGGCAGTCGAGTTCTGCGACATCCAGCGAACTGGTCAGCGGACAGCGCGAAGTCTCGGTACATCGTGTTCGGCGAGAAGTGCACCTCCGTCTTGTGGAGCATCACGAAGAGCAGGTCCGCACGCGTCGCCTCGGCCCATGCGACACCGGTCATGTGCGAGCCAGGCCCGCGCTCAAGGGTCGCGTAGTCGAACCCTGCGAGGATCTCCTCCCGCCGATACCGCGCGTAGATCTCGAAGGTGAGCATCCAGTCTGCGCCGTAGGGGTCGACGGTGTAGGTGACGTCCCTCGTGATGCTGCCCGACCGGGGGAGCGTAAAGTTCGCGAGCGAGACTGACGAGAAGAGCGCGTACGCCGCGCGGACATCGGCACGCTCGTCGCGCGACAGGGGCTCGGTGTGCGAGCGGGCGAGAAGCGTGCTCGTGGCGTGCTTCAGCTCGTCGGACGAACTCTCGTCAGCAAAGGCCGGTGTGCTTCCCATCCCAGCGACGAGGGCGACGATGAGGCCGAGTGCCGCGATGACACTGATGACCCGAGGTCGGATCGATGGCGCGTTCCTGATGTGCTCCCGAGAGAGGTGCTTGATTGGTCGGAGGCATACTGCGCCGATCCCACTGACACTTCCGGGAATGTTGTGTCCTCCTGCTTGCTCGGTACGGCCGCGCACGCCAAGCTGCCACGGGTAGACTGAATTGTCTACACGACGGTACGGTTGAGCGCATGAGCGACACCACCACCATTCGGATCAGTCGCACCACACATGACGAGTTGCGACGTCAGGCGGAGCGCCGCCACCAGACGGTCGGCGAAACGGTCGCGAGGGCAGTGGGGCTTCTCCAGCAGGAATCCATCGGCCGAGATCTCGCCGGGCCGCTGAGCGACGACGAGTCCCAATGGCTCGATGCTGACGCCGGGTGACGTCGTCGACCTCGAGCTCGGCGCTCCTGCAGGCTCAGAAGCAGGGTTGCGACGGCCAGCGATCGTCGTTACCGCCGATCGGATTCTCCGGGGCGGGCCCAACGTCGTACAGGTCGTTCCCATCACGCGCACGATTCGGGACAGTGGCGCCGAGGTCGTGATCGAGCCCGATCAGCACAACGGACTCGCTGCGGCCTCGTCTGCTCAGTGCCAACACGTGCGATCCGTTGCGGTGGGCCGAGTTGAGTCCCGACGTGGCAATGTCGGCCCGATCGTGCTGAATCAGATCCGCGGCGTCCTTGGGGTCATCCTCGACATCTAACTGCCCTTGTGCGTCAGGCGGGGTGGGACCCCACTTCTGAGTTCCTTCAATCTGCGCGGGCGGAGAAGCGAGACATCCGCCCGTGCTCAACCCCGGGGAACGGCCGGAGAAGGTCTCGAGTCAGTGAGAATAGAGGATCTCGTGGCGCTGGATATCTCTTACGCTCTTCGGATCGGCGGCTACTGCGACGTTCGATCCCGAGCACAGCGATGTCGACTTCCTCGCTGAGTTCGACGACGACGCGGGGATGGACGACTACTTCTCACTCAGGCCGGAGTTGGAGGCACTGATGGGTCGTCCCGTGGATCTCGTGTCACCGAAAGTACCCTGTGAGGCCGCGCTCACCCCGCCGCGCCGAACCCTGCGAACCGTCGCGCGAGCCGGTCCCGATCCGGCTTCTCCGTACGCCGCTCAGGCAGCTGCAGCGGCGTACGATCCATCTCCTGCAAACCGTGCTTCAGCATCGGCCCGTCGCGCTCCTCGAGCAGGTCGCGGTCGATGTGGACGACGTAGTCGGGAGAGATGCCGAGCAGGTTGGCGTCGTACGCGGCGTGGTGGATCTTGCAGAGGCTCAGCCCGTTCGTGACGATCGGCAGTCCGGCGTCGTCACCGTCCTCGGTGATGTGGGCGGCGTCGAGGAGGCGGCCGTGCCTGAGGCGGCACACGGCGCACTGGGTTGCGTACGCCCGCACGATCCGGCCGCGGAACTCCGGCTGGTGAAGGCGCTGCTTGACGACGCGCTCGGCGTATCGCCGCTCGTCGGGTGACAGGTGCAGTGGGTCCTTGAGGAACCGCAGACTCTCATCGAGCGCGAGGACGAACTGCTTGCTGGCCTGGTCATCGGCGACGACGTACACCGGGAACACCGGTACGAACTGACCGGCCGCAATCTTCCGCAGCAAGATGATCGGCAGCTGGAGTTCGTGCGCCCGACGCAGCTTCGTGTTGTCGCCCTGGATGGACCCTGCGCGGTAGTCGTAACGGAACAGCGAGTCGCCGACGTGCTGGTCGTCGTACGGGCCGTCGGGGGAGGAGACCACCGACAGGGTGGCAGCCATGTCTCGCGGGTTCCAGATCCCGCGCGACTGGTCGATGAGCCGACGCGGTCTCCCGCCGACCTCGAGCGCAGACAGCTGTGCACGCGTGACGAAGCCGTTCTCCGCGGTCGCCTCCGCGAGTGCGTGCATGATCAGCTGCCGCAGCTGTTCCTCACCGACGCTGTCCACGGGAGAAGCTTGCCAGAGCGCGTGGCCCGCCGTTGAAGGGATCTGTTTCTGTGACACCGGATTTCCGACCAGTCGGCGAGAAGGTCGTCGGCAACATCCCACTCGATGGCATCACCGCCGACCAGCGCGGGCGGGCCTGAGCACCCACCCGCGCCGATGCGCAGTCACCGCCGGCGCTTGAACACCGACTTCGGGATGTAGCCCGTCACGACCTGCGTACGGTCGACGACCTCAGCGTTGTGGTAGTTCACGGCGATCGAGGCGAACGAGTATGCCTTCGGCGCCGTGAGCCCCTGCGTGGTGACGAGGAAGTCCACTGTCTTCTCGACGGCGATGCGCATCGCGCGATCAAGGTCCCAGTGGATGCCCATCATGATCCAGTGGTCGTCGTCCTCGGCCCAGGGAAGCTCGGTCTCGACCTTCTTGTGCAGCTTGATCCGGAACGTTCCCGCGAGCGAGTGCTCGACTGCCGTTCCGCTCACCTCGCCGTCTCCCTGGCAGCTGTGGGGGTCGCCGACGAAGATCTGCGCGCCCGGCTGGAAGACCGGGAGATACAGGGTCGTTCCGACGATCAGGTCACGGACGTCCATGTTGCCGCCGAACTTGCCCGGTGGCGTCGAGCTCTGGACTCCGGTCGCCGGTGGCGGGGCGTCCTCCGTGTTGCCGATGAACTCTCCCGTCGGGGGAGCGACCGCGATGATCCCCATGAACTTGTGCGTCGGGATGATGATGTCGTCGGAGAAGAACACGACTTCCTCGCCGCGATGCATCCCGGTCCGGTAGAGGTGCGTTCGGACGTCGGGCCAGACGCCGGCAGGGAGGCCAGGCGGGATCTCGGCCGGGATGTCGAGTCCCTGGTCACCTTCGCGCCAGCCCGGATAGAACGTGGCCATCACACCGCCAGTCGCCGCGGTGTTGTTGAACCCGAAGGGGACTCGAGTGTCGATGTCGAGGATGTCGATGGCAATCGTGTCACCCGGCTCTGCCCCCTCGACGTACATCGGCCCGGTGAGCACGTGCCCGCCGTAGCGACGTCCGGTCGCATCGCGCTCCGGAAGCGTCTCCCAGAACGCGACACCGTCATCGAGCACCTCCTTCGCCTTCACGCCGAACGCACCGAAGTAGTCGTGCGGATGGATGGAGGCGTTGGTGAAGCCCTGATGGGACACTGCATCGACGCGGACGGTCTGGCCGGAACGCATCGTAAGGCCCGGCTCCCAGTCGATCGGGAAGCCGCCGAGGTGGAGATTGTCGGGCGTGGATTTGAGGTGGTGGTCCCACTTCGCACGGCCGGGGCGGCCAGGCCGCCCCTTCTGGCCGGCCGAGACGGGGGAGGCGGCGGCGACGCTGGCGGTGAGGCCTGCAGCGACGCTCCCGGCGATCAGACTCCGTCGGCTGACGGAGCTCCAGTGCGTGTTCGACATGGCAGTCCTTCCGTTCAAGGGTGGATCCGTGGAGGAGTCGGGTGCGCGGTCGTGGCGCGCCGCTACCCCAACGTGAACTCCACGGTCGTCTCGTTGCCGAACACGTCGTAGACCTTGAGCGTGTTCTTCCCCGCCTTCGCGCCGAACACCCCCGGCTTGATGCCGTTCAGGTCGGACCACGTGTTGTCGATGAGGTCCTTCTCGACGTCGTTGATCGTGGCTCGCGCGATCTTGCCCGCGTCGAAGAGCTTGTACGACACCGTCGAATAGATGCCGTCCGCGCCTACCGAGCCCGGCTTTACGGTCACCGTCGGCGCGGTCGTGTCCGGGGGCGTTGTGGAGAGGTCGTTGACGGTACGACCGCCGTACGCCTTCGCGAAGTCGTACGCGTACCCGAGGAGCTCGGCCTCGCTCCACTTCTCGTCGATGAAGATGAGGTTGAACGGCTTGCCGCTGTCGTACGTGCCGTTCGGCACGACGACGCCGGGCAGCTGAGCGATGTTGATCTCGGAGACGGTGCTGGCCGAGACGCTTCCGCCGAACACCGGGCCGACCTCGCGGACCTGCTGCGGGAACATCAGCGCGTCGAGGTCGTTGTCCTCGAGCACCTTGTCGAAGATCTCGAGGTACGCGTCGCGGTTCTTGAGGAACGGCGTGAGGTCCGGCTCTTCGGTGGCCCCGTCCAGCATCGCGCCGATGTGCGGGTCGTCCTCGAACCCGTTGGCGTCGCCCCACGCCTTGAGCTCGGCGGCGGAGCTGACGGCCGCGCTCGTGCCGAGGCGCTTCAGGTACTGGTCGACGGCCCAGTTGTTGCCGCCGCCGGTCGCACCTCCGCCGGTCCGCAGCGCGGCGAAGCCGGATCCCGCGAACGGGTCCTCGACCACAGTCGCGCCCTGCTTCTCGAGCTTGCGTACGGCGTCGGCGTACAACTCGGCGGTCTCGGGGGACAGCTCGCTGTTGGAGCCGGTACGCCAGCCCGGGCCGTACAGGCCGATCCGCTTGCCCTTCAGCGCCTTCGTGGAGAGCTTCGAGGTGAAGCCTCCCTTCGGGATGACGGCGTCCTCGGTCTTCGGGTCGTCGGATGAGGAGCCGGAGAGGACATCCATCATGATCGCGGCGTCCTCGGGCGTCTTGGCGAGAGGGCCGAGGACGTCCCGCGTGACGCCCTGGAGGGGGAAGTTGCCGGTGTTGGGGATCAGGCCGAACGTCGGCTTGACCGCGTACAGGCTCTGAGCCGAGGCGGGGTTCTGGATCGAGCCACCGGTCTCCTCCGCCATGCCGGCGACGGCGAAGCCACCTGCGACCGAGGTCGCCGAGCCGGTCGAGGAACCGCCGGGCGCCCAGGCCTGGTTGAGCGCGTTGTACGTGGGGCCGTACGAGCTGGTGTTGGCGTTCGAGCCGCTCTTCGCCAGCGTCGGCAGGTTCGTCTTGCCGATGATGATGGCGCCAGCTTCGCGGAGGCGTTCGACCGCCGGAGCGTCGGTCTCCGGGACCAGCGAGATGCCGCCCGAGATGGGGGAGGTGAGAGACCACCCGGAGGTGGTGGGCATGCCTTTCACATCCATCGAGTCCTTGATGACGATCGGCACGCCCTCGAGCGCACGGACGCGAGGCTTCTTGCCCTTGCCCTTCGTACGGCGGGCGTCGGATGCGGCGGCGTCCGAGAGCGCGTCGGGGTTCATCTGCGTGAACGCGTTGTAGTACGGCTCGTAGGCCTCGATGCGGTCGAGGAATGCTTCGACGAGCTCGACCGAGCTGTACTTGCCGGTCTCGAGTCCCTTCAGGGTCTCCGCGATGGTGAGCGTCGACAGGTCGACGCGATCGAGGTGCTTGCTCTTGCCCTGTGAAGGGCGACGATCCGAGGCGTCCGGCGCAGCGGAGGCGGTCGGGGTGACCAGTGCCGTCGCGGTGACGAGGGTGACTGCGGCGCCGGCGAGGCTCAGCAGGCGGGTCCGTGGCGTGTTCTTCATGTACCGATCTCCGAACGTTTCCGTGGTTCAGCGGTCGGTGAAAAACTAGGGACGTGGTGTTTCCTCAGCGTTGCTGAGCAGTCAACTGTTGGAGTCGCTGCGATGAGTCACCCAAGCACCCCCGTGGGTCGGTATCGCTGGGCAACCACCCCCGACGGGAACTCGTGGCGATCCACGAGGTCGAGCTGGATGCGCTCGCGCAGACCGGCGAGCAGTGTCGGTCCGTGTCCGGCAAGAACCGGTTGTACGAGGAACTCGTACTCGTCGATCAGTCCCAGATCGGCCAACGCCAGGGGGAGCGTCACGCCACCCACCCACAGGCCCTCGCCTGGCTCCTGCTTGAGCTGCTGGACCGCCTGCCCGATGTCGCCTCGCAGCAGCTCAGCGTTCCAGTCGACCTCGCTCAGCGTGCTCGACACGACATACTTCCGCGTGCCGTCGATGGCCTCGGCGAACGGGATCTCCCATTCACGCATCCAGTCGGGCCACGTGCCGCTGGCCGGCCGCCGCCATGCCGCCTCCATCATCTCGTAGGTCACCCGGCCGAACAGCAGGGCATCGGCGCGTTCCATCTCAGCGGTCCAATAGCGCATCGACTCCTCGTCAGGCGCGAGCCCCGCCTCGTGATGGCAGCAGCCGTCCAGCGTGACGTTGATCGAGTAGCGAAGTGGTCTCATCTCGTTGCTCCCTTGATGCGCGCAGCGTGTCAGAAGTCGGCGATCACGAGCTTCTTCATCCCCAACATGTGCTCGAACGCGTTCGGGCGTTCCATCAGCTTGCCCAGCCCCACCGGAGTGATCTGCCAGCTCACGCCGTACCGGTCCTTGAGCCAGCCGCACTGCTCGGCTTCGGGCGCGTCAGAGAGGGCGTCCCACAGGCGGTCGATCTCGGCCTGGTCCTCGCACTGCACCTCGAGCGACACGCCCTCGGAGAAGCCGAAGTAGTGGTCGGCGCCGAAGTCCGATGCCATGAGCCACTGGTCACCGATCCGGAACTCACCGAAGGCGAGCCCCTCGGCGCTCGCCGGACCGGTCGGGGTGCCGTACGGGAAGCGGTTGCCGACCTCCGCCCCGCCGGGAGTGCTCTCGAACAGGGAGACGTAGAAGTCGGCGGCTTCGGCGGCCTTGTCCTGCGCCGCCCCACCGAACATGAGCGCCGGGATGACGAACGGACGCGGATCGCCGGACGGGTCGGTGAGCATCAGCTGCCAGTTCACGCCGTACCGGTCCTCGACCCAGCCGTAGCGCTTCGCGAACGGATACTCGCCGATCTCCATCCGCACGGTGCCACCGTCGGCCAGCGCCGTCCACGTCGCGTCGAGCGCGTCGCGGGCCGCCTGCTCGCCCTCGGGGGTGGCCCCGCCGAACCGCAGCGGGTCGAAGTTCAGCGTGAACGAGAGTGCGGGCGTCGGACGGAACTCGTCGCCGGCGTTGACCAGCGTGATCCGCGTGCCCGCGATCTCGACGGTGACGGTGAGCGGCTCGCCCGCGAACGCTTGCTGGAAGTCGAGCAAGCCCTCCGTGGGATATCGGGCCTCGACCTCGGTGCGGGTGTCGGGCAGCGCCTCCGCATAGAAGCGGCCGGCCTCCTCGGCGTTGCGGTTGCACCAGACGTTCGGAACGATCCTCTGCGGCAGGTCGGACATGTGCTCATGCTCCCCTCGTACGGATTGTGCGGCAGACGGGCTGCCACCTGCACGTACGACCTGGGCCGACGTACGAACTCATCGGGCGTGAGTCGCGCCATGAGGGGCTAGAGCGTGTGCCTCAGCTGCTCGCTCACGCCGGCGTACCGGAGACCGCCGTACGCGCGCAGTGCAGCGTCGAGGTCGCGGACGATCGGGATGTTCTCACCTGTCGTGAAGGTGGGAGCGACGACGCGGATGCGCGCAGGCGAGCGGCCGACCGTAGCCGTCGGCTGGAGCACGATCTCGATCGTCGCGCGCGTACGGAGAATCTTCGGTTCGAGCGTCGTGACGAACGCCTCGCGGCGCAGCGCGACGTCGATGGAGACGCGGTAGAGGTCGCCCCACACCCACGAGTCGGGCGAGAGTCGGTTGCTCGTGATCCCGTGAGGGCCGATCGCGATCTCCGCGCGGCCACCACGCAGGGTGCCCGCGATGGCCGCCAGCCCGAGCCCGCCGAGGAACACCACCAACACCACGAGCACGACGACGGCGAACCATTCCTCCACCAGCCTGTCGCGCTGGATGACCGCCATGGCCACGAGCACTACGGCCACGGTGAGCATCCCGCCGCCGACGGCCACTGCCGTACGAGGGCGGGGGGAGAGGTAGCGGTGCAGCGGACCGTGGGCCGGATTCCACGACCCCACCGGCGCGTCGTCGTGCATCCCCGATCAGCCCTCGTGAACGGCGACGAGCCGCTCGGTCGTGGCGCGCATCAGCTCCTGGAACGACTCTTCGGACGGCCCGCCGAGGCCTTCGGCGCTGACAGAGACCACGTCGTTGCCGATCCGCGCGAAGCCGAACGTGATCTCGACCGGAAGGCCAGACGGCGGCTGCGTACCGGTGAGGCGGACGTTGATCTGGGCGTCGACGTCGTTCGAGGCAGGCGTCGTGTCGGAGTCGAGCCGACCCGTGATGCCGGATCCGTTGTCGGCCTTCACCTCGAAGTCCGAGCACGACGCGAGCGCTTGGCTGGCCTCGTCGAAGTCCGCCGCGACGTCGTCGCTCGGGTACGACGTTGCCGTGCTGGTGATCGTGAGAACGTTGGCCCGGTTGAAGCTGGTCTCGGCCTTCGGCGCATCATCAGCATTCGTGAGGTCGAGCCCAGCGAGGCACGTCGCGTCGTTGAGGCTGGCGCGGGCGTCGCTCGCTGCGCCGGCGCCACTGCCCGAGATCGGCTCGAAACCGGCGGGCAGGTCGTCCAGTGTCACCAGCACCGACTCGAGCTCGGACTCCGTCAGCGTCGACGTCGCCTCCGACGTGCCTCCGCCACAGCCGGCGAGGAGGGCCGGCAGAACCATGAGAGGGACAAGAACGCGGGCCGTACCGCTGCGTCGCCAGTTCACCACGCGGCGAGACTAGCCGACCCTGCTCAGACCTCACGCCAGCGCCCGCCGCGCCTTCAGGAAACCGTCCACGATCTCCCACACGGTCACCAGGACGACGCCCGCGATGGTCCATTGCAGCACTGTGTCGACCGTTGAGGCGTTCCACTCGAGGTGCTCGACAAGGGCCGGGTTGAGGAAGTCGCCGTCGCTCAGCGCCGGTAGCGTGACCGCCGCGAAGGCGAGCGCGATCACCGCATTGATAGCCGCAGCCGCCCACGTCCATCCCTTCAGGTGCACCCAGACGGTGAAGCCGATCTCGAGCGCCAGCAGGACCAGCACGACCGGGATCCACCACGACCACAATGCAGGGTCCAGGACTGGGATGCTGTCGCCGTCGGCGTGGAACGGCGATCCCGTCTGCTGCCAGATAAGCAGGCCTGCCGTCACGGCGAGGAACACGACGCTCGCGATCGTGTCGGCGTACGACTGGCCCGGCTTGCTGGGGGAGGGCAGCTTGTCCACTGTCCAGGACTCGACGTCCTCGCCCTCGAGCGCACCCGTCCAGTCGAGAACGGCGAAGACCACGGTGACCCAGAACGCCACCTGGATCGCCGCTCCGAACGCCACCCCGAGCGACCCGATGAGGGTCGAGGCGATCGCGTCGCCGGAGGTGAGACCGCCGATGACGTGACCGGCGGCGGCGATGGGCGGGACGATCGCGAGCAGCAGCACGAGCAGGCGAAGCCACGGCATGAAGAGTCTCGGCCCGATCAGCCGCGGCTCGCGACCCGTGTAGTCGACCGCGACGAGCAAAGGATCGCCCATCTCCTCGAGAACCTGACGCTCGGCGTCGGCGGAGCTGCCGCGCGCGGCGAGCGTGTCCTCGATGCGCTCGCGCAGCTCGGCCTCGACCTCGCTCCGCGATCCGCCTGGCAGCCAGCGGGTGGCGGCGTGGACGTAGCGGTCGGTGAGCGTGGTGGTCATCGGGTCCCTCCGGAGGTGAATCGCGCGAGCGCGGTGTCGATGTCGTGCCATTCGGCGACGAGGGCCTCGGCGAGTCGACCGCCGTCGGCGCTGGTGCGGTAGAACTTGCGCGGCCGGGCCTCGTCGGTGTTCCACTCGCTGCTGAGCAGGCCCTGCTTCTCGAGGCGGCGCAGCAGGGGATAGAGCGTGTTCGCGTCCACCGCGATGCCAGACTCGTCGAGCGACTCGAGCAAGCCGTAGCCGTATCCGGGCTCACGGAGCGACAGGAGGCATGCGAGCACCACCGTGCCGCGGCGTAGCTCCTGCACGTGCTGTCTGACCAGGTCGTCGCTCATGTCCGACACGATACTGTGCAGCACACACTATAGGCAAGTCGCACATTAAAGGCTGCGAGGGTGGGCGGCCCCCACAGAGCGCTGTGCGGGCGCCGGTCTCCTCGCTCGACAATCGCGTGCGATCGGCGTCGCGACCTGTCATCGAGGGGTAGCGGCGTACGCCACGCTGCGATACAATCGAACACATGTTCGACCTCGACACCATGGACGCGCTGGAGGCGGCGCTGGACGCGTTCGCCGCCCAGGTGGTGCCGTTGGCCACGGACGCGCAGACGTGCGAGGTCCTGCGCCGCCTGCAGCTGGTCGCCGATCGCATCGGTGGCCTGCAGGCGACTTGGCTGGAGCAGATGCAGGACCAGTCCTCCTACGAGGCCGAGGGGGCGTCGTCGGTGGCGGCGTGGGCGCGTCGCGAGCTGCGGTGGGACGTCAAGCAGACCCGCCGGGCGCTGGCGGCGGGCCGGACGGCGCGGGTGCTGCCCGAGGTCGGTGCTGCGCACAGGCGTGGCGAGATCACCCAGGCCCACGTGGACGCGTTCACCCTCGCCCTGAAGAAGGCCGACCGGGTCGTGATCACCGACGCCGAGGAGGTGATGCTCGACGTCGCCCTGGTGTGTGAGCCGGCCGAGCTGTCCAAGCAGCTGAGGATGCTGACCCAGGCGGCGCATCCCGAGGGGTTGGAGGATGCCTGGCTCGCGGGGATGGACAAGCACGACCTGTCGGTGGCCGCCTGCGGGGACGGCTACCACGTCAGGGGGTTCCTCGACGCGGTCGCCGGGGCACGGTTCGAGACCTGGCTCAAGGCGGCCTGCGCGCCCCGCGGAGCCGACGACACCCGCAGTCCGGCGCAGCGGCGGGTCGACGCGGTCGGTGACTTCGCCGCCGCCGCGCTCGCGCACGGGATGCCGTCCGAGCGGGGGATGCGGCCCCAGGTCAACGTGATGGTCGACGCCGACTGGCTGGCAGGCCAGCCCGGGGCGCAACCGCCGGTGCTGGCCGGGTGGGGGCCGATCGGGGCCAAGCTGTTCGACTACCTGAGCTGCGACGCCGACCGCACCGACCTGCTCGTCGACGGTGCCACGACCGGACGCACTCCCCAGGCCGACATCCTCAACGTGGGCCGCACCCGACGCCTGGCCAACCGTGAGCAGCGTCGCGCGGTCCGGGCGCGCCAAGGCGGTGTCTGCGCGAATCCAGGCTGCGGCGGCACGGTTCTCGAGCTCCACCATGCCGCCTGGTGGCTGCGCGACGGCGGCCGCACCGACCTCGACGAGCTCGTCGGCCTGTGCCCTCGCTGCCACCAGCTGATCCACGCCGGCCGGCTGTGGGTCGAACCCGACGGCCAGGGCGGGTTCGTCTTCAGCCGCCGCGCCGGCACGCGGATCCTCGAGATCGAAGACGCCCAGCGCCGCCAACGCCACAACCTCTCCCAGTGGCTGCGCACCTTGCGCACCCTGCGCGACATCCCCGCGGTCGCCGAAGCACTCACCGCCGCGACCGCCGACGGTCCGGTGGGGAGCAGCATGGACCCCACGGCTGACGCGCCTCTCGGCAGCGACCTGGCCGAGATCCTTCTCGGCGACCCGCCGCCGTCAGGTGCCGTGCGCGTACGCAGCTACCGCTACGGCGACCTGGTCGACTCCCACCGACAGCTACGCGACACCCTCGCCAGTCCCCACCACGAACGACTCATCAGACTCCGCACATAGTCCTCTGCAAGGACGCGGCTGGCCGCGATCATCCCCCGCTGAACCCGCCGCCACACCGCGCCGGGTGCATCGGCAAGCCCAGCTGGCGTCTGATGGGACCAGGTTTTCCACAGCCGGCGTCGAGGTCTCCGCGGGGAGGTGCTCCGAAACCCCATGCTGTTCGTCATGCCTCAGTCACGCCGTCGCCGCAAGGCCTCCCGCCGCCCCGACCGTCATCGTCTACGCCGACGCGCGCGACATCAGAACCGTGTCACGACCCCGATCGCGTGTCCGTGTGGCTGCGGCACGCTGGAGCTGCGAGGGCCCGACGTCCTTGCTCAACTGGAGGCGATGCGGACGCCGGAGGATGACGCGGCGCTGCTCGAGTCGTACGAGGCAGAGCTTCGCGGCGACGCGGCCGCCGCGCTCGACGCGATGAGACGCACGTTCTACGTCGTCGGGAGCAGGCGGCCGGCGACGCTCGAATACCTCGCGCGGCTCGGCGACTCGGCGCCTGAGTGGCTGATTGCGCGGTGGCTCCGCGACCAGGCGTACGGCTGGATGATGTACGAGGGAGACCTACGTGTCGGGGTCGCCGCGAAGTACGCGACCCTCACCCACGGGGTCCCAGACCTGGCTGACGAACCGCTCGCCGCCTGGTTCGACGCGTACGCCCCGCGTGTTGCCGCTTCCGACACGTTGTGTCAGGCGTTCGCTCTGTACGACGGCGGTGGGTTGGCATCGTTCCTCGATCAGCGTGCGTCGCCGGCGCTGATCGATCGGGCCGGACGAGTTCGAGAGTGGTCCGACGCGCCGCTGCAGGTGTACGAGCTGAGTGGCACGGAGGGCGAGGTGCTCATCGTCCGCGACCACGCGAGCGGACGGGAGCACCGCACACTCCACGTCGGTGCCGCCGTCGGCAATGCCCCCGGCGACCTCGTCCTCGGGCGGTTGGTTCCGATCGAGACCGCACCGGGATTGATGTTCGAGCGCCGACCCATGTTGCTCGATCGGGTCACCGCCGACAGCTTGGTGGAGGTGCTCGATGAGGACGACCCGGTTCCCCTGTGCGCCGAGCTCCTCCGCGCTGCTGATGAGGGGCGCCTCCCGTACCGACCCGGGACGCGCGTTTCCACGATGCTGTGGTCGGACCTCCTCGACGATCCTTCGCGCGGTGCACACCAATCGCATGCCTCGTACGAGGATCCATACGACGACGACCCGCTGGGCGAGGTCGACGACTTCGAAGACGGCCCGATCCCGGGGCGGGTGCGGGACTACATGGATGCAGGGCTTCAACGCGACATCGCCGAGGCGCTCTGCACGTGTGAGATGGCCCTCGATATGCCGAAGGTGGTCCCGGGATCCATCGGCGTCCTCGCTCAGCACGCCATCTACAACCTTGCCAATCCGCTGGTGTACGAGGCCGCGCGCAGGCATCTCGTGCGGCCAGGCGACGCGGATGGCTGGGAGGCCATCGCACGGTGCGTCCCCGAACCATCCCGCAGCCAGTGCCTGGAGCTCGCCGAGCTCGCACGCGCGGCATGACGCGCGCGTCCGAGTGTCCCGCGACCGTCGCCCGAACCAATGTTCACCCAGCCTGGCCTGAAGGAGGCGATACGATATACGATCCTTCAATGGCTTACAGCACCATCACCAACCTCGACACCGCCGCTGCTCAGAAGCACAGCCACGAGCTGCGAGCGCGTTTGCTCTCGAGCTCGTCCGACCGCTACGTGACTGGCCCCTCAGGCGCCGGCAACGGCGAGCGAGTGCTGGTGCTCGGCGGCACCGGCTACATCGGTCGGGCGCTCGTTCCGGAGCTCGCCCGCCGCGGCTACCGACCCGCCGTCCTCGCCCGGGACGCCTCGGTCAAGGATGAAGTCGAGTTCGCCGACGCCGAGGTCGTCGCCGGTGACCCGACGCGAACGAAGGACGTCGAGCACTCGGTAGCGATGGCACCCACTGCCGTGGTCATCTCACTGCTCAGTGGTCGTCGTCCGAACGACGCCGAGGAGTGCCGGTCGGTCGACTACGACGCCGTGGTGAACGGCATCAAGGCCTCGGTCGCGAACGACGTGCAGCAGTTCATCCAGATCAGCGACTTCGGCGCCTACCGGCCCGAGCTGATCCCGCAGGTCTACAAGCTCCAGGTCGAGGGCGAGCTCATGGGCCAGCACCACGGCGCGCTCCCGTGGACGATCGTGCGGCCGACCGCGTACTACCCCTACCTGTCGATGACCTTCGGCGACGTCAAGAACGGCCTGCCGTACCGGATCTTCGACCACGGCGAGTACAACGTCGTCAACCCGATCGCGCGCGAGGACCTCGCCGAGTTCATCACCAACCAGGTGCTGGCGCCCGATGCGTACGGTCGCGTCCTGCCTGTCGGGGGGCCGTGGGCCGCCGACAACGTCGTCACCCTGAAGGACGCCGGACAGATGATGTTCGACATCACCGGACGTGAGGCTGAGTGGGACGTCGTCCCGATGTCCACCTGGGACAAGAAGATCGCGCGCCTCACCCGCATCGGCAAGATCAGCAAGAAGGTCGCGCCGGTCGCGTACTACCTCGAGGCGGCGAAGTACTGGTCCGTCGTCGACCACGTCGCGCCGGCGTACGGGACACGCACGCTGCGCGAGTTCATGGAGAAGCTCAAGGACCGTGAGTTCCCGACCGGCAGCTTCCGTGAGCGGATGAAGAACGGCACCGCCGTGATGCCGACCGACATCTGAGTCGGTCGGCGCCGCCCGGCACCAATACGACCGTGCCCCCGAGGATTCGCTCCACGGGGGCACGGTTTCCCATTCAGATCACGACACCCAAACCGCGCTCTTCGCGCTCAGCCGCAGCTTGCTGCCCGGCGCCTTGTCGAACGCGATGGCGACCGCGGAGTACTTGCTGCAGGTCTTGTACGAGCGAATCTCCGAGACGTAGCCACCCGACGAAGCGTGCGCATCGCGCTTGCCGCCAGTTCCGAAGATCTTCTTGACGCGCTTCTTCGTCATGCCCTTCTTCGCCTTCTTGTACTCCGCCTTCGTGACGCAGCCCGGCGTGCCATTGGCGGCAGATGCTGCCGGTGCGACGGCGAGCGTGCCGCCGAACAAGGCAACGGTGACGGCGCCGGCGGCGAGGATCTTCTTCACGTGGTTCTCCTGCGGTTGCGTGACTCGGATGTGAATGAGACGGACGGGTTGACGATTCATGACGCGGGTCACGCGATGCGCGTCACCTCCAACCACCCTTTCGCTCACCGTGATCACGACCCTCGCCCGCGCGCAGCGCCGTCGTTAGCCTCGAACGGCTTGCGACCATCACCGCTGCCCACGCGCGAAAGGCACTTCGTACCCTCATGCCCACGATCGAGGCACCAGAGCACGTCACCGAACCGTCCCGCCGCTCCGTTCTCCGCGGCATCGCCGCATCCGCCCTCACGCTCACGGTCGCGCCCAGCGCCATCGCCCGGGCCGATGCAACCGGCCGGCGCCGCCCCAACATCATCGTGGTCTCGATCGACGACCTCGGGTGGGACGAGCTCGGCTGCTACGGCAACACCTTCAACGAGACGCCGCACATCGACCGGCTTGCGAGCGAGGGCTTGCAGTTCGACACCGCGTACGCCGCTGCGCCGCTGTGCTCGCCGACCCGCGCCGCCCTCATCTCCGGGCTCTTTCCGGCGCGCACGGGCATCACCGACTTCCTCCGCGGCGAGCCCGCCCCGAGCGACAAGCGCCTCTCGACCGACATCCGCACCGTCCCCGACGTCCTCGGACCGTACGGCTACACCACGGGGTTGATCGGCAAGTGGCACCTGACCGAGCGCTACTCCGGCGACTACCGCAGCCGTCCCGGCAACCCGTACGCGCACGGGTTCGACGAGGTCATCGCGTCGGAGGAGAAGTACATCGGCGACGGTGACTACTTCCACCCGTACTTCTTCATGCCGGACCTCCCGGCGCGCGAGCCGGGGGAGTACCTCACCGACCGCCTCGCGCAGGAGACCGTCGACTTCCTCGGCCGCCACCGCGACGAGCCCTTCTTCCTCCACGTGTCGAACTACGCCGTCCACACGAAGCTTGACGCGAAGCCCGACCTCGTGGCCAAGTACTCCGCGAAACCGGGTGCGAAGGACTCGCCGAACCGCCCGCTGCTCGCCGCCATGCTCGAGAGCATCGACGACCAGGTCGGCCGGATCGCCGCGACCCTCGTCGAGTTCGGCATCGCCCGCGACACGTTGCTGTTCGTGACGTCGGACAACGGTGGCCCGTACAGGGATGCGAACGCACCGCTGCGCGGAGGCAAGGGCGAGCTGTACGAGGGCGGGATCCGCGTGCCGCTGATCGCGTCGTGGCCCGGCACGATCCAGCCCGGCCGCCACGACGCAACACCGACGAGCACGATCGACGTCCTCCCGACCGCGCTCGACCTCGCGGGTGGACGGCCGGGCCGCGAGTTCGACGGTGAGAGCATCGCGCCGATCCTCACCGGCCGGGGCCGCGTCCGACGCGACACGCTCTTCTGGGTCTACCCGCACTTCATCGGCAGCACCCACCCGCACGCCGCCGTACGCCGCGGCCGCTACAAGCTCGTCCAGTACCTCCGCGACGGACGTACCGAGCTGTACGATCTCGCTCGCGACCCGGGCGAGACGACCGACATCTCCGCGGACGAGGTCGTCACCGAGCGCATCCTGCGAGCACTGCTGCGTGCGCACCTCGCCGACGTCGACGTGCTTCCGCCGCCGCCGTCCCGCGGGGCGTACCCGCTCCGCGAGCTCGAGGAGACCTTCGACGGCGACCTCTCGCGCTGGGAGACGCTGCCGGTCGGAGCCGCGTTCGGCGAGGTCGCCGTACGGGACGGGCAGCTCGCCGTCACCGCCTCACGGATGTCGCACCTCGTCTTCCGTTCCGACGTGGCCCCGAGTTCCGACGAGGTCGCGATCGTCCTCGACACGGGCACGTTCGCCGAGTCCGGCACCCAGGACACGGTGTTCGTGGGCCTGGCGAAGGACGCCGACAACTACCTGCTGTTCCGCTATCACAACGGACTGCACCGGGTCGGCTGGGACCTGCGCATCGACGGCGCGCTGATCACCGCGGGTGGCGAGCCGCTCGGCAACCTCGACGGTTCCGTCGACCTCGCCGGACCCGCTGCCCGGTACGCGTTCGTGCTCCGCGGCACGACGGCGACCGCGTACGCGGACCAGGGGAGCGGCTGGCAGTTCCTCTACTCCGTCGACGTCGGTGGCGCGATCGACCTCGCCGACCCGGCCGTACGCGCGTCGTACCGGTACGCGGCGAGCGTCCGGCTCGACGACGGCACGATCACGCTCGACGGGATCACTGCCCACCGTGCAGCGCGTCGGCACCGCGGTCACCACTGATCAAGGGGTCAAAAGGAGATGCTTGCACCACATTAGAGAGATAAAGTGGTGTAACATCCCTTTATGAACCACGGAGACAGCGGTTTCGCCGTCGGGTGGGAGTCCCGTCCGTGGGGCCGCGAGCCTGATCGCGCCGCTTCTCGACGGCAGCGACTGTCCGCACGCGGCCCGTACGAGGCAGCAGTCCCGGCGCGGATAGCCGAGGTCTCCGTGCAGATCGGCGCCGATCTCCAGGCAGAGGCTGAGGACGCCATCCGCGAGATCACGCGCTTCGATGCGGAGGTCGGCGGCCTTGCCGGCCGACGCGCTGACGCCGCGGAGTCCGCTGCCGAGCTGGCGCCGCTGGCCTCCGTGCTGCTGCGGACCGAGTCCGCCTCGTCGTCGGAGATCGAGGGTGTCACGGCGGGAGCCCGCGCGTTGGCACTGGCCGCGATCGCTGCGAGGTCCGGCCCGAACGCCCAGCTCGTCACGGCGAACGTCGCCGCGATGCAGCGTGCGGTCGAGCTGGCCGACGACATCAGCGTCCGCTCGATCCTGGCGGCCCACGAGGCACTGCTGACCGGCCACGAGTACGCCGCTCCCGGCAGGCTCCGCGATCAGCAGGTGTGGATCGGCAGCAACGCCTTGAGCCCGCACACCGCGTCGTTCGTCCCGCCCCATCACTCGCGGGTGGCGGCAGACCTCGACGACCTGATCGCCTTCGTCAACCGGGCCGACCTGCCTGTCCTCGTGCAGGTCGCGATCGCCCATGCTCAGTTCGAGACGATCCACCCCTTCAACGACGGCAACGGCCGTGTCGGACGCACCCTCGTCCACGCGATGCTGCGCCACTCCGACGTCACGCGACGCCTGACGGTGCCCGTCTCCGCCGGCCTGCTCACCGACACGACCGCCTACTTCCGCGCGCTGACGGACTACCGTGCCGGCGACGTCGAGCCGATCATCCGGCAGTTCGCCAACGCGTCGTTCCGTGCGGTCAGCAACGGGAGGCAGCTGGTCGAGGACCTCGACCAGATCTACGACGGGTGGCTCGAGCGCCTGACGTCACGTCGAGGCTCGGCTGCCCGAAGGCTGCTGCCGTGCCTGCTCAATCAGCCGGCCGTCGACGTCGCCTACGTCGAGAGCACCCTGGGGATCGCGCTCTCTGCTGCCCAGCGCGCCGTCGAGCAGCTGGACGATGCCGGAGTCCTGTCGCGCTCGGGAGACAGCCGACGCAACAGGGTATGGCTGGCGACGGAGGTCATCGACGCCCTGGACCGGTTCGCCGAGCGCGTGGGGCGCCGCGCCTGGTGAGTGCCGCCGACCTGACAGCCGTCGGTCAGCCCTCCGCGAACCCGGGAACCCGGTCCTCCACCGTGAACCGCGCCCCGGTGTAGACGGGAGAGTCGGGCACGCTCACCTTGTCCACCACCCGCACCTCGAACTCCGCGCGTTCGGCGGTGACGTCGCAGATGTCGTACCCGCAGTGCAGGTCGGCCCAGCGCAGCGTCGGGTTCATGCGTCGGCGGACCTGGCGGGCCTCGTTCGCGACCGGGTTGAAGTCCTGCGCGCTGGTGATCGAGGGGCTGGTGATGTCGACACCGATCAGTGGTGAGCCCGGGTCGAGGCTGTCCGAGATCAGGTTGGAGACGTACGAGGTGTGGACGTCGCCGCCCAGCGAGCAGAAGTTGCGTACGCGACCGGAGTCGAGGCCGTCGGAGACGACGTCGAACATCCGCTGCTGGGACGCCTGGTAGCCGTCCCAGGTCCCCGCGCTGAACGTGGTTGGCGCACCTTCGGCCGCTGCGGTGTTGAGGCGTGCCATCAGGAGCTGTTGACCGACGAAGTTCCAGCGCACTGGGGTCATGCCGAAGCTGCCGGCGAACCAGCGCTCCTGCTCGCGCCCGAGCACCGTGCGTGTGGGGTTGCGTCGTTCGCCCACGTCCGGTGTCGTCGAGCCCCCTGCCATCGGGTCGCGGTACTGCCGCGTGTCGAGGATGTCGAACTGTGCCATCGAACCCCACGCGAGGCGACGATAGAGACGGGCGTCGGAGCCGCGTGGCCGGTGCGGTCGCCTGAGGGGCATGTTCTCCCAGTACGCCCGGTACGCCGCCGCTCGCCGCAGCAGGTCGTCGGGGGCGTCGGTCTCGTAGTCGTTGCTGACCTCGTGGTCGTCCCACGTGACGATCCACGGTGCCGCGTGGTGGGCGGCCTGCAGATCAGGGTCGAGCTTGTAGAGCGCGTATCGGAGCCGGTACTGGTCGAGCGTCGTCGTCATCGGCAGGACCTCGGCCGGCAGCGACGGGATCGTACGGCCGACCGGGAGCTGTTGGACCGGGTACTCGTAGAGGTAGTCGCCGAGGAACAGGATCAGATCCAGGTCGCGCTCGGCCATGTCGCGCATCGTCTGGAAATAGCCCGCCCGGTAGTTCATGCACGACGCGAAGGCGAACCGCAGATGTGGCGCCGCACGCGGACTCGGTGTCGTCTGCGTACGGCCGACGGTGCTGACGTGGCGGCCGGAGCGGAACCGGTACCAGTACGGCCGGCCGGGCTGCAGCCCACGGACGTCCACGTGCACCGAGAAGTTCTCCTCAGCCGTCGCCATCGCGACTCCGCGCGCGACCGTACGCCGGAACCGCTCGTCGGTCGCGACCTCCCACATCACCGGGTAGCGCCGGCGCGGATCCAGACCGGATCCGATGGCCACCGGCTCTGGGGCGAGCCGCGTCCACAGAAGGACGGAGGTGGGCGTCGGGTCGCCGGAAGCCACCCCGAGCGTGAACGGGTCACGCTCGACGCTGCCTTCTCCGGCGTGGGCAACGCCGGCGCTGCTGAGTGCGAAGGCGAGACCGGCAGCACTGCCACCAGCGACAGCGAGAGCGCGGCGCCGTGTGAGCGAGTCGGCCGTGGCGAACGACGGGAGCGAGGACTTGGACGAAGCTCGAGGAGGAGTCGAGGAGATCACTCGACCACTGTTGTGCCAGGTCTTGACTCTGTTCGACGCCGGCGAGGCGAACACCCGGTGAAATGTCGTCGGGGGCGAGCCGTCCGCGGCCCGCCCCCGACTCGTACGCCCGTGGCTCAGCTCGCGCTGTGCGCCACCGCGGTGCGCGACTTCTCGACGAGGGCCGACACCTCGGGCAGCACCGCCGTACGGACGTCGACCGCCTTCGGCAGGAGACCGTTCGCGAACAGCAGGTCCGCGGCGCGCTGCTGCTCGTCGAGGAACGTGTCGTCGACCGGCTTGATGCCGAACGGGCGGTGCGCGAGCGCGTACTCCCACGACTCGACGCTGGCGGGCTGCCCGTGCGCCTGCGCGTCGGCGACGAAGAACTCCGCCGCCTCACGCGGGTCGGCGACGATCCGCGCGTCGGACTCCTGCAGCGCGTCGATCACGGCGGCCAGCTCGTCGGTGCGCTCGACCGCGAAGTCGCGGCGCGTGAACCACAGCGACGGGTGGCTGAACAGACCCTCGGTCTCGATCAGCGTCGTCACCTCGGTCTCCTGCTCGACGCGCGAGAGCTCCGGGTACGCACCGGTCCAGGCGTCGATGGAACCGGCGAGGAAGAGGTCCGCGGCGTCAGCGCCCACGTCCACCGGCTCGACGTCGTCCCAGCCCAGACCGACCTGCTCGAGCGCGAACAGGAGCAGGGTCGTCTGCCACGAGCCGTGCCCGATGCCGACCTTCTTGCCGCGCAGGTCGGCGACGGTCGAGATGCCCGAGCTGGCCTTCGCCACCAGCCGGCCGTTCTCGACGCGTGGCTCCGAGATGCCGATGTAGACGAGGTCGTGGCCCTGGCCGAGGCCGGTGATCGGGGGAGTGAACCCCGTACCGATCACGTCGTAGCCCTCCTTGCTGAACAGGTGGTCGGCGTGCGCGGTCGGGAGCCCGTCGCGGACGCCGGGCTTCGGCCCCGACGGCAGCTCGCGCAGGTCGACCCAGGTCACGTCGTCGAGCGCCTGCTCGAGGAGGCCGCGGTGGCGCAGGACGAACAGCGAGTTGTTGTGCGGGAAGAATCCGACGCGGGTGGTCATGAGGCACTCCTGAGGGTTGAGGTGAGCGAGTTGGTGCGGTCGAAGGTGACGCGGGGGAGGACTTCGCTGCCGATCCGGTACGCCTCTTCGAGGTGCGGGACCGCGGCGAGGATGAAGGCGTCCGTGCCGAGCTCGACGAGCTCGTCGAGACGCTGGGCGACCTGGTCGTAGCTGCCCACGAGCCCGAAGACCGGCCCGCCGCGGAGCAGGTGGAACCCTGCCCACACGTTCGGCTCGACCTCCAGGTCGCGTGGCCCGGTGACCGGCTGCTTGATGAAGCCGCGTGCGCGGGCAGCGCCGACGGAGTCACCCGTCGCGTCGAACGACAGCTTCGCCTTGTCGATGGCCGGCCATGCGCGGTCGATCTCGGCCCACGCCTCCTCCTCGGTGGGGCGGGCGAGGATCTCGACGCGCAGCGCGAACCGCGGCGTACGACCGAAGGCGGCGCTCTCCTCGCGCACCTGGCGGAACTTGTCCGGCAGCGCGCTGAACGGCTCGAGCCAGGACAGGTAGTAGTCGGCGTGCTTGCCGGCCGTCTCGATCGCCGCCGGCGACGAGCCCGAGAAGTAGACCTCGGGCACGGGCTGCGCGGCCAGCTCCGGTGGGAGGTGCGCTCCCTGGACGTCGAAGAACCGCCCATCGAGGTCGTACGGCTCGGTGCCCCACGCGCCCTTGAGCGCGTCGAGGAACTCGGCCGTCCGGGCGTACCGGTCGTCGTGCGCCACCGTGTCTCCCCACCAGGTCTGCTGCGGGCCACCGCCGCCGGTGATCACGTTGTACGTGAGGCGTCCGCCGGTGGCGCGCTGCAGGCTCGCGGAGAGCCGCGCCGCGTGGACGGGATCGAGGAACCCCGGCTGGTACGCGACCATGAACCGGAACGTGCGGGTCTCCCGCGCGAGCAGGGCGGCGGTCGTGAACGGATCGTCGGTGAACGGGAAGCTCGGCAGCAGCCCGCCGACGAACCCTGCGGACTCGGCGGCCTTCGCGACGTCGGCCATGTGGTCGACGTACGTGTAGCCGTCGTCGCTCCCGCCGCGCCGACCAGGGGTGATGCTCCCCGGCTCGCTAGGGGCCCAGTCGCCGCGCGTCTGCGCGTGAGGCCTGCGGACCGAGGGCTGGTCGCCATGCGTGCCGATCCGCCAGTAGACGTCGACCATCAGCGGACTCCTGTCGTCTCGAGGTCGGATGTGGTGCTGCCTGCGGCAGGTCGTACGAGGGGAAGGAGGTGTTCACCGATCCGGTACGTCTCCTCCACGCGGGGACGGACGTCGAGGATGACCGTGTTGACGCCCTCGCTCGCGAGGCGCGCGAGCTCGTCGGCCACCTGCGCGTACGAACCGACGAGGCCGCCCGGCGAGGCGTGCCCGCGGGTCGCGAACCCGTCCCACCACGACGCACCGGAGGGGAGCGGTACGAGGTCGGGGCTCGCGCCGGACTCCGCGGACAGCTCGTACCGTGCTTCGTCGTCGGTCTCGCGCACCAGCACCGACAGCCGGACGCCGAGCTCGACCTCACGGCCGAGTGCGCGCGCCTGCTCCTGCAGCAGCGGGCCACGCTCGGCGACCTCGTGCGCGGTGGTGAAGACGTGGACGTCTCCGTGCTTGGCCGACAGCCACAGCGCGTCGTCGTCGCTGCCGGTGAGGTGGACGCGCGGGAACGGCAGGCCGGCGAGCGCCTCGCGGAAGCCGCCGCCCTTCACCTGGTAGTAGGTCCCCTCGAGATCGAACGTCGCGTTGTTCCACACACCGCGGGCGACGTTGAGGAACTCGTCAGCCCGCGCGTACCAGCTCGCAGCGTCCGTGCTCGACGGGCGCCGCTGCGACGGGGTCGCCGCCGTCACGAGCGGCGCCCAGTCGAGGCGGCCGGCGGTGAAGCGCTGGTACGAGGCAGCGATCTTCGCCGCGTACACCGGGTTGAACGCCGCGACGTGGAACTCGTGCAGCGCGTGCACCCAGCGGGTGTGACGCAGCGCGTCGCCGACGAGGACCGTCGACTCCTCGCCGCCGAGGTCGTACGGGGCGACGACGCCGTCGAGGCCGGCGATCTCCGCCGCCCGTACGGCGTGAGCGCGCTCCTCCGACGGCGGGAGATGTCCCCAGTCGCGTTCGTCGCGCGTCGCGAGCGTCGTCCAGACTCGGAGGCTCATCGGACCGACGCTCCGTCCTGCTGCTCGCCGACCAGGCGTGCCGCCTCGGCGAGGGGCTCGTACGCGGCCCACGACGCGACGTCGACGCGCGAGGCGAGGAACCCGTGGTCGTGGAGGAAGCGCTGCTGCTGGTCGAGTAGCGCGAGGCGCTCGCCGTCGAGGGTCGGCGTGAGCGAGAGGTGGACGTCCTCGCCGTACGCCGCGATGACGCCCTCAGCTCCGGACCCGACCTCGCGACCGAGGATGGCACGCAGCTCGTCGACGTGCGTCGCGGCCCAGGTCGACGCGCGGAGCGTCTCGACGAGGAACTGGACGACGATCTCGGGGCGCTCCGCGAGAAGCGCCTCGTGGACCGTGATCGGGCGGGGCGTGCCGTTGTTGACACGCGACGAGCGCTCCGTAGTGGCGTCGAGGTCGATCGCGACGACCGCCCCGAACTCGCGTGCCTGCTCCGCCGAACGAGCCCCCTTCACATAGACGGCGTCAACGAGGCCGTCGGCGAGATGCGTCAGCCCCGGCCACGGTGCCGCCGCCGACGGGTCGTTGCCCGGGGCGCGATCGACACGCGACTCGACCTCAACGCTGTGCCCGACTTCAACGACGTCGACGTCGTCCAGCGTGAGGTCGGCCAGCTTGAGCGCGTTGACGAATCCGTGCAGGGCCATCGCCCGCGGGAAGCTCGTCCCTCGTGAGCCGGCCCAGCCCGGGATCGCGACCCGGCGGCCGCGCAGGTCCGCGGGGCCAGAGATCCCGGAGTCCGGTCGCGTCAGGATCGACTGCCACTCGTCGATCCAGGTGAGACCGATGAGCCGAGTGGGAGCGCCTTCGGACCGGGCGACGAGCGCCGGGACGTTGCCGCCCTCGCGGAAGAGACCGACGAGCTGGTGGTCGAAGTGGTGCCGCGCGATCTCGGGCGGGGCGTCCTGCAGGACCCCGACGGAGAGGCCGGCGGGGCTGAACGCCTCGTCGAGCCAGCCCAGGTTGTAGGCGAGGCCGCTGGCGGTCGGGACGGGGCACCGCGTGTACCAGAGCTGGTTCACGTCGGTCCGTTCGGAGACGCTGGTCATGGGTTCTCCTTCGTGGGAGTCGATGAGGCAGAGGTTGGGGTGATCCCGAGCTCGCCGAGAAGGCGCTCGCGGAGGTCCACGACGCGCGGGTCGGTGATCGCGCGGGGGTGCTCGACGTCGATCCGGACGTCGATGGCTACCGATCCGGAGCGCAGCATCACGATCCGGTCGGCGAGCCGGATGGCTTCGTCGATGTCGTGGGTGACGAGCAGGATCGCCGGGCGGTGGCGCTCGCGGAGCCGGTCGAGGAGGTCGTGCATCCGGAGCCGTGTCAGGGCATCGAGCGCCGCGAACGGCTCGTCGAGGAGCAGCAGCTGCGGATCGCGTACGAGCGCCCGGGCCAGCGCCACCCGCTGGGCCTCGCCTCCGGAGAGCGTCGCCGGCCACGAGCCGGCGTGCCGTTCGAGACCGACCTCGGACAGCGCGGAGAGCGCCGCGCTCTTGTTCGCCTTCGTACGGCGCTGGCCGAGGAGGACGTTGCGCAGCACGCGGTGCGCCGGGACGAGTCGTGGCTCCTGGTAGACCGTGGTGACTCGTGGCGGGACCAGGATCTTGCCCGCGTCTGGCTTCTCGAAGCCGTTGAGCAGACGCAGCAGCGTCGTCTTGCCCGTGCCGCTGGGTCCGAGGACGGCCACGAACTCGCCGGGCGCGATCGTGAGATCGATGCCGTCGAGGACACGGTTGTCCCCGTACGCCTTGCTGACGGTGGTCAGTCGTGCGGCGGCTGGTGCGGTGGTGACGGACGACTTCGTACGGGTGGTGGTGGCCGTGCTCATCGTGCGGCCACCCCCGATCGCCACGGCATCGCGAACCGCTCGACGACGCGGATCCCGAGGTCGATGAGGACACCGATCACCGCATACAGGACGATGCAGAGCACCATGTAGTCGTTGCGGAAGTACTGCTGGGACAGCGACACCAGGTAACCGATGCCGGTCGTGGTGCCGATCTGCTCGGCGGCGATCAGGCCGGTGAGGCTGACCGAGAGGCAGATCCGCAACGCCATGAGGATGTTCGGGAGTGCCGAGGGCAGGATCACCTGCACGACCAGGCGTGCGCCCGACAAGCCGTAGCCGCGCGCGGCCTCCAGGACCTTGCGGTCGACCCCTCGGACACCGAGGTAGGTGTAGGCGTACATCGGAGCCACGGCGGACACCGCGATGAGGACGATCTTGAAGCCCTCGCCGACGCCGAACCACGAGAGCAGCAGAGGCACGAGCGCGAGGAACGGGACCGCGCGGTACATCTGCATCGTCGGGTCGATGAGGTCCTCACCGAGAGCGGAGATCCCGGACAGGACGCCGAGGATCAGACCGACCGTCACTCCGAGCGTCACGCCGATCGCGGCACGACGCCCCGATGCGGCGAGGAAGTCGGTGAGCTGGCCGCTCTCCCACAGCTCCTCGGCCGCCTGGACGACCGACCCGGGCGACGAGAGGATCTCGGGGTCGAGCCAGCCGGTGCTGCTCGCGATCTGCCAGAGGGCGAGGAGCCCGATCGGCACGGCGAAGCGGAGCGACACCGACAACGTCCGGCTGCGCTTGCGGCTGCCGAGGAACCGTGGGCGGGCGAGCGTCACGGCGCTGTCCGAGTCGGCCGGTGCGCCCGCAGCGGCCCGGTCGGCCCGAGGCGTCGCGTCGAGGGCCGCCGTCATGATCCGAGCTGCACTGCCGCGTCGGAGGACTTCACGGCCTTGCTGATGAACTGGTGCGCGAGGAAGTAGTCCGCGACGAGCTGGATCTTCTGCAGGTCCGCTTCCTCGACCGGGCGGAACGGCAGGCTGTAGCGCTCGACCTCGACGTCACGCTGGAGCGCGTCCCCGGAGGTGGCGGTCGGCCCGGAGTCGGTGAAGACGTTCTGGAACTTCTCCGGATCGGCGGTCGCCTCCTTCTGGAGCTCGGCGAGCGTGTCCGTGACGATCTTCAGCGCCTCCGGGTTCTCCTCGACCAGCTCCTGACGCGCCGCGAGGATCGTGAGGTCGTTGTCCTCAACGTCGTTGTTGGTCACGATCGTCTTGGCGCCCGCCGCGACAGCGGTGGGGTAGCCGCGCACGATCGCCCACCAGGCGTCGACCTTGCCGGACTGGAACGCACCCGCGGCCTGGACCGGGTTGAGGTAGACCTTCTCGACCTCGTCGTGACCGATGCCGGCCTTGTCGAGGGCGAGCCCGAGCAGGTACTCGCCGCGGCCGCCCTTGTTGACGGCGACCTTCTTCCCGACGAGCTGCTCGATCGAGGTGACCGAGCTGTCCTTGGGGACGACCAGGCCGTCGCCGACGGGGGCCTTCGGGTCCGTCGTACGGTCGGCGACCGCGAAGATCTTGAGGTCGTTGCTGGTCGAGAGGTAGCCGATGGCGGGGGAGATGGCGCCCTCGAGGAGGGTCACGTCGCCCGAGCGGACGGCGTCGATCGTTGCGGTGAACGAGCCGTACGAACCACCCCACTCGACACGAGCGTTCGCGGCTTCCAGGTTCTCGTCGAGGACGCCGGTCTTCTTGGCGTACGCGAGCAGACCGGCGTTGCCCGGGTCGACGAGCTTGATCACCGTCTCGTCCTCCGACCCGGCGTTCGCGTCGCCGCCGCAGGCCGTCATCGTCGCGGCGGTGGTGGCGAGAGCGACGGCGGCGGCGAGGCGTCGGAGGCGGAGGCGTGGCGGACGGAATGACATGGCTGCTCCTGGGTGGCTTTCGGTGGAGCCGGGTTTGACCCGGCAGAGATGAGTATGTCCATCAACTAGGTAGTCATTTACTCATGATCAATTACTGAGACGGGATGGCGAGGGTTCAGGTCCTGGTGAGTGGAAGGAGGGGGCGCGCGACGCGCGTCAGCTACGAGGGGTCGATGACCGGATGGCGCGCACCGGTGTTGGCGTCGAGTTGGAGCAGGAGGCGGCGCAGCGTACGAAGATCGTCGGCTCCGATGCCGTCCGCCAGGCGCTCCTCGACGGCGTTGACGGCGGCGTCCGCGGCGTCTCGTCGGTCGAGTCCCGCGTCCGTGATCGAGATCAGGCGGCGTCGCCCGTCGTCGGGGTCGCGAGTGCGTTCGACGAGACCGAGCGACTCGAGCTTCTTGACGACGAGCACGAGGTAGTTCGGGTCCATGTCGAGCAGCTCGCCCAGGCGTTGCTGGGCCAGCTCGCCGTGCTGACGCAGCACGAGGAGAGCGGCAGCCTCGCGGGGGAGCAGCTCGAGCGGCTCGAGTGCCTCGGTGATCCAGGTCTGGGCGACCCGGCCGATGTGCGAGAGCAGGAAGCCGGGACTGCTGAAGCGCGCCTCGGACGTCATGGTCGGACGGCGGTCGGTCCTGCTGACGGGCATGGTCACCTCGGGGACGGGATCGTCGGCGCGACAGGCGCCGGGATCGTCATGGTCCCATGACCATGTGCAACGGCCATACCGACGAAGGTTCGCTTCATCGGTATGGCCGGCTTCGTACTCATATTGCGGCTCAGCAGGATGACCGCCGGTGCTCGCATGACGCCAGTCGCGGTCCTCCAGCCGTTAGGGGCGCGTCGTCACCGAACGACCTCGCAGTCCTTGATCTCGACGCCGAGGTCACCGCCGTCGTCGAACTCACCGAGGACGGTGATCGTGCTGCCAGCCTCCACCTTCGCTGCCGCCTTGGCGGAGACATCGTTGCAGTTGACTGTCCAGATCGCCCACTCGTCACCGTCGGACAACTTGATCGTGTACTCGTCCTGGTCCCAGAACTCGGTGTCGACCTTGTCGACAACCCCGGTCACGGCGACTCGCTTGCCTTTGTACTTCTGGTCGGCGGCGGCTTCGTTCTGCTCGAACTCGGCCAGCATCTTTCCCGCCTTGACCTTGACTGCCTTTGGCGTCGGTGCCGGCTTCGGCTTCGGTGCAGGTGCCTTCGTGGTTTCAGCTACCGGCTCGGGGGCCTCGGTGGGCTCGGGAGTCGGGTCGGCCTTGGCCTTCTTGTCTTCCTTCGGGGCGGAGGTCGTCGGCTCGCTCGCCGCCTTGCTGTCAGGTGATGTATCTGCGGTCGCGCCGATCGCACCGAGTACGCCGATCACCAGGATGCCTCCACCGATGAGCGCCAGAGTGAGGCCCGTGTGGTTCTTTTTGGGGGCCTTGGGCGGCTGCGGGGCGGGCTGGTAGGGCTGCTGGTAGCTCATAAAGTCTCTCTCTGTGGCGCGCGACCGGGGGGCTGCGCGGACTGAAGCTCTTGGTGGACGTGCGACACAGCCGGCAACCTCGGAAGGAGTTATGCCTTGGTGCTGGACCAGCACTTCGCCAGACCAGGAGCACTCGGGACGATCGGCATCGGCCGGGTGACGCAAGACGAGCGATCGCGGCGCCAGCCCTCGTCGGACATCTTGACCGCGCCGGAGGGCGATATCAGCAGATTGACAATCTTTCGCGCCGCTGGGCTCAGCTGCGGACGCGGACCTTGACCGCCTTCGAGAGGGACGCGGTCTGCGTGCTCGAGGCGGGTGTGTACAGGCGGAAGGTCAGCGTGCCCTTCTCCTTCGCGCGGTAGCGGAACGACGCACGCCCGGCGTGGTCGGTGTACTGCGACGCCTTCACATTGCGCCACTTCCCGTGGACCTTCTGCTGCAGGCGTACGGGCGCGTACTCGAGCGCGTAGAAGCCGCGAGGACGCTCGACCTTGCTCGTCCCCTTTAGTCGTACGACGCGTCCGGTCCGAGTCTTCTTCGGGGTCGCGCGGACGGCCGATCGTGTCTGAGGCTGGCGCATCCGGAAGGTGCTCGTCGGGATCGCGCGCTTCGTCGCGTTGTAGTCCTCGTCGTACGAGGTGACGGTCCCGCGGATCTGGTAGGTGCCGGGGCGGTCCGAGCCGCCGCAGAAGAAGAACGACGAGGAGCCCGATGCCGGGTCGCCTCCCTTCCACAGCCAGTTGCTGTCGGCGGTGCGGCCGTCGGGACCGACGAGGGTGACGTCCAGCTCCCAGTCGTCGGCGCTGGCCGCAGCACTCCCCACCGTGTACGAGAAGCGGTGGTCGAAGCAGTCGTCCCAGAGCACACCCGAAGAGGCGCGGGCGCTCGCGGCCGTTGCGGCTTCTGCGGATGGCACCCCAACCAGGGCGGGGACGGCGAGTGCGACAGCGGTGACGGCGACGAAGCGCTTCATCAGGTTTCTCCTTGTGGGTTCGTGAAGGAGACGGCCGGAAGCTGCTTTCGTGACGCTCGCTGTGCGGGTGCGCCAGGTCACACGACCCTGAAAGTCCCTATCGCTCTTGCGCGGTCAGGCGACGTCCGCGATAGTTCTTGTCATGGCTGTGACCGACGCCACAGTGGCATCCGCTCCCGAGAGCGTGCTGACCCAGATGCGCCTGCTCCTTCCGGACCTGCCGTCGTCGATGCGTCTCACCGCTCAGCGGATCCTCGACGACCCGCGCTCCGCCGTCGCCGGCACGATCAACGACCTCGCCGTCAGTGCGGGCACCTCGACCGGCGCTGTGTCTCGCCTCTGCCGCACTCTCGGGCTCGACGGCTACCCGAGCCTGCGGGTGAGCGTCATCACCGAGGCAGCAGCGACAGCGTACGGGAGCTGGAACGTCGACATCAGCCGCGAGATCGGCCCGAGCCACTCGCTCGCCGACGTCGCGCGCACGCTCGAAGCCGTCCAAGCGCGTGCCGTCCACACCACGCTAGCCGGGCTCGACCTCGACGCCGTCGCGGCCGCCGCCGCGGCGATCAGTGGTGCGACACGCGTCCACATGTACGCCGTCAGCGGGAGTGGCGTGATGGCGCGCGAGCTCGAGCTCCGGCTGAGCCGCATCGGTGTCGCGTGCTGGACGTACGCCGACGTCCACGACGGTCTCGTCGCGGCGGCCCAGCTCGGCGACGGCGATGTCGCCATCGCGATCTCGCACTCCGGCGAGACCGACGAGACCCTCGACATGCTCGCCACCGCACGCGACCACGGCGCCCTCGCCGTCGCGATCACGGCCGGCCCACGCTCGCGGCTGGCCGCCTTGGCCGACCACGTCCTCGTCACCGTCGCCGAGGAGACCACCTTCCAGGACGGCCCGCTCGCCTCGCGCCACTCCGAGCTCGCCGTCGTCGAGATGCTCTACCTCGCCGTCGGTCAGCACGACTACGACCGCACGGTCCAGCTGCTCTCCGAGACCGAACGCGCCGTCAGGCCACGCCGGCCCGAACGACGCCGCAGCCACACCCGCCCCGATCCACGCTGACCCAGGAGGCTCCATGACCCCGAACGACGACCAGCCCAGCAACGGCATCAGCCGCAAGTCCTTCCTCCAGCTCGGCGGCGCCCTCGTCGCTGCAGGCGTGGCGTCACCGTTCGGAGCGGGGGCAGCCAGCGCGGCCACGGCCTCGACATCGAGCGCCGCGGCCACCGCAGCCGCTGCTGCGGCCGCCGTCGCCGCCGCCACCCCGACTGGCGGACCGATCATGAACGACGGACGCTTCCCGGTCGGTCTGTTCTGGCCGCCGCCGCCGACCGAGACCACGGTCGAGCGCTACCGCGAGATCGCCGAGGCCGGGTTCACGTACGTCCACGGCGGCAACTACTCGAACTCCGACGTCCAGATCACCACGCACATGCTGCGCGTCGCCGACGAGGCCGGCGTGCAGGTGCTCGTCGAGGACCCCGACATCAAGTGGATCCTCCGCAACATGAACGTCGGCGATCCCGCCCAGCCGAACACCATCAGCGAGGCCGAGCTGCGCCAGCGGATCACCGCGGCGGTCAACCGGTACGCGCCGTCGTGGCGAGCCGTCGGCGGCCGCCTTCACATCTCGAGCGGCAGCGGCGACGGGTCGATCGGCTGGGTCGCGGACGGCACGGCGTGGACCGACTACACGTTCGCCTTCGACACCCAGCCGCTGCGCACCGGCGCGGGCGGCTACGCGCAGGCCGGGTGGGCGTTCCGGATCAAGGATGAGCGCAACGCGTACGTCTGGCTGCTCTCGACGCAGGGCGCCGGCAACAAGGCGGTGCTCAAGAAGGCCGTGTTCGTCAACGGCGCTCCGACGGTCACGCAGGTCGCGCTGCCGTACCAGCTCGAGGAGGGCCGGAGCTACCACGTCGAGACGAAACTGAGCGGATCGACGATCACCACGAGCATCGACGGAGTCGTGGTCGACACGACGACCGACACGACGTACGCCGCGGGCTCGGCCGGGTTCCGCGAGGCGGGGTCTGAGTCGGCGTACTTCGACAACGTCGTCGTGACCGGCGCAGGGGGAGCGGAGCTGTTCCGCGACGGCTTCGACGAGGGGCTCGCGGCGTGGCGGCTCCCGGCGGGGTCGGGATACAGCTCGTTCGCCGGCATGCACCTCTACGACGAGCCGAGCGTCGGCCAGCTCCCGCTGATGGCGAAGGCCGTCACGATGGCCAATGACGCCTACCCGGACGCGCTGTCGTACGTGAACCTCCTGCCGGGCTTCGGCGCCGGCTACGAGCAGGCGGCCCGCGACCTGGACTCGGCCGTGCTGTCCTTCGACCGCTATCCGATCCTGGCCAACGGGGAGGACCTCGGCTACTTCGAGAACTGGGCGCAGGTCCGAGCCGCTGCTCTCAAGCACGGCCGCGACTCGTGGGTCTACATCCAGAGCGTCGGCTACGCGAACCACGCGATCCCGACGAAGGCAGACCTGCTGTGGCAGATCTCCATCAGCCTCGCGTACGGGTGCAAGGGCATCCAGTACTTCACCTACTGGACTCCCGACCCGGCTCGCGGCGAGGCGTTCACGACTGGCCTGATCACGGTCGAGGGCAAGCGGACGAGGCTCTACCGCTACACGAAGGAGGTCAACGCCGACTACCTCGCACCGCTCGGCAAGCAGATGCTCGACCTCACGTCGACAGCCGTGCAGGCCGCAGGCGTGGCGAGCGCTCCAGCGGGTCTCGAGCCCTTTGCGGGGGATGCCCTCGTCTCCGAGGTCAGTGGCGACCCGGTCGTCGTCGGCCGCTTCGTCGACGCGGACGACCGCCTGCACACGCTCGTCGCGAACTACTCCCGCCACGACCGCGCTCGCGTACGGCTGACGCTGCCCTCCGGCGCGGAGGCGTACGACCCGCGCCGTGATCGCTGGGAGCGCGAGGGCACCGGCACGCTGGCGCTGGCGGCAGGGGAGGCGCGCCTGCTGAGGGCTCGGTAGCAACTGGGTCGCGATCTGGTCGCGTGGCTACGAAACCTGTAGTCGCGCGACCAGGCGGCCGTCAGCTCTTGGGTGGCATCGTCATGGCGACGGCGACGCTGTTCACGACGGTCGCTGCGACCGTGCGGGCGACTGCTTCAGCGGCCGCTCCCGCTCCCCAGCTCCCGTTCTCGAGCTCCTTGGCGCGGGCGATGACGGGCGAGGTCCACGGGATCTCCCGGTCGAACTGCGGAAGCGTTCCGCTCGCGGAGATCAGCGCTGTGATCGCCGCGATCCGCGCGGACGGCACGTCGCCATCGACGAGAGCCTGTCGGACCGCCGCGAGCAGCTCCGCGCGGCGTCCTGTCCCACCGTCCTCGAGGACTGTGGTGGTGAAGAGACGGAGCCTCTTGCGGGGGCGGCGCTCGATCTCACCGCGGGCCAGGAGTCGGTCGAGGACCGGCTGGCGCAGGCTCGGACCGATCGCCGCGAGCGTTGTCTGGACCCCGCGGGGCTTGTCGGCGAGGTAGTCCCAGGTCGAGCGGAGTATGTCGTCCTCGGGCGGAGCATCACCCACCGCCTCGAGCCGGAGACCCCCGAGCTTCCCAGGCTCGGCGGACACGTGACCCCCGAGCGAGAGCTCGGCGAGGACTGCCCCGGCAAGCGGATAGAAGAGGGTGCCTTCACCGGCGATCGTGCCGGAGCCGGGTTGGAAAAGCAGCAGGAGGAGGTCTTCGGCCATGGTCGGAGGAGTGCGCTGTTTGTCGAGGCTCACCTCGCCAGTCTGCCCCGGGACGCTCGGCTCACAAGGCTCGCGACGGCGAGGCTGCGACCCGGCGCGCCTGCCTCCGCGGCGCTAGTGTCCCGTCATGAGCGCCGCAGCGAAGCAGCCCAAGCTCACCACCACGCTGTACGAGGCCGAGCTCACGCGTCTGCAGGTCGAGCTGGTGAAGCTCCAGGAGTGGGTGCGGCACAGCGGTGCCCGCATCGTGGTCCTGTTCGAGGGCCGCGACGCCGCTGGCAAGGGCGGCACGATCAAGCGTCTGACCGAGTCGCTCAACCCGCGCATCGCCCGCATCGCCGCGCTCCCCGCACCGACCGAGCGCGACAAGACACAGTGGTACTTCCAGCGCTACGTCACCCATCTCCCCGCCGCCGGGGAGATCGTGCTGTTCGACCGCTCCTGGTACAACCGCGCGGGTGTCGAGCACGTGATGGGCTACTGCACCAACGAGCAGTACGCGCTGTTCATGCGGCAGGCGCCCGCGTTCGAGCAGATGCTGATCGAGGACGGGATCCTGCTGCGCAAGTACTGGTTCTCCGTGTCGGACGAGGAGCAGCTGAAGCGGTTCCAGTCGCGGGCCGAGGACCCGATCCGGCGCTGGAAGCTGAGTCCGACCGATGTCGAGTCGGTGAACCGGTGGGAGGACTACTCACGGGCGAAGGACGAGATGATGGCCTACACGGACACGGTGACGAGCCCGTGGTTCGTGGTCGAGTCGGACAGCAAGAAGCGCGCGCGGCTCAACATGATTGCGCACCTCCTGTCGACCGTCCCGTACACCGACATCGAGCCTCCCCGCATCGAGATCCCGGATCGTCCGCCCGCGTCGGGATCGTACGAACGCCCGCCGCGAGACCGCGCGACGTACGTCCCGGACCACGTGGCCGACCTGCTCCGTCAGGCCCCGCCGTCCAGGCCGTCGGCGCGATAGACCGTGGTGAAGGCGGGAGTGCCGTCGGGCGCGGAGCCGGAGTGCTTCAGGATCCTGACCCTTCCCGTCCCTGCCCGGTAGAGCAGCAGGTGGTCGAGCTTGCCGGTGCTGGCACCGTCGAAGGCGACGATGTGATCGTCTGGCGAGGTCAGCTCGTAGCCGCCGATGCCTGATCCACCGACGGTCTGTTCGTAGACCGTCTTGAAGAGAATGTTCCCGTCGGCGTCCCAGCCGTCGTTCTCGACGATGAAGATGGCGCCCTTGTAAGCGGCGCTGGTGCCGGGCCGGTACAGGACCAGGTGGTCGGGATGGCCGGAGCCGTCGAGGTCGTACGCGATCACGCGATCCTGCGTCTCCGTCAGATCGAAGCCCCCGATCCCGGTGTTCTTGGAATAGATGGGAGTGAACTTCAGAGACCCTCCGTCGTCACCGTCGTACCTCAGGACGAAGGCGATCCCCTTCCCTGGTCGGTAGAGCAGCAGGTGATCGAGGTTGCCGGTCTTCTCGGCGTCGAAGGCGATGATGCGATCCTGGGGTTCGGTGAGATCGAAGCCGCCGATGCCAGAGCCACCCTGGGGTTGCTGGTAGACGGCCGTGAACGTGAACGGCTGCCCGCCTCCCTGGCTGTCACGTCTGACGATGTAGACGGCGCCCTTGCCGGGCCTGTACAGCACCAGGTGGTCGAGCTTGCCCGTCCCTTCGAGGTCGTACGCGATCACGCGATCCGACGTCGAAGTGAGATCGAAGCCGGCGATCCCGTTGGTCCCCGAGTAGACGGTGGAGTAGATGGGAGTGCCGTCGGGCTGGTCGCCGTCATGCTTCAGGATCTGTGCGATGCCGGTTCCCGGCCGATAGGCCAGCAGGTGGTCGAGCTTGCCGGTGCTGGCGCCGTCGAACGCGATCACGTGATCGTTCGACGAGATCAGGTCGAAGCCCGCGATGCCCGAGCCGCCCTGGGGTTGGTGGTAGGGCGCCGTGAACCGAGCATTCTTGTCCGGTCCTACGCCGTCACGCTTCGCGATGTAGAGGGCGCCCTTGCCAGGCCTGTACATCACCAGATGGTCGGCATTGCCGGTGCTGGCACCGTCGTAGGCGAACACGCGATCCGACGTCGAGGTGAGATCGAAGCCCGCCGCCCCGGTGAGGGCGAGCCGGACGTTCATCGTGTTCAGCACGCTCTGGATCGGATTGAGGGTCCCCCGGCCGCTGTCGCCGGCGAAGAGCAGCCCGATGACGCGTCCGAGCTCGTCGACGACCGTCGAGCCGGAGTCGCCCGGCCCCGCGAACGTGGGCGTGGTGTCGACCCCGGCAACGCTGATCTGGTCGGTGAACGTCACCGGTCCCACACCGTGGTCGTAGTTGATCGTGGTCGTCTTGTGGAGGCCGTCGACGATCCCGTAGGTCAAGGTCGTGGTGCGGCCCCTCTTGCGAACCTTCATCCCCTTCTTGGCCTCAGCGGTCCCGGTGAGGACGCCGACGTCCGTCACCTCGCCCACGTAGCCCGTGAAGAAGCCGCCGAGTTGGGCGACGGCCGCGTCGACGTTATGGCCGAGCGTGCCTCGCGAGATGTTGGCGATGAAGCGGGACGCGAACGGGTTGTCGATGAGACTCGGCTGGACGATCTGCCGGAACCGACCTGGCTCGTGCCATCCCTCGTTCACACAGAAGACGTGGTAGTTGCTCAGCGCCATCGCGGCCCCGGTGTCGTTGTCGATGACGATCGCGCCGAGAGTGCCCGCCCAGAAACCGTCGACGACCCGGTACGGCCCGACACTGATGCCGCCCTTCAGCGGGTTGTAGCTGCCCGCGTCGGCCAGTGGCTTGTCCTCGCCCTCGATGACGTCGGTGGGGATTCCCTCGATCGTGGGCGGGATCTGATCGTCTTCCGACACGTCCTTCTTCTCGGCGACGTAGACCCGGATCACGATCTCGTCGGTCCGCTCGCCGTCGACGTACTTGTAGCCGATGTCGACGCCGGTCACGCCTGGCCTGCTCAGGAGCTCGTCTTCGACGGCGCGCTTGACAGGCAGGATCTCTTGAACTCGGTCCATCACGGTGACTCCCATGGGTTCTGTACCGCTGGTTGTCCGAGATGTCCACATCGTGACAGAGGTGACGACGACCGGCACTTTGTGCCATGCAACGTTGGACGGTCGTTGTCAGCGCTTCGCCCTAGGCTCGATGTCCATGAGCATCGTGGTTCATCCGGCGACGTCGTACGACGACGTGGCGACCATGGTCGGACCGAAGCGCCCGGACGCCAACGTGTGCTGGTGCCTCAGCTATCGCCTGGCGACGTCCAAGGAGAACCGCGAGCTCGTCGGCACCGATCGCGGCAAGCGCGTGCGCAAGCTCGTACGCCAGGATCCGCCGCCCGGCGTCCTCGCGTACGCCGGCGACGAGGTCGTCGGCTGGGCGGCGGTGCACCCGCGGTCCGACACGAGCTTCGCGACCAACCGCAAGATCCCGCACGTCGACGACCTCGACGTGTGGTCGCTGTGGTGCGTGCGGGTGCGGCCGGGCCACCGCGGGCAGGGCATCGTCAACGCCCTCATCGAAGGCGCCGTCGAGTTCGCGCGAGAGCATGGTGCGCCCGCGATCGAGGCGTACCCGGTCGACAACCGTGGCGCGAAGGTCGACCTGACCATGGCGTACGTCGGCACGCTGGCGATGTTCGAGCGCGCCGGGTTCGTGAAGGCGGCGGACACCGACTCGGTCCTGAACCGCTTCCCGCGCGTCCTCGTACGCCGCGACCTGCGCAACTGAAAGGCTCCACCGATGACACGCATCGTCGCCGACATCTCGGTCTCCCTCGACGGGTTCGTCACCGGACCTGACCCGGGCCCAGACAACGGGCTGGGCACCGGAGGCGAGGCCCTGCACACCTGGGCGTTCTCGGACGACCCCGACGATCAACGGCTTCTGCGTGACGGAACGGCTCAAACGGGGGCCGTCGTACTCGGCCGCCGGCTCTTCGACATCGTCGACGGGCCGCACGGGTGGACCGACGAGACCGGCTATGGCGCCGGCGAGGTCGGCAAGCCCTCGTTCGTCGTCGTCACGAGCACTCAGCCGGACTCGGTGAGGCTCACCGATCTCGACTGGACGTTCGTCACCACGGGGCTGTCCGACGCCGTGAGCACCGCACGTGGGCGCGCAGAGTCGGCCTCGACCGACCGTGGCGAGGAGCTCGACGTCGTCCTCATGGGCGGCGGGGCCACCATCGGCTCGGCGCTCGCCGCCGGGCTGGTCGACACCCTGACGCTGCACCTCGCACCCGTCGTGCTGGGTGCCGGGACGCCGCTGTTCACGGGCGCGGCACCGCGCACGCTGGTGCAGCGGAGCGTGACGCCGACGTCGACGGTGACCCATCTGACGTACGACGTCGTCTGACCGCTCGCGGCGCCTCAGCGCCGCCGCCACGCGGCGACCGTCGTCGTCAGCCCGGCGAGGCCGGTGAGCACGAGGCTCGTCATCCCGAGCCAGAGCGGGACGATCGTGTCGTACGCCTCGCCGCCGAGCGTCGCCAACGACAGGTACGTGCCCGTGCCGAGCACGAAGAGCGTCGTCACGACCGGCCGTACGGCGCGGCCGCGTGCCGCCGCCCATGCGGCGACGAGCCAACCGACCGTGCCGAGCACGCCGACGCCGACGAGCGTCCAGATGATCGCGTTGCGGTCCGCGGCGACGTCCGACGTCGGCCAGTCCGGGTAGGCCGCGCGCACATGGTTCTCGACGGTGCCGAAGAACGCGAGGTCGAGCAGGGGCAGCGCCGTGACGACGAGCTGCAGGACGAGCCCGGCGTACGCGGCGGCGCGTGCCCGGGAGTTGCGAGTCGTCGACGCGCGGACGGTGTCGCGGGTAGACGTGGTCATGAGGTTCCCTCCTGATTCATACGGCGTAAGATTGTGTCACCCTAGTCATACACCGTAAGAACTTCAAGGAGGATCCAGTGGGCGCTCGGCGACGACAGGGAGAGCGGGCAGGCATCACCGCCGAGCGCGTGCTCGACGCGGCGGTGTCCCTCGCGGACCGCGACGGTGTCGAGAGGCTGTCGATGCGGCGTCTCGCCGCTGAGGTGGGCGTCGAGGCGATGACGATCTACCACTACGTGCCCAGCAAGCAGGCGCTGCTCGACGGGATCGTGGAGCGCGTCGTCCTCGAGGCAGTACGCGTGCCGCCGGACGCTGACACCTGGCAGACGACGCTGCGGACGTACGCGTACGACCTGCGGGCGTCGCTCCTCGCGCACCCGTCTGTGATTCCGCTCCTCGCCACCCGCCCCGCGGTGACGGTCGGCACCGCGACGGTGGTCGAAGGCATCCTCCAGTCGCTCGTCCGGGCCGGCCTCGACGCGGTGGACGGACTGCGTCTCGTGCACGCGACGACCGCCCTCGTGCTCGGGCAGCTGGCCACGCAGGCGGACGGCCCGAGATCCTCCACCGACCTCGCCGTCGACGCGGAGCAGTTCCCGTTGCTGAGCGAGGCGGTGGCCGGTGGTGCGGTCGATCCTGAGGCGCGGTTCGCGTTCGCCCTCGACGCGCTGATCGCCGGGGCAGATCCGACGTCGAGCATGTGAGGTCCCGAGCGGTTGCCCGAGCGTTCACCTGACCGCCGCCGAGTCGACACCGCACCTCCACCCACCACCGAGAGCCTCCTCGAGGGCCCGCGTCCGCGGGCCTCACAACTCGAGAGAGGTGTCCTTCGTGAGACACGACCGCACACTCGCGGTGCTGGTGGTCGCCGGAGCAGCGACAGCCGTGATCGCCGGCCTGACGCCCGCAGCGGCCGCCGTCAGCAGCAGCCCGACGCCGGCGCCGTACCCGACGGCTGAGCCCGCGATCGCGCCGGCCGCCGAGCCGGGTGATCCCAACACGTCGCCCATCCTCATCTCCGAGGTCACCAACGGCGGTGCTGGCCTGGACACCAACGCCGACCGGGTGAGCACGGACGACTTCATCGAGATCGGCAACTTCGGCACCGAGCCGGTCGACGTCTCCGACTGGCGCATCCTGCGCTGCGGTCAGACCGGCGACGGCTACGGTCCGCAGAAGGTCATCCCCAAGGGCACGGTGCTGCAGCCCGGTGACAAGTACACCGTCGGGAGTGCGAACAGCACCCACAAGGACGTCGTCAAGCGTGATGCCGACTACGACGCGACCGGGTCGACGCTGCACAGCTTCGGGTTCGGCGCCTACCTCGAGGACCCGGCGTACCACGTGATCGACCGTGTCGCGTTCTACGCCGACAGAGTCGACAGCGACTGCAACAACCCGACGGCCCTCCAGCGGCCGCTCGACCACCGGCTGAGCCAGAGCCACCAGCGCATCGCCAACACCGGCGACGTCGAGCAGGACTGGGCCGTCGCGACCCGCACGCCGGACGACGCGAACGCCACCGCGCCTCAGCCGACGCCGACCGCCGACACCCAGGTCCGCATCAGCGAGCTCGCCAACGGCGACGCGGTGAGCGACGCCAACCAGTACGTCGAGCTCACCAACTACGGCGACACCGACGTCGACGTGTCCGGCTGGAAGCTCTACCGCTGCGGCGAGAACAGCACCTCGTACGTCCAGCACCGTGGCCTGCCTGCCGGTACGACGATCCCGGCCGGTGCGAGCTTCCTCTTCGCGCACTCATCGGCGGCGCTCGGCGGCGTCACGCCGAACGCGACGTACACGACCGGCATGCACTGGCGAGACTTCGGCGCGATGGTCGTGCAGCCTGACGAGGCGATCGTCGACCGCGTCGGCGTGTACGCCGACCGCAACAGCATCTGCAACGCCGGCACGGGCATCAAGGTCAAGCCCAACAACCTGCAGAACCAGAGCCTCCACCGGGTCTCCGACACCGGAGACAACGCCGCGGACTTCTTCCTTGCCGCCGAGCGCACGCCCGGCAAGGCGTCCGCGCGGGCCGAGCTGAGCACCACGCCGGCGTTCGAGCGCACCGACCTCCGCTTCAGCGAGATCGTCGGCGCCGGGCCGGGCGGGAGCAGCGACGAGTTCGTCGAGCTCGCCAACTACGGCACGACCGACCGCGACCTCGCCGGCTACTCCCTGGTCCGTTGCGAGGGCACCGGCAAGGGCAACGCGGGGACGCAGGTCGCCGACCTCGGTGACGTCACGCTGAAGCCGGGCCAGACGTACGTCGCCGCCGCGGCGGCCGCACCCGCCGAGCTGCGCGCGAAGGCGAACGCCACGTACGCGACGGGACTCAACGAGACCGACGGCTACGGCATGTGGCTGCGCGCGCCGGACGGCACGATGGTCGACGCGGTCGGTGTCTACCACACCGTCACCTACAGCCCGTGCGTGATCGGCTCCGAGATCCGCAACGAGACGAAGAACGACAAGGGCGAGTCGTACCAGCGCGCCCGCACCACCGGCGACAACGAGGAGGACTTCGCCAAGACGGCCGACCGTACGCCCGGCGTCCTCGCCGACGTCGAGTGGGTCGACCCGGCGAAGCCGCTCCCCGGAGAGACCGATCCGGTGACGATCGAGACTCCGCACGCCCCGGGTACGCCGAAGGCCGAGGGAACGAAGAACCGCACCGGCTACCGCGCCACCGTCACCACCGAGGACGCCGACGGCGGCAAGCAGACCATCGATGTCCGGACGGCCACCACGCTCGAGACCGAGGGCACGCGCATCTTCGCCGGCTCCACGCAGCGCAAGCTCCCCAAGTCGCTCACGATCACCGGTGAGCGCCGCGTGGAGACGGCACCGGCGCTGGAGACCACGGCCACCCGCGACACGTACCCGTTCCAGCGGTACGCCGTCCCGGTCACCGAGGTGCCCGCCGGGGGAGTGGAGTTCACGTGGAGCGGTGCGACGCGTGACCGCAACGAGATCCAGATGTACGCGTGGAACGGCCAGGAGTGGACGCTGGTCGCAGCCGACAGCCCGTCCGCCGACGGTGACCTGACGCTGGTCGGCACGATCGCCGCGGACCGGGTGCTCGACGGCACCGCGAACGTGCTCGTCATCGACGGCCCGCGCACCGAGGGCGGCGCCGTCGACGCGATCGGCGTCACCGACCAGAAGTTCCTCGATCCCGAGGACTACGACCTCGCGTTCAACCACATGACGGACACGCAGTTCCTGTCCGAGGGGTTCCGCGGCGTCTTCCGGCGGATGGCGACCTGGGTGATCCAGAACGCGCAGGCGCGCAAGATCGGGTACTCGACCAACGGCGGCGACATCATCGAGAACTGGATCGGTGGCAACGCGGACCCGGTGCGCGCCGACAAGGAGTTCGCGTTCGCGAAGCAGGTGCACCAGCTGCTGAACGACGCCGACATCCCCAACGGTGTCCTGCCCGGCAACCACGACAACCTGTGGGGCCGCAACAACGACCGGTTCAACGAGTTCCTCGGCAGCGACATGTACGAGGACGAGAGCTGGTTCGGTGCGTCCTGGAAGAAGGGCGACAACAGCGCGCACTACGACTTCTTCGAGGCCAACGGCATCGACTTCGTCGCCCTGTCGCTGCCGTACCGGCCGAGCCAGGAGCAGATCGACTGGGCGCGCGAGGTCGCGGCGGCGTACCCGAGCCGCAACGTCGTGCTGATCACGCACAGCTACCTCGACACCGAGAAGAACATCGAGAACCGCGACGACCGCTACACCGCGCGCGGCGAGGACATCTGGCGCGACCTGGTGGCGCCGAGCGACAACGTCTTCCTCGTGCTCGGCGGTCACTACCACGGTGTGGCGACGAAGTACGGCGACCCGGTGACGGGGGAGCAGGTCGACGCCATCGACCTCGCCGCCGACACCGTGGCCGTGCGCAACGTCGGCGAGACCGGCCGTACGGTCGTGCAGATGCTCGCGGACTACCAGGGCTATCGCTCCACGCAGCCCGCCGGCCGCGCCGACACGCTCGACCGCGACACCGGCTTCCAGCGGCTGCTGCAGTTCGACGTCGACGCCGAGCTGATGGCCGTCAACGCGTACTCGCCGACGCTCGAGTCGTTCGAGGCCTACAAGTACGACGAGCCAGGCATGCGCGGCACACCGGAGAACGACTACCAGGACGGCCGCTACAAGGCGGTCGACGACGAGTTCGTCGCGAAGGTGGACCTGCTCGTCCGCAAGAAGCTCGACACTGCGCAGTGGGGTGTGACGACCGCGTCCGTCTCGGCCGGTACGGCGGAGGTCGCCGCGGGCGAGAAGGCGACGTTCGCGCTCGGCATGCCGCAGGCCGGCACGTTCTGGTACGCGACGGTCGCGGACAGCTCCGAGCGGACGGTCACGTCGACGCCGCTCGAGGTGGACTCCGCTGCTGAGCCGGGTGCGGCGCCCACCGTCGCGACGGTGAAGGCGTCGTCGACACGGCAGGTGTACGGCGCGGCGCCGGCGAAGCTCGGGGTCCTCACGGCGACCGTGCGGGACGAGGAGACGACGGACCCGGTCGCGGGTCGGGTCGTGTTCCGCAGCGGGTCGCGCGAGGTCGGACGTGCCGCACTGGCCGCCACCGGCCAAGCGACGCTCCGGCTCCCGGCGAACCTCGCGGTCGGGGTCCACGCGCTGACGGCGACGTACCTTCCGGCGGACGCGACGGCGTACGCGGGGTCGATGTCGACGCCGGTGCGCGTGACCGTCGTGAAGGCGACCGCCACGGCGCGGGCGCGGCTCGTCAAGTCGACCGTGACGCGGAAGCAGCGGGCGAAGGTCGCTGTCACGGTGCGGACCAACGGTCCGGTGGCATCGGGTCCGGTGCGCGTGACCGTACGACGTGCCGGGTGGACGAGGGTCGTCGACGCGACGGTCCGCAACGGTGCGGTGACGGTGCGTCTGCCGAAGCTGTCGAAGGGCCGCTACAAGGTCGCGGTCACCTACCGTGGCGCGGCTGGCATCGCGGCCGACGCGGCGCCGACCCGGACGCTGCGCGTGAGGTGATCGACTCGAGGTGATCACGAGCGCGGCCCGTCCTGGAGTGTTCCGGGGCGGGCTGCGGCGTATATGGTCGGTCTGACGAGAAATGCGAGGAGGTTCGATGGCCGACTACCCGCCCGTCTACGTCACCGTCGACGTCGTCGTGCTCACGATCCGCGACGACACGCTCCAGGCGCTCGCGATCCGACGCGGCGGGCCGCCGTACAAGGGCCGGTGGGCACTGCCCGGTGGGTTCGTCCAGCAGCGCGAGGACCTGCCCGATGCCGCGCGGCGGGAGCTCGCCGAGGAGACGGGCATCGAGGTCGAGCCAGCACACCTCGAGCAGCTCGGCTCGTACGGCGCACCGCGCCGCGATCCGCGCCCGGACCGCATCATCAGCGTCGCGTACCTCGCGGTGCTCCCGGACCTTCCCGACCCCGTCGGCGGCACCGACGCGGCCTCGGCGCACTGGGTCCCGATCGACGAGCTGACCGCACGGCCGCTGGCGTTCGACCACGCAGAGATCCTTGCCGACGGACTCGAGCGGGCGCGGGCGAAGCTCGAGTACTCGCCGCTCGCCACGGCGTTCTGCGGCGACCGGTTCACGATCGGTCAGCTCAGGCGCGTGTACGAGGTGGTGTGGTCGGCACGGCTCGACCCGTCGAACTTCCACCGCAAGGTCACCGGTGCGGAGGGGTTCGTCGTGCCGACGGGGGAGCGGGCGACCGGGGGACGGGGACGGCCGGCCGAGCTCTATCAGCGTGGCTCGGCAACCGTCCTGCACCCCGCGATCCTGCGCTGACGGCCAGTACGGACCGCGGGGCCAGGGCTTGTCTCAGCCGCGCTTGTACACCTTCGACACGCGCGGCTTGCCCTTCGACCACGCGAGCTTGCCGACGTACAAGTACTTCGGCCCCTCGCCGCGCACGCTCTTGGGCCGGTGCCCGTTCCAGAAGAAGTTCCAGGTGCCCTTCTTCAGGCCGACCACCGCCTGCGCGTTGCCGCGCCCCCAGGTCTGGGTGCCCTTCGGGAAGCCGAGGGTGCGCGTGGCCTTCGGCCAGCCCTTCCACAGCTGCTTGTTCTGCCGGTACCGCGTCCAGTACTGGTCACGCGTCCCGTACCAGCCCCACGACGTGAACAGGGTGAACCTGCCCGCTCGGTAGACGAGCGACGGGTTCTCCTCGATGTACTTGTGACGCACGCTCGTGAGCTGGACGCTGCCGCCGTTCTTGCGGACGGGGTTGGCGACGACCTTCGTCGGGTCGTTCGGGTTCAGGCGAAGCATGCGGATCGTCGTGTGCCACATCGTCCGGCCGCTCTGCTTGTAGGCGTGAGACGTCTTGTAGGTCAGCACCGTCTGGCCCTTGACGACGGCCGGGGTCGCGTCGATCAGGCTGGTGCTGCGCTCGTTCTTGATCGCGTCCTGGGGCTTGGTGCCGCTGCCCTTGTAGCAGGCGATCGGCCGCGCGTTCGGCACGAACGGGCCGAGGGGACTCTTGGACGTGCCGGTACCGATGCACCGGGAGGCGCTGGAGCTGCCGCGGACGAGGGCGGCGTAGTAGACGACCCACGTGCCGTTGCGGCCTCGGATCAGCGACGGCGCCCAGACGCTCCGGCTCTGCTTCGCGCCGGCCGGGGCCTTCGCCCACCGGGGCGCCTTCGTGAGCAGGGACCGGTCCTTGGCGATCTTCCAGGGCCCGTTGGGCTTCGACGCCGAAGCAGCAGCGCCCTTCGCGCTCCAGTCGGTGGTGTGCAGCATGACGTAGCCGCTGCCGGCCTTCGCGACACCAGGGTTCGCCCACTTCTTGAGGATCGGCGGATCCGGCGGCGCTGCGCTCGCAGCGGCGGGTACGACGAGGGTGGCGGCGGCAGCGAGGGCGACGGTCAACGCGCCCACCGATGTGATCCGAGCTCTGGTCCGTGACATCGCTGTCCCTTCGAGAGGCCTGAGTGCTGGCTTCGAGCAGCGTACGGGCGCGAAGGTTCAGCTGCCGATGGCCACTTCACGCGTCTTCGAACACGAACGGGTTCAGGATCTGCCGCTCCCACATGTACGCGCGCTCCTGCGCCGTGAGCGTCGCCGAGTCCGCAGCGTCGGACCAGTGCGAGCGGATCCCCTCGACCTGGGCGTCGATGATCTCGTCGGCCGCGCGACCGCTGAGCATGAAGATGTCGGCGGCGTTGCGGCACACCTGGAGCTTGCTCTCGCGCGAGCCGTCGCGGCCGATCGCCATCGCTTGCTGCGCGGTCCTCCCCGAGCGTGGTTGCGGGCACACGTCGTAAGCCGGGGTGAGCGACAGCGTGGAGCCGTCCCAGAAGGCGGCGTGATTGCGTGCATGGTCGTCGATGTTGCCGACGCACACGTTGAACACGATCCGTGAGAACAGCTCGTGCAGCGTGGGCACCGGGTTGTCGAACCGTGCGCGGACCACATCGGCAAGGTCGGCGTACGACGCGTACCTGGCAGTCATCTCCGTGAGCCCGAGGATGGTCAGAGCAGAGACGAGGGCGCGGCGTTCGCCGCGGATTGCTGTCCGGTCGAAACGTTCGACGAGAAGCACGTCGCGTCCGAGGGAGGTGACGACCTCCGATCCGGCGACGTCGAGCCCGACCCGCCGGGCGAGCTCCATCGCGACCGCCTCTGCCTTGACGACGGGATAGACGTCGGTGGTCGACGAGAACTTGGCGATGAGCCGGCGTTCGCCGTCCTCGATGAGCGCCTTCGGGCGCGCGCCCCCGACCGAGGTCCCGCGAAGCATCGCTACGTCCAGGGCAGCGGGCGGGGGTTCGCCGGACTCCACCAGCGCCGCCGCGCTCATGAGCTCCTCGAGACTGGCGGTAGCCGTGCCCCGGGGCTCGTACGAGGACGCGCTCGTCTGGAAGTCGAGCGCCCCGATGCGGTCGGAGTCGGAATCGAGCAGGTAGGTCAGCAGCCCGAGCTCTGCGGTGTCGCTGGTGGGGCCTCGGTGCCCATGGCGGGCAAGGATGACGCGCTGGCCCCAGGAGTCGGGGCCGGCGTCGCTGATGCATCCAGCGACGTCGAGAGCGCCGAGTGGTCTGATCGATCCTGGACGGAGTGGGAGCTCGGGCAGGTACAGGGCGACGGCATCGTCGCGCTCGAGGTACGAGCGTCCGTACGTGAACACGACAACATCGCCCGCCGCGTCCAGCCGGCCGGCCACCACCGGTTCCGTCGCGCCGGGGAGCCAGGTCCACACGAACGCCGTCTGCGCCTCAGAAGTCGTCATCGACGTCCACCGTCGTCTCCCGGACGCGCGCCGGGAGCAGCGCCAACCGGTCGCGGCCCAGCGCGACCAGAGCCGGGAGCTCGCTGGGCTCCGCGTCGTACAGACGCACACCGAGCAGCGTCGCCAGCTCGAACACGATCCCGATCGCGACCGTGGGCGTCCCCTGCTCGACCGCACGCAACGTGCTCACCGAGATCCCGACGCGGTCGGCGAGCTCCTGGAGGGTCCACCGTCGGCGTCTGCGAGCGCGCGCGATCTCGAGCCCGAGCACGCGGGTGGCGTCTCGGGTAGCAGCGGAGTACGTGTGTGTGCGGCGCAGCGCGACCACCTCATGCGTAGTTAAAAAGCATTTAAGCGTGTAAAAGAGCCTACAGCATCAGGAACGGCCGTCACGCGCGTCTTCCCGCGCAGAACGAGTCCACCCACTGGACGCTCCCTTGAACGAGCCGACATCGCGACGAACGGTGGGACGCACCTGTTCACGACGAAAGGAGAGCCCATGCTCACCCTGACCGAGAACGCCACCGATGTCGTCACGGCCCTGGTCGCCGACCGCATCGACACCGAAGACGCCGGACTGCGGATCAGCGGTCCGACCGACGGCAACTTCGCCGTCGCCGCCGTCCCCGTCGGAGAACCGGGGGACCAGCTCGTGGAGAGCGGCGACGCCAAGGTCTACATCGAGGGCGCCACGTCCGAGCTCTTGGACGACAAGGTGCTCGACGCCCAGGTGACCCCCGAGGGCGGGGTCCAGTTCGCGCTCGCCCAGCAGCCGGGCTAGCGGTCTCCGCCCAGTCCCGACGTCGTACGAGGCAGCGCCGCAGCCCGGCGCTGCCTCGTACGCGTCCGTGGCCGTAACCGGTCACCCCTGTTGTCCACGTCACATGCGGTGTGGTTACGTTCCCCTCGTTGAATCGTTCCAATTCGAGGAGAACCGTGACGCCTCCGTCGTCCGACCACCGCCCACGTGACCGTCGCCGCATCGTCGCGGCGCTCGGCGTGGTGCTAGCCCTGCTGTTCCCGGCGCTGAGCGCGGCCCCCGCGATCGGCACCACCTCCGCCTCACCGTCCAGCGGCGTGAAGCTCGCCGGCCTGGAGGTCGAGAAGAAGAGCGCCCCGATCGGCATCGACATCGCCGCGCCGCGGTTCAGCTGGGAGATCCGGACCGACCGTCGCGACGTCACGCAGACGTCGTACCGGCTCCGGCTCGCCACCTCGGAGAAGGCCCTCACCAACTCCAAGGCCTTCTGGGACAGCGGTGTCGTTCGCTCCGCCGAGTCGGCCAACGTCGCGTACGACGGACCGCCGCTCGACGCCGCGACGCAGTACCACTGGCGCGTCGACGTCGTCACGAGCGCGGGTCGGGCGAACGCGTCCAGCGAGTTCCGTACCGGTCTGCTCGACGAGGACGACTGGGCCGGAAGCGCCTGGATCGGCAACGCGCGCACGGACGACTCCAACACCCTCGACCTCTCCGGCGCGAGCTGGATCTGGACGTCTGACGCGAGTACGGGAGGCGCACCGGGGGAGCCGCGCGCGTTCCGCCAGACGTGGGAGGCACCCGCGGGCAGGAGCGCCGTGTCCGCCGAGATCCTGATCACCGCCGACGACTCGTTCCGGCTCTGGCTGAACGGCGACCTCCTCGGCGAGACCCAGGGCGCGGAGAACGAGTGGCAGCAGTCGCACCTCTACGACGCGGCGTTGGAGCCCGATCGCAACGTCGTCGCCGTCCGCACCACGAACGGCGCCGGCTCGCCTGGCGGGCTCCTCGCCAAGATCCGCACCACCTGGTCCGACGGCTCCACGACCGTCGCGACGACTGACAAGACCTGGAAGGTGAGCAAGCAGATCCCGGCTGGTTTCGAAGCCCCGGCGTTCGACGACACCTCGTGGGAGAGCGCCAAGGAGCTGGCGCCGTACGGCCAGGGCCAGTGGGGCAGCGGTGTCCGCCCGCCGAAGAGCGAGACGGCTCCCGCGCCGCTGCTCCGCAAGGAGTTCTCGGTCGGCAAGGACCTCGACGCGGCGACCCTGTACGTCGCGGCCGGCGGGTACGCCGACGTCAGCCTCAACGGCGCCCCCATCAGCAAGGACGTGCTGTCGCCCGGGTTCACCGACTACGACGACCGCGCCCAGTACGTCGGCACCGACCTCACCGATCAGCTCAAGGCCGGCAAGAACACGCTCGGCATGGAGCTCGGCCGCGGCTTCTACGGCATGACCGGCGGCAACGTCTGGCGCTGGGAGTCCCCGCCGTGGCACGACGAGCCCGTCGCCCGCGCCGTGCTGCACCTCGAGTACGCCGACGGCACCACCGAGGACGTCGTCACCGACGACTCGTGGACTCTCCACGACGGCCCGACCGTCTTCGACGACCTGTACGCCGGTGAGACGTACGACGCACGACTCGTGCAGGACGGCTTCGACGAGGTCGGGTTCGACGACACCACGTGGACGCCGGCCAGCGAGGTCGCGGGCCCGAAGGGTGAGCTGGTCAACCAGCGCCAGCAGCCGATCCGTGTCACGGAGTCGCTGCCGGCCGAGGAGATCACCGAGCCCGCCGACGGCGTGTACGTCGTGAAGTTCCCACGCGTCCTCGCAGGCTGGGTCGAGCTCACCGCGAAGGGTCCGGCAGGCACCACCATCAAGGCTCAGTACGGCGAGAAGCTGAAGGCCGACGGCCGACCGAACTTCTCCAACAACGGCGGCTTCGCGTCCGGCTTCCAGACCGACCGGTTCATCCTGGCCGGCACGGGGGAGAAGGAGTCGTGGGAGTCGAGGTTCTCGTACAAGGGCTTCCAGTACGTCGAGGTCACCGGCTGGCCCGGCGACGAGGCGCCACCGCTGAGCGCGTTCACGGCGAAGGCGGTTCACACCGACGCCGCCGAGACGGGCACCTTCGAGAGCTCCGAGCCGGTGATGAACGACGTCCACCGCGCCGTCGTCGACACGCTCAAGAACAACATCCACGGCATCCCGACCGACACCCCGATGTTCGAGAAGAACGGCTGGACCGGTGACGCGGCCGTCGGCGCCGAGATGTTCATGATGAACCTCGACGTCCACGAGCTGTTCGCCAAGTGGGTCACGGACATGAACGACACCCGTGACGCGGAGGGTGCGCCGCTCGTGATCGCACCGAGCTCCGGCAACTGGGGATCGTGGGGCGTCGCTCCGCCGTGGCACTCCGCGTACGTGATGATCCCGTGGTGGCTCTACCAGTACGGCGGCGACTCGCGCGCCCTGAGCCAGACGTACGACGGCATGAAGAAGTACATCGATCTCGAGTTCGGGCGCTCCGACAAGGGGCTCGTCACCAACCCGCGACTCGGCGACTGGGTGAGCCCCGAGGCGAGCCCGGCCGGCGGCAACGCTCCCGAGGACGTGCGCGTCTCCGGCACGGCGTACCTGTACGCGATGCTCACCTCGATGCAGCAGTCCGCCGAGTTCCTCGGCAAGGACGCCGACGCCGAGTCGTTCGCGCAGAACGCCGCCGTCGTCAAGAAGACGTTCAACGAGCGCTTCCTCGACGCCGGTGCCGGCTACTACCGGGGCAGCGGCGACCGCGGCTACCGCCAGACGCACAACGTGCTGGCGCTCGCGTTCGGGCTCACCCCGGACGAGAAGACCGCGGACGCGGTCGCGGCGAGCATCGTCGCCGACGTGAAGGCCAAGGGCATGCACCTCAACACCGGCGTGCTCGGCACCAAGTACCTGCTGCCGGTGCTCACCGACCACGGCTACGCCGACGTCGCGTTCCAGCTCGCCACCCAGACGTCGTACCCCAGCTGGGGCTACATGACGGAGAACGGCGGCACGAGCATGTGGGAGCACTGGGCCTTGGAGGCGCGCTCGCGCGGCCACTACTTCCTCGGCACGGTCGACGACTGGTTCTACCACGACGTCGCGGGCATCAGTCTGTCGCAGAAGACCGGCTACCGCAACGTCAGCATCGCCCCCGAGGTCACCGACAAGATGGAGTGGGCGAAGGCGTCGACGAAGACGCCGTACGGCCAGGTCTCCAGCAGCTGGCGCCGCAGCGGTGACCGGCTGACGCTGGACATCGACGTCCCGGTCGGGTCCACCGCGACCGTCCGCGTCCCCGCGGCGAACGTCTCTGCGGTCACGGAGAGCGGCCGACCGGTCGCAAGTGCCGACGGCGTGCACGAGGTCTCGTACGACGCGGGTGACGTGGTCGTCGAGGTCGGCTCCGGTGCGTACCGCTTCGTATCCGACCGCCAGGCTGGACTCGTGGGCACGGCGACCGAGCGCATCGACGCTCTCCGTGCAGCGATCGGCGACGTCGACGGCGGTCGTACCGCGGTCAAGGCGTTGATCCGGGTGGCCGCGGCGGGCGCCGACGTGGCGGCCGACCGTGCTCTCGACCACGCGCAGCAGGACCGCGACGCGAGGGCGACCGACGCGCTGGTGGCGGCGCAGCACGCGTTGCAGCCGATCGACGGGCTCGTCGCCGTCGCCGGACTGTCGGATGCCGACGAGGCGAAGGTCCTCGACGCGGCTGCGGCCGCCCGAGGTGCGGTCTCCGTCGCTGTCGCGGACCTTCTGGGGTTGTCGTTCACCGCAGACGCTCCGGCCGACGCCGTACGCCCAGGGGACGAGGTGCCCGTCGTCGTGACGGCGAAGAACGCCGGTGACCGGCAGGTCCGCGACGTCACCGCGGTCGCTGTCGAGCTGCCCGACGGCTGGACCGCCGGGCCGGCGACCTCCGTGGCGAAGACGCTCGACGCCGACCAGGAGAAGTCGAGCCGGATCACCGCCACCGTCGGCGACGATCAGCGACCCGGCTCGGTCACGGCGAAGGCGCAGGTGGCGTTCGTGCTCGCGGGGGCTCACTTCCAGGTGCAGCGGTCGTTCGACCTCGATGTCGCGTCGCCGGTGGCGATGGACCAGGTCGCGATCGCTCCGAGCGAGGTACGCCCGGGGGCGGAGGTCACCCTGTCTGCGCGCGTCCGCAACCTCGGTTCGACCGACGTCGAGGGCACGGTGCAGGTGGCCGTGCCGGAGGGGTGGACTGCGCCGGAGGACGTTCAGGTCGCTCTTGCCGGCGGCGCTGAGCGCGAGGTCGCGGTCACCGTCGCAGTTCCGCGCAGCACCGATCGCGCACGGGCCGTGCGGACGCTGCAGGCGCGGTTCGTCCGAGGCGAGGACACGCTGGCTCAGGCAGCCGGCGACGTCACCGTGGTGATCGATCCCTCGGTCGCCGACGCGCTCGACCACGTCGACCTCGGCGAGGCGACGTCGGAGCAGGCGCACAAGCTCACGGCCTCGAGCTCGTCCGGGACGAGCCGTGAGGCAGGGGTCACCCGTCGGTACGCCGGACACCTCACGCCGTTCTCGTACTTCGAGTTCGACCTCGCGGTGACGCCCGGTGAGGCCTTCGTGATCCGTGCCGTCGAGACGTACGACAAGGCGCAGACCAAGCGCTACAAGGTCTACGTCGACGGCAAGGAGGTGCTGCTCCGTACGCACGTGCGTACCGCCGGGGCGGGCACCGAGACGTACGAGCTCGTCGTGCCGGCCGAGCTGGCCGCTGCCGACGGCACCGTACGGGTGAAGTTCGAGAACCAGAACGACTCGGCGTACTACGACCCCTCGATCGCCGACGTCTGGACCCGCCCGCTCGGGTAGGGGTCTCGGGGCGGTTGCCCCAGCACGGTGTGCGCCGGTCGTCGGGCGATCCTCGACGGCCGGCGCACTCACGTGCCGCGGGCGATAGGTTCCGGCCATGGAGAGCGCCGGGCGTGTGGTCGCCGTCAACCACGTGGGTGTCAGCGTTGCCGACCTCGAGCGCGCACGGCGGTTCTGGGTCGACGGGCTGTCGGCCCTCGAGCACGGCGCCTTCGCGTGGCCGATCGGTACGGCACCGGCGGACGAGTCGCTGGCGACCGAGGGGACCGCGGCGGAGGTGATCCTGCTCCGTACGGATGCCGCGTTCATGGAGCTGTTCGCGTTCTCGTCGCCGGCACCGGAGCGACGGTCGGCCGGGGCTCCTGGCGTGACCCGGCTCGTGTGGGCCGCCGCCGACGCTGACGCGACGCACGACCGGGCGATCGAGGCCGGCGGCACGTCGCTGGGCGGGCACCAGGTGCGCTGTCCCGACGGCACGTCGGTCACCCTCGTCCCGGCGGACGGCGTATCAGGGCTGGTCGGAGTGGTCGTGCAGGTCCCTGATCGGGAGTCCCAAGCGCTGCCGCCGGTCCCTGGCCCCGTCGCCGTCGAGGTCGTGGGCGGCGCAGACACCCCGGCCGCGCGTCCCGTCGATCTCGGGGTGAACCACCTCTGCCTGGACGCCATCGGCATCGACGGCGTACGACGCAGCCTCGACGCGGTGTGGCACCACGACGTGACCGAGTCGAGCGGGGGCGTCGCCGCCGTCTGCTACGGGACGACGTACGACGGGGTGCTCGTCGAGCTCCTCGAGTCGCGCAGCCCCGACGCATTCCTGTCTCGTACGCGCCTCGCGCACCCCTGATCCTGTCAGGCCCTGGTGGCCGCGTCCGGTGCTGAGTCCTTCGTCTCGGCGGCCTTGTCGGCAGCGCCACCGAGGCGCGTGAGGATGCCGAGCAGCCACGGCTCCGAGAAGCCGCCGACGAACGCATACACGATGCGGCTCGTCGCCTGGCGCATCGCCTCGGGGGAGTCCGAGCCAGGCAGGACGATGACGGCCGACGCCAGCAGCGCGTAGACGAAGAGACCGACCGCGAACCCGACCGCGGGCTGCACCCACCACCACGTCTGGAAGAAGAGCGCGTCGCGGAGCTTGCGAGAGTCGCGGATGCTTCGTGCGCCTGCCAGCGTGCCGCCGATCGCGCCGGCGAGGCCGCACAGCATGACGACTCCGTCGTCGTCCCCGACGATCATGGCGACGACCGTGCCGACGACCACGAGGGTCGTGAGGGCGAAGCCGGCGTTGCGGAGGTACCGCGCGCGCAGCGAGTGCCGGGCGCGTGCGCGTCCTCGGCCGCGTTGGTGCTCGACGTGAGAGCCGAGGAGCCAGTCCCGCTTCGCGGTCTCCGCGAGCTGCTTCGGTGCTGGCGGCCCAGTCACCCGGCTGACCGCGTCGGCGATCGCGGCGGTGCTCGCCGTACAGATCCAGAGGGTCTGCAGCTCGTCGACGAGCGCCCACGACTGCTCCTCGGAGGGCCGGTCCTTCGGCGTCGCGGTGGACAGCCAGCCGTGCTCACGCCGGATCGCACCGATCCGTGCGTCGCGCGTGGCGGTGTCCGACCCGTCTCCCGAGATGCTCGACAGCGCGGTCATCCGATCGAGCGCGCGCTCCAAGACCTTGCGCACCTCCGGGTGCACACGTGACGTCCGCGCCCCAGGCTTGCGCTCGAGCAGTCCGATCACGGACCGCATCATGACCTCAAGGTCGCCGGCGGCCGGCGGCGCGCTCGGAAATGGCTGCTCGGTCACGTTCGGCCACCTCCTGCGCGGGGCTGGTCGCCCTGCGGACGACCAGCACACTCATGCTCCCGCAGGGACGGCCCACAGCCGGTGTCCTTGCAACGACGCGCCTACGCCTGCGCCTGCCAGCACCGTGCTGCGACGAGCTCCATCACGAGCGCCTCGCTGAGCAGCCGTACGTCGTCGTCCGTGTCGCCGCGGTAGCGCACGGTCGCCGCCGCGGTCGGCAGGTCCTCGCCGACGGACACGATCGTCGTATCCCGTGGGTCGGTCCACTCGCGGACGCCGTCGAGCCAGCGTGAACCGCCGAAGAGCACGAGGCGGTAGTCGGTGTTCTTCGTCAGGTACACGTCGACGTGCGCCCAGTCGCCGGTCTCGCACCCGACGGCGGCCAGACGCGGGCCTTCACGCAGCATCAGCGCCGACTGCTGGGCCGAGCTGAACCGTCTCGCCGGCGCGGCGAGATGTGTCCCGTCCGGTCCCAGCGCCGCCTCCGACACCGCAGGCAGCCAGTCGGGCTCGCGGTCGAGAAGGTCCGCCGACGCGTCGGCAGCGGCCCGGACCAGTGGCGCCGGCGACGGTGATCCGTCGAGCCGCGCCTCGAGCGCGAGGAGCATCGCGAGCGTGTGCTGGAACGACCGGCACGCGACCCCGCCGCGCTCCGGCCCGGCCAGCATCGGTACGACGACGTCCGCCCGCTCCGCCAGCGCCGAGCCGTCGACGTTCGTGAGCCCGACGACCGTGGCGCCGGTGTCACCGATCCGCTCCAGCGCGTCGAGGGTCTCGCGCGACCCACCCGACGCCGACACGGCGACGACCGTCGTCCCCGGACCCGTACGGGGCAGCAGGTCGCTGCTCGCGAGCTCGGCGACCGCGCGTACGCCACGTGATCGGAGCCGTGCAGCAGCGACGCTCGACGCGTAGTGCGACGACCCCATCCCGAGGAGGACGAGGTCCGCCGACTCGGCGCTCACGCCGAGCGGCGACCAGGGATCCTCGTGCTGCAGCACCGCGGCGAGCTCGGCGAGGCGCGACGGCTTCTCCTCGAGGTCAGCGGCGAACGCATCGGGGTTCATCACTCGGCACCTTCGTGGTCGGGGACGGGGAAGCGGTCTCGGACGGCGCGATCCGGGACGTAGCGCCAGTGCGGCAGGTGCCGACCGGCGTACACGTACTCGCGGCACACCTGCCGCAGCCGCAACGGTGGGACCAGCCGCTCGTCGAGCAGCGCCGTGCGGTCTGCGGCGGCGAGCCTGGCGCGGTACGCCGACAGGAACGCGTCGCCCACCGCCGTACGCCAGCGCTGCACCGCCTCGGCGTCGACGCCCGACGTGCGGTGCAGCACCACGTACGCCACGTGGTCGAGGCTCTGCGCCATGCCGGCGACGTCGACCGCGACCGGCTGCGGGGCGGTCCGCTCGTGGTGGGTGGCGACGGGGTTGCCATCGAAGTCGGTGATCCGGTACGACCCGTCCGACCCGCGGAGCACCTGGCCGACGTGGAGGTCGCCATGGACCGGGACGAGGGGAGTGCCGGTGGCGTCGGCCAGCGCGTTCAGCTCGTCGCGGATGGCTTCCGCGTGTCGCCCGAGCCGGACGAGCTCGGGGCCGTCCATGAGCGCGAGCGCGTCGTCGAGCCCGGCGATCGCCTCGTCACGCCACGCGGCCGCGCGGGCGACGTCAGCCACGGTCGGTGTCGCGTCGGCGAGCCCCAGATGCAGCTCGGCGACGATCCGCCCGAGGGTCGTGCCGGGTTCGACCGCGGTGACCTCCAGCGAGGCGCCACCGGCGGCGTACGCCCTCGCGTCCTCCACCGCCCACTCCCAGCCGTCGCGCGCTCCGGGCACCAGCTCGGTCACCATCGCGACCAGCGCGAACGGACCGCCCGGTTCGACCCGCCACTGAACCATGCCCCACGGTCTCGGCATCGCCTCGAACCCGGACTCGACGAGACGTGCGACCCGGATCGGCGCCGGATCGTCGCCGGCGCTGACCCGTACGACCCACTTGACCACGGCACCCACCGTGCCGTCGGCGTTCTCGACGATGACCGACTCGTTCGACTGGTCGACGTCGATCGCGCGCTCGGCGATGACGTCGGCGTGGTGCCAGGGGGTGAGGGAGAAGGGGGTGCGCGAAGGCTCGAGCTCGACCAGCGAGGGGTCGCGCAGCGCTGCGACGAGAGCGAGCGCGGCGCCGTCACCCGGCACCGCCCGTCGCACGCCCGTGCCGTCGCGCAGCAGCGGCGCGGCGTACCGGTCCCCGTCGGCGTCCTCGACCACCGCGAGCGTGATGTCGGGCGACAGCGCGGTCGCGGCCACGAGTCCGAGCGGACCGCGGACCCTGCCCGCCTCCGCGGCGTGGCGCGCGGGGAGGACGTCGGCGGGATCCGCGGCGCGGACGGCGTCGGCGAGTGCTTCGACGTCGGACGGCGGTGCGATGTCAGGCCTCCACGGCGGACGACTCGAGAGCGTCCGCGAGCGCGGGATCGTCGGCGCCGGCCGCGCGTGCGACGTGCTCCAGCCCGACCTTCTCGATCAGGTCGGCGCCTCGACGCAGACCGTCGCGCTCCCGCACCGCCTGCCCGACGGCGTCGACGCGCGCCCGGAGCTCCGCGTCGTCGAGCAGCGCCTCCACCGCTTCGACGAGCTCGGCGTCCGCGAACCCGTACGTGTCGAGCCGGATACCGAGCCCGAGCTCGTGCACGCGCTGCGCGTTGTCGTACTGGTCCCAGAACAGCGGCAGCACGATCATCGGCTTGCCGAAGTGCAGGGACTCGGTCGTGGTGTTGTTGCCGCCGTGGGTGATGACGAGGTCGACCTGGGGGATGACCTTGGTCTGGGGCACCATCTGCGCGCCGACCATCGTGTCGGGCAGCGTCAGCTCGTCGGCGCGCGGGCCCTTGCTCACGATGAACCGGTGGCGGGTCTTGCCGAGGACGTCGACCAGGCGCTGCATGAGGTCGAGGTCGGCACCGCCCAGCGAGCCCAGCGACAGGTAGATCAGTGCAGAGTCCTCGGGGCGCTCGGCCACCTCCGCCGGGACCACGTAGTCCTCGTCGGTCTCGCGGACGCTGGAGTCGATGCGCTCCCACGTCTCGTCGAGCGGCCGCACGTCGTGGTAGTCGGCCTCCTTCGGGAACACGTACAGGTTGAGCGTGTCCGAGGTGTGGATGAACTCCATCTCCGGCAGGGGAGGAGCGCCCTGCTCCTGGACCCAGCTGTTGAAGGCGTCCCACATCTCGCGGTGGGTCTCCTCGAAGCGCTCTCCGTACGCGTCCCAGCCGTCGCGGTCCGCGATGGGGTAGCCCGCGAACAGCGGCGGCAGGGCGTCGCTGCCGCGGACCTCGAGCGGGTTGCACGAGACGATGCGGACGAACGGGGCGTCCGGGGTCATCAGCGCGGGGAACGTGATGACGTTGTCCTCCACGATGACGTCGGGTCGGTGCTCGGCGATGATCTCGCGCAGTCGCGGCTCGCAGTAGACCGCGCCGTCGATCAGTGCCTGGTAGGTCGGCGCGACGAACGACTCGAGCTGGTCGATCGTCGGCTTGCGGAACTCCGGCGCGGTCTCGGCGATGAAGTCGGTCCAGAACTTGCCGGCATCCTCATCAGAGGCGTCCTCGGCCGGCTCGGCGAGGTCGACGAGCGCCTCGACGAACCCGAGCGGCTCAAGCTTGCCCTTCCACGACGACTCGGCCGCGAACACCACGGTGTGGCCGCGCTTGAGCAGGATGTCGCCCAGTCCGACGCACTGGTTGGTGGGTCCGTACGCCGACTCGGGCATGAAGAGGATCGTCAGGGGTCGGTCAGTCATCGGTCGGGTGTCCCTTCGTCGAGTGCGGCCTTGGTGATGAGCGGGTGGCCGGTGGCGAGCCGGGCGTAGTCGAGCAGCAGCTCGCACGCGACCTCGTGGTTGATCGTCGGGTGGCCGGCCATCATGCGATAGCCGTACGCGTCCTCGAGCGCGACGAGGTTGCGTCCGATGGTCAGCGACTCCTGGCGGAGGTCGAACGTGCCGCGAGCGGCGCCGGTCTCGAGGATCACCTGGTACATCGCGACCTGGCGGTCGTACAGCGAGGTGAGCAGCGTCCCGTAGATCGGGTGACGTCGCGCCGCGCCGCCCAGCTCGCAGAACAGGCGCACCGCGTCGTCGTCGGCGTCGGTCGGCAGGCCGGACCGGATCGTGCTGACGAGCTTCTCGGCGGGGTCCTCGATCTTCGCGATCATCTGCATGCGCTCGTCGTAGAAGCGCTCGGTGCCGGCCCGGTTCGCCTCGAGGATCAGCGACTGGACGTCGGGGTAGTGGTAGAGCACCGCGCCCGACGTGAGACCCGCCTGCTTGGCGATCTCGGTCAGCTTGACGTCGGCACCGTGTGCGATGACCGCCTTCTGCGTCGCACTGATCAGCGCAGCACGACGGTCCTTCTGACCCTGGGTCTTCGCCATCGGACCTCTTCTCTCGAACCGTTGGTCGTCATGGTGCCAGTGGTGATTGTCCGACAGCCTCCCACTGATCGCCCGAAATTTGAAGACTTCTTCAGTGACGAACGCATTTCGTTGATTTAACTTGTGTTTCAGGCCTTGTCAGATCCTCAACAAGGATGCAAATGTGGGTCCACCCGCACCAGGCGGGACTACCTCGCACACCTGGAGCCACCCATGAAGGCACTCGCGTTCCACGGCCGCCGCCCGCTGGTCGCAGCGGCGTCGCTCGTCCTCGCCGCCGCACTCGCCGCGTGCGGCGGGTCGGACGGTGACGACGCCGCGGCCGACCTCGATCCCGACGCGGACCTCAGCAAGCAGTCGATCGTCGTGTCCAACTGGGCCGACTACATGCCCGAGGACATCGCCGAGAAGTTCAAGGAGGCGACGGGTGCCTCGATGGAGGTCACCAACCACGCCACCAACGAAGAGATCATGGCCAAGCTGACGGCCGGGTCCGACTCGGGCATCGACGTCGCGTTCGTCTCCGGACAGTTCGCGCAGGCGCTGGCCGAGCAGGGCCTGGCCGAGCCGATCGACGCCGACCTGATCCCCAACCTCAAGAACCTCGCCGAGCCGGCGACCCAGCTCTCCTACGACGAGGGCAACAAGAACTCCGTCCCGTACACGTGGGGGACCACGGGCATCTGCTACCGCTCCGACCTCGTCGATGCTCCGACCAGCTGGAACGACATCCTGGAGCCGGCCGACGAGAACAAGGGCAAGGTCACGATGATGGCCACCGACCGCTGGCTGATGCTGCCGGCGCAGAAGGCCCTCGGTTTCTCGGCGAACACCACCGACGAGGACGAGATGGCGCAGGTCAAGGACAAGCTGGTCGCCGCCAAGAAGACGCTCCTCGCCTACGACGACACCACGTTCTACGAGCGGCTCATCTCCGGCGAGGCCGTGATGACGGAGGCCTGGGACGGGTGGTGCAACTACGGCACCGCCGAGAACAAGGACATCAAGTTCGTGGTCCCCGAGGAGGGCAGCGACCTTTGGGTCGACACGATGGTCGTCCTCAAGACCTCCAAGAACAAGGAGGCCGCGCACGCGTTCATCAACTACCTCCTCGAGCCGGAGAACGGTGCGTGGGCAGCGGAGAACATCCTCTACAACGTCCCGAACCAGGCGGCGATGGACATGCTCCCGGCCGAGCTCAAGGAGCAGTACCCGCCGCTGCAGGTCACTGCTGACGAGCTTCTCGAGGGCGAGTCGCTGACCGACCTCGGTGAGGCGGCCACGATGTACACGCAGCTCGTCACCGAGATCACCTCCAGCTAGTGACCGACCTGATCAGCAGCACGCCGACCGGGAGGGGCGCCACCGAGCGCTCCTCCCGGCGGGAGCGTGTCGCGCTCCTCGTCCCCGGGCTCGGATACGTCACGGCCTTCATGGCGGTGCCGGTCCTGCTGGTGCTCAGCTACGTGTTCTTCCAGCGCGGCCGCTTCGGCGGTGTCGTCTACGAGTTCACGTGGGACAACTTCTCGCGCGCGTTCACCCCGACGTACCGCGCCGTGCTCGTCGACTCGCTGGTCATCGCCGGCGCGGCGACGCTGCTGGCGCTCCTGATCGGCTACCCGGTCGCGTACGCGATCGCGATGCTGCCCGACCGCCTCCGCAACATCGCGCTCGTGCTCGTCGTGATCCCGTTCTGGACCAACTTCCTCGTACGCACCTACGCCTGGATCGTCCTGCTCAGCAACGAGGGCGTCGTCAACCGGTCGCTGGAGCGGTTCGGCGTCATCGAGGACCCGATCACGCTGCTCTACACCCGAGGCGCGGTCATCGTCGGCCTCGTCTACGCGTACCTGCCGCTGATGATCCTGCCGCTGTACGCGTCGATCTCGAGGCTCGACCCCGAGCTGCGGGAGGCGGCGACGAACCTCGGCGCGAGCCGGTTCACCGTGTTCCGCACGATCACCTGGAAGCTCTCGCTCCCGGGCGTGCTGACCGGCTGCATCTTCGTCTTCGTGCCGAGCCTCGGCAACTTCATCATCCCCGAGCTGCTCGGCGGCGGGAAGTTCGTGATGGTCGGCAACGTCGTACGCGACCAGTTCCTCAAGGCTCGCGACTGGCCGTTCGGCGCGACCCTCGCGCTGGTCCTCATCGTCGTGCTGGCGGTGCTGTTCTTCGTCCAGTCCCGGGTGAGCCGGCGGCTCTCGACAGGAGGGCCGTCATGAAGTCCCTCGGATGGCTGCGCCTGCCCCTCGCGCTGTGCATGCTCTTCCTCTACCTCCCGATCGCGGTCCTCGTCGTCATGTCGTTCAACGGCGGTCGCTCGGCGTTCACGATGGACGGCCTGAGCTTCCGCTGGTACGCCAAGCTCGCCGGCAACGGAGATCTGCTGACCGCGCTGGGCAACAGCCTCCTGGTCGCCACCGGGGCGACCGTGATCGCTGTGGTCCTCGGGACGACGCTCGCCGTAGGGCTCGCCCGCTACACGCGCTCGTCCACCCTCGACGCGTACGCGATGGCGCCGGCGATCATGCCCGACCTCGTCCTGGCGATCGGGCTGCTCGCGTTCTACTCGTTGATCTCGATGACGCTCGGACTGTTCTCCGTGATGCTGGCGCACGCCGTGTTCGGGATGGCGTTCGTCGTCGCGGTGGTCCGTGCCCGGCTCGTCCAGGCGGACCCCGCCCTCGAGGAGGCGTCGCGCGACCTCGGCGCTCCGGCGTTCACCACGTTCCGCCGGGTGACGCTGCCGACAATCGCTCCCGCCGTGATCGCCGGTGCGCTGCTGACCTTCACGCTGTCGCTCGACGAGTTCGTGATCGCGTTCTTCACGAACGGCCCGACGACACCCACCCTGCCGATCTCGATCTACTCGATGGTCCGCTTCGGCGTGACGCCCGAGATCAACGCTCTCGCCACCGTGCTGCTGCTCGTCAGCTTCACGGTCGTGATCGCGTCCGCCCGACTGAGCCGACGTACGGAGGCCCTCGATGAGTGACACCCACGTGACGACCCCTGACGTCGAGCAGACGACCCCGATCAGCAAGCCGCTCGTGGAGATCCGCCACGTGTCGCGCCGCTTCGGCAGCGTCACGGCCCTGGACGACGTCAGTCTCACCATCGCCGAGAACGAGTTCTTCGCACTGCTCGGCCCGTCGGGCTGCGGCAAGACCACGCTGCTGCGGGCGATCGCGGGGTTCGAGCGTCCCGACGAGGGCGCGCTGGTGCTCGGCGGTCAGGACCTGGTGTCGCTCCCGCCGCACAAGCGACCGCTCAACCTGATGTTCCAGTCGTACGCCCTGTTCCCGCACATGACGGTCGAGGGCAACGTCGCGTACGGCCTGGAGCAGGAGAAGCTGCCGAAGAACGAGATCCGGCGGCGCGTGGGCGAGGTGCTCGAGACGGTCGGCCTGACAGCGATGGCCAGGCGCCGCCCTCACCAGCTGTCGGGAGGTCAGCGCCAGCGCGTCGCGCTCGCCCGTGCCGTCGTGAAGCGGCCCAAGCTGCTGCTGCTGGACGAGCCGCTCTCGGCGCTCGACCGCAAGGTCCGTTCGCAGATGCAGCTGGAGCTGAAGCGCCTGCAGCAGGAGGTCGGCATCACGTTCGTCGTCGTCACCCACGACCAGGAGGAGGCGATGTCGATGGCCGACCGCCTCGCCGTCCTCGCGAACGGACGCGTGCAGCAGGTCGCGACGCCCGTCGAGACGTACCGACGCCCCGCCAACCTCTTCGTGGCCGACTTCATCGGCGACAGCAACCGGTTCGCGGGTCGTGTCGTCGACGGTGGTCTGCACGTCGAGGGCGTCGGCCTCCTGCCGGGCCACCCGGTCGGTGACGTCTCGGGTGACGCGCACCTCGTCGTCCGCCCCGAGGAGACCCGCCTCGGGCCGCCGGAGGCCGGGCGGATGGAGGGGCAGGTCGCGGAGATCCAGTTCTTCGGAGGCGTCTCCACCGTCGCCGTCGACGTGCCCGGCCACGCCGACCCGGTGCTGTGCGCGATCAGCGGGGTCTCGACCGTCGAGCGCGGCGCCACGGTGTCCCTCGACTGGACCGCTGATGCTGCGGTCGTCGTCGGGGGCGCCCTGTGAGCCGTGCCCGCGTGCGTCCCGGGCGCGGCACCTCGCCGTCCGACGCCAGCATCGACAAGCTCCTCGCCGACGCCAGACCGGTCCCGTACTGGTTCGACCGCACTCCACCCGCGGCCGACGGCGAGCCCCTCCAGCGCCCGGCACGGGCTGACCTCACCATCGTCGGCGGCGGCTTCACGGGCCTGTGGACGGCGATCCTGGCGAAGGAGGAGGACCCCTCGCGCGACGTGGTCGTCCTCGAGGGCGGCGAGGTGGGGTGCGGTGCGTCCGGCCGCAACGGCGGGTTCGTGTCGGACTCGCTGACCCACGGCCTCGCCCACGGCACGGCGATGTGGCCCGACGAGCTCGGTGACCTGGTCCGGCTCGGTCGCGAGAACGTCTCGGCGATCGCCGCGTTCCTCGAGGGCGAGGCGATCGACGCCGACCTGCGCCTGTGCGGCAAGACGGTCGTCGCGACACGGCCGCACGAGGTCGAGGCGCTCGCGGGGTCGTACGAGGTGCACCGCGAGCACGGTGAGGACGTGACGCTGCTGTCGGCGGACGACGTCCGCCGCGACGTCGACTCGCCGACCTACCTTGCTGGACTGCGTGTCCGCAGCGGAGGAGGCCTCGTCGACCCGGGCCGGCTGGTGAGCGGGCTCCTCGGTGCTGCCCGGCGCCGCGGCGTGCGCGTGCACGAGCGCACGCCCGTGCGCGGGGTCGAGCGCCGCGGTGACGCGATAGCGGTGGTGACCGAGCACGGCGATGTCGTCAGCCGCCAGGTGGTGATCGCGACGAACGCGTTCCCACCGCTGCTCAAGCGCATCCGCGCCTACACGATCCCGGTCTGGGACCACGTCATCGTCACCGAGCCGCTCTCGCCGGCGCAGCTGTCGGCGATCGGCTGGGCCGACAACCAGGGCCTCACCGACAGCGGCAACCAGTTCCACTACTACCGACGGACCCCCGACGACCGGATCCTGTTCGGCGGGTACGACGCGATCTACTACTACGGCGCCAGGACCGACGCGGCGCTGGAGCAGCGCGACTCGTCGCACCGGCTGCTGGTGAAGCACCTGTCCGCGACGTTCCCCGGCCTCGACGGCATCGGGATCAGCCACCGCTGGGCGGGGGTCATCGACACGTCGACGCGGTTCACGCCGGTGTTCGGGACGGCGTACGGCGGCCGGCTCGCGTACGCGGTCGGCTACACCGGCCTGGGTGTCGCATCGTCCCGCTTCGGAGCGCAGGTCGCGCTCGACCTGCTCGGCCGCCGTCGTACGAAGCGGACCCGGCTGGCGGCGATCACCGCGCGCCCGGTGCCCTTCCCGCCCGAGCCGCTGCGCTACCCGGTCGTCCAGATGACCAGGCGCCAGCTCGCCCGCGAGGACGCGACAGGTCGGCGTCCCGCGATGCTGCGGGCGCTCGACCGGTTCGGTGTGGGGTTCAACAGCTGATGGAGGAGACCATGGACCACGGAACGTTCATCGACGGCGCGCCCCGTGAAGGCACCGGCGACGAGATCACGCTGACCGATCCCGCGACGGGGGAAGCGACCGTACGCTTCCGGCAGGCGTCGGCAGCCGACGTCGACGAGGCCGTCGCGGCCGCGAGGGCTGCGTTCGGGAGCTGGTCACGCCGTACGGCGGGGGAGCGCGCGCGCATCCTGCTTCGCCTGGCCGACCTGCTGGATGACAACGCTGCTGCGCTGACCGAGCTCGAGGTCGCCGACTCCGGCAAGCCGACCGCGGTCTTCGCCGACGGAGAGCTGCCGTTCGCGACCGACAACCTGCGCTTCTTCGCGGGGTCGGCACGCTCGCTCGAGGGCAGCGGTGCAGGCGTGCTCAGCGACGGCTACACGTCGATGCTCATCCGGCGCCCGGTCGGCGTCGTCGGTGCCGTCGCACCGTGGAACTTCCCGCTCGTGATGGCGATCTGGAAGCTCGGTCCAGCCCTCGCCGCAGGCAACACGATGGTCCTCAAGCCGGCGCCGTCGACCCCGCGGAGCACGTTGCTCCTCGCACGTCTCGCCCTCGAGGCAGGACTCCCCGCCGGTGTGCTGAACGTCGTCACCGGCGGCGCGGAGGTCGGCGAGGCGATCGTCGACCATCCGGACGTCGCCATGGTGTCGATCACCGGCTCGAGCCGGGCGGGGCGGGCCGTGATGGGTGCCGCGGCGTCGCAGACCAAGCGCGTCCACCTCGAGCTCGGCGGCAAGGCGCCTGCTCTGGTGTTCGCCGACGCCGACGTGGCTGCCGTGGCGCAGGGACTCGCGATGGCGTCCACGTACAACTCCGGCCAGGACTGCACCGCCGCCACGCGCATGTACGTAGAGCGGTCGGCGTACGACGAGGTCGTCGCGGCGGTCGCGGACCGGATGCGAGCGATCCGGGTCGGTGACCCGAGGGCCGCCGACACCGACATCGGCCCGCTCGTCTCGCACGCGCACCGTGCCCGGGTGCACGGGTTCGTCGAACGTGCCGTCGAGGCGGGTGCCGAGGTCGTGTGCGGGGGAGTGCTCCCGGACGGCGCGGGCGCGCTCTACCCACCGACGCTCGTCACGGGCGCCGACCAGAAGTCCGAGATCGTCCAGGACGAGGTGTTCGGGCCGGTGCTCGTCGCGCTCCCGTTCGACACCGAGGAGGAGGCCGTCGCGCTGGCGAACGACAGCGCGTACGGGCTCGCGTCGTCGGTGTGGACCTCCGACGTGTCCCGCGCGCTCCGCGTCACGCACTCGCTCGAGGCCGGCGTCACCTGGGTCAACGACCACCTCCCGATCGCGTCCGAGGCACCTCACGGTGGGGTCAAGGGCAGCGGCTTCGGCAAGGACATGAGCCACGAGGCCGTGCTCGAGTACACGGTCACGCAGCACGTGATGGTCAAGCACGCGGTGGTCGAGGCGCACGACTCGTTCCGTCCGGCGTAGCGAGTCGGCCGAAAACCGTTCGACCCGCGCCTCGGACCGTGTGACGGTGGGTCTGAACCGACGACCAGAGAGAGGCACCACGAGCATGCGAGCAGCTACCACGCCCCGGACCGTCTTCCGTCCTGCCGTGGAGCTGACCCTTGAACTCGTCCTCACTCACCCTCGGAGTCGTCGCGCACGTTGATGCGGGCAAGACCAGCCTGACCGAACGACTCCTCTACGACGCCGGTGCCGTCGCCGCCCTCGGCAGCGTCGACGCCGGTACGACCCGCACGGACGCCTCGGATCTCGAGCGCCGTCGCGGCATCACGATCCGTGCGTCCGTCGCGACGCTCGCGCTCGGTGACCTCGCGGTCACGATCGTCGACACCCCCGGCCACCCCGACTTCGTGGCCGAGGTCGAGCGCTCGCTCTCCGTGCTCGACGCTGCGGTGCTCGTCATCTCCGCGGTCGAGGGCGTGCAGCCTCAGACCGTCGTGCTGTGGCGCGCGCTTCGTCGCCTCGGCGTCCCGACGCTGATGTTCGTCAACAAGGTCGATCGTTCCGGTGCCGACCTCGACCGTGCGGTGGCGCAGGTACGGCGTCGGCTGACGCCGGAGGTCACGGTGCTGTCGCAGGTGCATACGGGCGGCCGTCGCTCCGCCCAGGTTGTTCCGGTGTCGCTCGACGATCCGTCCGTCGTCGAGTCGCTCGCAGCCGTCGACGACGGACTGCTCGCGCGGTGGGCCGACAACGCGCCGATCGGTCGCGGCGAGCTGGGCGACGTCCTTCGGAGCAACCTCCGTCGAGGCGCGGTGTCACCCGTGCTTGCCGGCTCCGCGATCACCGGTGCCGGCATCTCACCGCTGCGCGACGCGATCAGCGCGCTGCTGGTCCCGTCGACGCCGTCGGAGAGGGATCCTTCGGGCACCGTCTTCGCGATCGACCGCGACGCTCGCGGACGACGTGCGTGGGTGCGGTGGTGGTCAGGCGCGGTGCGGGTCCGAGAGAAGGTCGCTCCGCCGGGGCGCCGCGCGACGCGCGTCACCGAGATCGCGGTGAGCCGACCGGGAGGCCTCCAGACCGCTCACGAGCTGCGGGCGGGCGAGATCGCTGCGGTCCGCGGTCTCGACGTGCGGATCGGCGACGTGATCGGACACGCGGCCGACCGACCGCCGTACCGGTTCCCACCGCCGACGCTGCAGGCGGTCGTCGAGCCGGACGACCCGACTCAGCGCACCGCGATGTACGCCGGGCTCACCGAGCTCGCCGACGAGGACCCGCTCATCGGCCTGCATCTGGACGCGGGGCAGGGCGAGGCCGTCGTCCGGCTCCATGGCGAGGTCCAGAAGGAGGTCGTTGCCGCACTCCTGGACGAGCGGTACGGCGTACGGGTCCGCTTCTCCGAGACCTCGACGGTCTGCCTCGAGCGCGTCATCGGGTCAGGAACGGCGTACGACGAGGTCGGGGCGGGAGAGAACCCGTACCTCGCGACGATCGGGCTCCGCGTCGATCCTGCGCCGCTCGGTCAGGGAGTCGCCTTCGACCCGGGCGTGGAGCGTGGCAACCTCCCGCCGGCGTTTCTCGCAGCGACGGAGGAGGGCGTACGCGCGGCGTTGAAGCAAGGACTCGCGGGGTGGGAGGTCGTCGACTGCACTGTCACGATGACCGCCTCCGGCTACTACCCACGGCAGAGCCACGCCCACCAGAGCTTCAACAAGGCGATGTCGAGCGTGGGTGCCGACTTCAGGGGTCTGGCGCCGGTCGTGCTCATGGCGGCGCTCGAGCGCGCCAGGACGCAGGTGTGCCGTCCGATCGACCGGTACGCGCTCGACCTCCCGGACGAGACCGTCAGTGCGGTCCTGTCGCTGCTCGGTCGTCTGGGTGGGCAGACGCTGACCTCGACGTCGGAGAACGGCTACACGCAGCTCGTCGGACACCTCGCCACCAGCGCGATGCCGGAGCTGGCGCGTCGGCTTCCCGACATCACGGGCGGCGAGGGCGTGCTGAGCAGCGGGCTCGACCACCACGCGCCGACCGGCGCGCCGGGACGTGTGCCGACGCGTCGGCGTACGGGGCCCGACCCGCGCGACCGGGAGGCGTGGTTCCGCGAAGTACGGCGGTGAGGGGGAGTTCGGTACGCAGCTTCGGCTTGCCGACCTCCCCGTCCCTCGGGATGATCACGAGCGACGCACGACTCCCCACCCCAGGAGGCCGACCGTGTTCCGATCACTGCGCCACATCGTGACGGCGTTCGCCGTACTTCTCTCGACGACCGTGCTCGGGGTGGTGGGGACAGCAGGCCCCGCCTCTGCCGACGCCTGCTTCACGTGGTCACGCAGCCTGTCGCAAGGAGCGACCGGTGCGGACGTCCGTCAGCTCCAGATCCGGGTGTCCGGCTACCCCGGGTACGGCGCCGTGCTGGCCCTCGACAGCAGCTACGGTCCGGCGACGAAGGCGGCGGTCACCCGGTTCCAGCAGGCGTACGGCCTGACTGCCGACGGAGTCGCCGGCCCGCAGACGTACGCGAAGCTCTATGCGCTCCAGGACGACGACTGCACGCCGGTCAACTTCACCTACGCCGAGCTCAACCGCTGCAACAGCACGTGGGCCGGCGGCGCCGTGTCCGCCGCGACGGCGAAGGCGAACGCGCTTGTCACGATGTGGAAGCTTCAGGCGCTCCGGCACGCGTTGGGAGACCGTCCGCTGGTCGTCAACAGCGGCTTCCGGAGCACCTCGTGCAACAGTGCTGTCGGCGGAGCGTCGAACAGCAGACACCTGTACGGAGACGCTGCCGACCTCGGTGCGGGGTCGCAGGGCTTCTGCACGATCGCGAAGCAGTCGCGCAGCCACGGCTTCAACCAGATCCTCGGCCCGGGCTATCCCGACCACAACGACCACATCCACGTCGCCGCTCCGGCGTCGCGGTTCTGGTCCGCTCCGAGCTGCGGCATCTGAGCTGATCGGCGGCGGTGAGAAGGCTCCGATCCCTTACGCCGCAGGGGATGCGCGGAAAGGGGGACCCCCCTGTTCAGGGCCGCGCAGGGGCGTGTAGTGTTCTTCTTGTTGCCGGGGACGGCGGCGGGCAAGGCCGAGAGGCCGGGCACGCGGCCCTGGCGATAACCACCCCCCAGATCGCCTGACGGGGTTCCACCTGTGTGGAGCCGGTCGCGGTCGCTGCGGGGTGCACACGGTGCCCGTTTGGGTGACGGTGGTGCGCCTGGTAGGTTGGGGGGTCGCGCCTTGGTCTGGGGTCTCCTTGTGTGGGGGGTTCTGGGTTTTGTGTGTCTGATGTTTGAGAACTCAACAGTGTGTTAAAAGTCGACGAGATAATCAGTATGACCTGTTTGGTCATTTTTCCGTGACAAATTATTTGTCAGCAAATAGTTAGTCCGGGTTTGAAGTTTTTGTTGTGCCCAGCTTTTGGTTGGGTTTCGACGGAGAGTTTGATCCTGGCTCAGGACGAACGCTGGCGGCGTGCTTAACACATGCAAGTCGAGCGGTAAGGCCTTTCGGGGTACACGAGCGGCGAACGGGTGAGTAACACGTGAGTAATCTGCCCTTCACTCTGGGATAACCTCTGGAAACGGTGGCTAATACCGGATATGACCTCGCACTGCATGGTGTGGGGTGGAAAGTTTTTTCGGTGGGGGATGAGCTCGCGGCCTATCAGCTTGTTGGTGGGGTGATGGCCTACCAAGGCGACGACGGGTAGCCGGCCTGAGAGGGTGACCGGCCACACTGGGACTGAGACACGGCCCAGACTCCTACGGGAGGCAGCAGTGGGGAATATTGGACAATGGGCGAAAGCCTGATCCAGCAACGCCGCGTGAGGGATGACGGCCTTCGGGTTGTAAACCTCTTTCAGTAGGGACGAAGCGCAAGTGACGGTACCTACAGAAGAAGGACCGGCCAACTACGTGCCAGCAGCCGCGGTAATACGTAGGGTCCGAGCGTTGTCCGGAATTATTGGGCGTAAAGGGCTCGTAGGCGGTTTGTCGCGTCGGGAGTGAAAACTTGGGGCTTAACCCCATTCGTGCTTCCGATACGGGCAGACTAGAGGCAGGCAGGGGAGAACGGAATTCCTGGTGTAGCGGTGGAATGCGCAGATATCAGGAGGAACACCGGTGGCGAAGGCGGTTCTCTGGGCCTGTTCTGACGCTGAGGAGCGAAAGCATGGGGAGCGAACAGGATTAGATACCCTGGTAGTCCATGCCGTAAACGTTGGGCGCTAGGTGTGGGATCCATTCCACGGGTTCCGTGCCGCAGCTAACGCATTAAGCGCCCCGCCTGGGGAGTACGGCCGCAAGGCTAAAACTCAAAGGAATTGACGGGGGCCCGCACAAGCGGCGGAGCATGCTGATTAATTCGATGCAACGCGAAGAACCTTACCTGGGTTTGACATACGCCAGAAGCCTGCAGAGATGTGGGTCTCTTTGGACACTGGTGTACAGGTGGTGCATGGCTGTCGTCAGCTCGTGTCGTGAGATGTTGGGTTAAGTCCCGCAACGAGCGCAACCCTTGTTCTATGTTGCCAGCACGTGATGGTGGGGACTCATAGGAGACTGCCGGGGTCAACTCGGAGGAAGGTGGGGATGACGTCAAGTCATCATGCCCCTTATGTCCAGGGCTTCAAGCATGCTACAATGGCCGGTACAAAGGGCTGCGAAACTGTAAGGTGGAGCGAATCCCAAAAGCCGGTCTCAGTTCGGATTGGGGTCTGCAACTCGACCCCATGAAGTCGGAGTCGCTAGTAATCGCAGATCAGCAACGCTGCGGTGAATACGTTCCCGGGCCTTGTACACACCGCCCGTCACGTCATGAAAGTCGGCAACACCCGAAGCCGGTGGCCTAACCCCTTGTGGGAGGGAGCTGTCGAAGGTGGGGCTGGCGATTGGGACGAAGTCGTAACAAGGTAGCCGTACCGGAAGGTGCGGCTGGATCACCTCCTTTCTAAGGAGCATTGCTCATCTGCTCGCATCCTGGTGGTGTGGGTGGGTGTGTTCTCGGCTTGATCACGCGGATGTCGTGGTGGTCGGGTGCTCAGATGGTGGAACGTCGATTATTCAGCCGGTCTTGTCCGGTCTGGGTCTAGTACTGCTTGCTCCTTTTTGGGGGGTGGGTGTGGAACGGTCTGGGCGGGGTGGGGTGTGGTTGGGCACACTGTTGGGTCCTGAGGCATCAGGCGCCTCCTGTGTCTCTTCTCTTGCCTTCGGGTGGGGGTTGGGGTGTGGGGGGTGTTGGTGTTTCTGTTCCGGTCATGTCGGCTGCAGGTTTTCTGTGGTGCGGGGTGGTTGCGGGTTGTGGTTTGAGAACTTCACAGTGGACGCGAGTGTCTTTGTAGTGTGTGTATTTTGCAAGCTACTAAGGGCACATGGTGGATGCCTTGGCATCGAGAGCCGATGAAGGACGTAGGAGTCTGCGATAAGCCCCGGGGAGTTGACAACCGAGCTGTGATCCGGGGGTGTCCGAATGGGGAAACCCGGCCAGAGTTATGTCTGGTCACCGGCGCCTGAACACATAGGGCGTGCGGAGGGAACGTGGGGAAGTGAAACATCTCAGTACCCACAGGAAGAGAAAACAACCGTGATTCCGTGAGTAGTGGCGAGCGAAAGCGGATGAGGCTAAACCGTGCAGATGTGAGAGACGGCAGTTGTTGTCTGTGCGGGGTCGTGGGAGCGCACTTGCTGGTTCTGCCGAGCTGGCGGGAAGTGATAAAGCATGAGTGAAGTCGAAGGGCCTGGAATGGTCTGGCGTAGAGGGTGAGACCCCTGTAGACGTAAGCTTGTGCCTTCCTTGTGTGTTTCCCGAGTAACGCGTGACTCCTGGAATTGCGCGTGAATTTGGCGGGACCACCCGTTAAGCCTAAATACTCCTCGATGACCGATAGCGGACTAGTACCGTGAGGGAAAGGTGAAAAGTACCCCGGGAGGGGAGTGAAATAGTACCTGAAACCATGTGCCTACAATCCGTCGGAGCCTTGATCCTTTGGGGTTGGGGTGACGGCGTGCCTTTTGAAGAATGAGCCTGCGAGTTAGTGGTACGTGGCGAGGTTAACCCGTTGGGGGGTAGCCGTAGCGAAAGCGAGTCCGAACAGGGCGTATGAGTCGCGTGCTCTAGACCCGAAGCGGAGTGATCTATCCATGGGCAGGTTGAAGCGCGGGTAAGACCGCGTGGAGGACCGAACCCACTTAGGTTAAAAACTGAGGGGATGACCTGTGGATAGGGGTGAAAGGCCAATCAAACTCCGTGATAGCTGGTTCTCCCCGAAATGCATTTAGGTGCAGCGTCGTTTGTTTCTTGCCGGAGGTAGAGCACTGGATGGTCTAGGGGGCCTACAAGCTTACCGAAATCAGCCAAACTCCGAATGCCGGCAAGTGAGAGAGCGGCAGTGAGACTGCGGGGGATAAGCTCCGTAGTCGAGAGGGAAACAGCCCAGACCATCAGCTAAGGCCCCTAAGCGGTTGCTAAGTGGAAAAGGATGTGGAGTCGCACAGACAACCAGGAGGTTGGCTTAGAAGCAGCCACCCTTGAAAGAGTGCGTAATAGCTCACTGGTCAAGTGATTCTGCGCCGACAATTTAGCGGGGCTCAAGCAATCCGCCGAAGCTATGGCATTCATACGTGTACTCGGCCCGCATCCAGGTGGTGTGGGTCCAGGTGTGTGGATGGGTAGGGGAGCGTCGTGTGGCGTGTGAAGCGGCGGGGTGACCCAGCCGTGGATGCCACACGAGTGAGAATGCAGGCATGAGTAGCGAATGAAGAGTGAGAAACTCTTCCGCCGAATGACCAAGGGTTCCAGGGTCAAGCTAATCTGCCCTGGGTAAGTCGGGACCTAAGGCGAGGCCGACAGGCGTAGTCGATGGACAACGGGTTGATATTCCCGTACCGGCGTTGGTGCGCCCATGCTGAATCAGTGATGCTAAGCACCCGAGCCGAGCTAGACCGCCCTTCGGGGTGGCGTGTCTTGGTGAGCGTGTGACCCGAGCTGGTAGTAGGCAAGTGATGGGGTGACGCAGGAAGGTAGCTCATCGCGGCGATGGTTGTCCGCGTGTAAGGACGTAGGGCGGCAGATAGGTAAATCCGTCTGCCATGTGCCTGAGATCTGATGCCGAGCCTTATTGGCGAAGTGAGTGATCCTATGCTGTCGAGAAAAGCCTCTAGCGAGTACCAGAGCCGCCCGTACCCCAAACCGACACAGGTGGTCAGGTAGAGAATACCAAGGCGATCGAGTGAATCGTGGTTAAGGAACTCGGCAAAATGCCCCCGTAACTTCGGGAGAAGGGGGGCCTGATTCGTGAACCCACTTGCTGGGGGAGCGTTGAGGGCCGCAGAGACCAGGCCCAAGCGACTGTTTACTAAAAACACAGGTCCGTGCGAAGAAGTAATTCGATGTATACGGACTGACTCCTGCCCGGTGCTGGAAGGTTAAGGGGACGTGTTAGCTGTAAGGCGAAGCACTGAACTTAAGCCCCAGTAAACGGCGGTGGTAACTATAACCATCCTAAGGTAGCGAAATTCCTTGTCGGGTAAGTTCCGACCTGCACGAATGGAGTAACGACTTGGGCGCTGTCTCAACCACGAGCTCGGCGAAATTGCACTACGAGTAAAGATGCTCGTTACGCGCGGCAGGACGGAAAGACCCCGGGACCTTCACTACAGCTTGGTATTGGTGTTTGGTTCGACTTGTGTAGGATAGGTGGGAGACTGTGAAGCGGCCACGCCAGTGGTTGTGGAGTCGCTGTTGAAATACCACTCTGGTCGTACTAGATATCTAACTTAGGTCCGTGATCCGGATCAGGGACAGTGCCTGGTGGGTAGTTTAACTGGGGCGGTTGCCTCCTAAAATGTAACGGAGGCGCCCAAAGGTTCCCTCAGCCTGGTTGGCAATCAGGTGTTGAGTGTAAGTGCACAAGGGAGCTTGACTGTGACACCGACGGGTGGAGCAGGGACGAAAGTCGGGACTAGTGACCCGGCGCTGGCATGTGGAAGCGGCGTCGCTCAACGGATAAAAGGTACCCCGGGGATAACAGGCTGATCTTCCCCAAGAGTCCATATCGACGGGATGGTTTGGCACCTCGATGTCGGCTCGTCGCATCCTGGGGCTGGAGCAGGTCCCAAGGGTTGGGCTGTTCGCCCATTAAAGCGGCACGCGAGCTGGGTTTAGAACGTCGTGAGACAGTTCGGTCCCTATCCGCCGCGCGCGTAGGAAACTTGAGAAAGGCTGTCCCTAGTACGAGAGGACCGGGATGGACGAACCTCTGGTGTGTCAGTTGTTCTGCCAAGAGCACTGCTGATTAGCTACGTTCGGGAGTGATAACCGCTGAAAGCATCTAAGCGGGAAGCACGTTTCAAGATGAGGTTTCCCACCCCATGTGGGTTAAGGCCCCCAGTAGACCACTGGGTTGATAGGCCGGAAGTAGAAGCGCAGCAATGCGTGTAGCTGACCGGTACTAATAGGCCGAGGGCTTGTCTACACACACTTCAACGACACTCAAATGCGTCCACTGTGAGGTTCTGGGACCACAACCCAGAACCAAAACAAAATAGCAACACCATGTTTTGGTCCAGTTGTAACCCCACAGGGTTACGGCGGCCATGGCGAAGGGGAAACACCCGGCAACATTCCGAACCCGGAAGTTAAGCCCTTCAGCGCCGATGGTACTGCACGGGAGACTGTGTGGGAGAGTAGGACGCCGCCGGACAACACTTCAGCTGAAGGCCGTCACCACCAGGTGACGGCCTTCAGCCATTTCTGCATTGCGGCGCTCCTGAGCGCAGAACATTCGCGTCACGAGCCTGTAGCGGCCGTGACCCGGATCACACTAGGGTGGCCGCCAACGGCGACGACGACGTCGCCTGAGGAGGCCCCGATGTCGAGCCGTGTCGTCCGTCGCGCAGCCGCAGCTGCCACCGCCCTGTCCGTCGCCGCCCTGGCTCTCGTCGCTGCGGAGTCGGCCAGCGCCGACGACCGTGGTCGCCACCACGGCAATCGGATCGAGATCTCCGTGCTGTCCGGTGAGCCGGACCAGGCGTCCGGCGGAGACGCTCTCGTCGAGATCTCGCTCCCGAAGAAGATCCGGCCCGGTGACGTGCGCGTGAAGGTCGACGGTGAGGACGTCACTGATGTCTTCGCGCCGTCGACCGGACGGACGCTCGTGGGCCTTGTCGAAGGGCTTGACGAGGGCAAGAACCGTCTCGTGGTCTCGGCCGGCGGCAAGGGCGGCCGGCACGCAGGACGGGGTACCACCGCGAAGCTGACGCTCGTGAACCACCCCTCCAGCGGGCCCATCTTCTCCGGCCCTCAACAGCAGCCGTTCGTCTGCACGACCGCACGGGCCCGGTTCGACGGGCAGCCGCTACTCGGGCAGCCGATCGTGGACAACCAGGACAGCTTCGGCATCCCGGTGGCGGCAGAGGGCTCCGACGGCTCGTACCCGCAGGACGACCGTGGTTACCCGACGGCGGACGCCGACATCGTCGGGTGGAGCGGAGACTGCGCGGCAGAGACCCGGTACGGCTACGTCTACCGCTCGACGACCGACAACCGCTTCCACTGGCTCGTGGACCCCGCGAACCCGCCGGCCGACACGGCGACGACCACCACGATGGACGGCGAGACTGTGCCGTTCATCGTCCGGTGGGAGCGCGGGACGATCAACCGGTTCATCTACAGCATCGCGATGCTCGCGCCTGTCGGTGAAGCTGATCCCACCGAGCCCGACGACTCCCTGTGGAACCGCCGCCTCGTGTTCAGCTTCCAGGGCGGCGTCGCGATCGGGCACACGCAGGGCACCACGAGCGACAGTGCGATGCTGCCGGCCGACCTGCTCAAGCTCGGCTACGGCGTGATGTGGTCCAGCGGGACGCGCACCAGCACGCACTACAACCTCCAGGTCGGCGGCGAGACCGCGCTGATGCTCAAGGAGCACGCGGTCGAGACGCACGGCGTGCCCGACTACACGGTCGCGGTCGGTGGCTCCGGAGGCGCGATCCAGCAGTACGTGTACGCGCAGAACCACCCGGGGCTCATCGACGCAGCGATCGCGCAGTACTCGTATCCGGACATGGTCACGCAGGTCATCCACGTCGGAGACTGCGAGCTGCTCGAGCACTACTTCGACGCGACGGACCGTGCGAACCCGAAGTGGAAGGACCCGGAGGTCCGCCAGGCGATCATCGGGCTCAACGGAACCAACTTCCCGAAGAACCTCTCGGCTGGGGACACCGCCCAGTGGAACCAGCTGTACGCCGCCTACGCCGCGCTCGGCTACCAGGTGATGGACCGCGACCCCGCCTCCCCGGCTCCGGCGCTGATGGAGTGCAAGCCCGGCTGGTTCGGCCTGACCCCGCTCGCGATGAACCCGACCTTCACCGACGTCGACGACCTCGACAAGCTCGCGCAGGGCGTCGAGGGCGTCGAGTGGACCCACTGGGGCGACACGGTGAACATCTACGGGGTCGACGACGACGGCTACGCCCGCGTCCCGTGGGACAACGTCGGGGTGCAGTACGGCCTCAAGGCCCTCACCGACGGGGTCATCACACCCCCCGAGTTCCTCGACCTGAACGCCCGGGTCGGCGGCTGGAAGGACTCGAAGGACATGGTCGAGGAGGGCTTCCCGTTCTCCGGGTCCTTCTCTCCGCAGAACTTCGACCCGTGGAGCTCGCGCAACATGAAGCTGAGCCCGGACGGCGGAGTCACTCCAGCGCCCCGGCGTGAGGGCGACCTCGACGCGATGCGAGCCGCGTACACGTCCGGCATGGAGTTCCAGGGCGACGTCGACATCCCGATCATCGACTGGCGGCACTACCTCGAGGACGACCTCGATATGCACAACACCCAGCAGTCGTTCGCCTCGCGCCAGCGGATGCTCAACGTCGACGGTGACGCGTCGAACCAGGTCATCTGGTTCACCGATGCGCGGCCGAGCGAGCAGTTCGACCAGACTCCGATGGCGTTCGCGGTGATGGACGAGTGGATGCGCAACATCGCGGACAACCCCAAGGGCGGCGTCGCGGACAACAAGCCGTCGCAGGCCGTCGACTCGTGCTTCGCGACGGACGGCTCGCTGATCGCTGCCGGCCGACGCGTCTGGGACGGCGTCCTGACGTCCCGGCCGGCAGGCGAGTGCACGCAGAAGTTCCCGATCTATTCGTCGTCGCGACGGGTTGCGGGCGGCCCGTACGAGGGCGGTGTCTGGAAGTGCGCGCTGCAGCCGGTCGACCGTGCGATCCGCAAGGGCGTGTACGGCGCGTGGCGGCCGACGGCTGCCGAGTCTCGGCGCCTGGCGGCGGTCTTCCCAGACGGCGTGTGTGACTTCAGCAAGCCGGACGTGGGCAAGCCGCGGCGGCGCTGACCGGACCGATCGGCCTCGACGGCACCACGGGGGCGTGCCGCCGAGGCTGATCCATGTCCCGGTCTGGTGCCGGGACAACCCGTGGGCGGTCGTCAGCCGACCGAGACCTCCCACGCCTCACGGCCGACTCCGAGGAACAGCAGTGACGTGGAGACGCGTGCGCCGGTCGCGGCGACGAGGCAGGCTTCGTACGCCGCCACCTGCGGCTGGTAGAACACGGTGCGAGCACGAAGCGCCTCACGCGGGACGTCGTCGGTCTTGTAGTCGATGATGCAGAGGGAGCCGTCGTCCTCGCGATAGATCAGGTCGACGAATCCCTCGATCACGGTGCCGTCCTCGGCGACCGTGCCGACGTACGACTCTCGCCAGTGCTCGCGTTCGGCGGCGCGCTTGACGAGCGGGGCTTCGAGAGCCGAGAGAGCAAGGGCGCGCACCTCCTCGTCGAACTCCATCACGCCCTCCGCCTGGCACTGGGCGGCCACCGCGTCGTCGAGGCCGCTGCCGGTCGCGAGGTCCACCCCTTGCAGGACACCGTGGACCGCGCGGCCGACGGCTGACCCGTACCTGCCTTTTCGCCAGGGTGGGAGCTCCACGTCGCGCCCGCCCTTGGCCTGACCGGCCGTCGTGGAGGGATCCTCGACCAGGACGACGTCAGGCTCCGTGCCCTCGAGTCCCGACGCACTCTGGACGGGCTTCAGCGCGGTCGCCGCACGGATGTCGGCCATGAACGCCTGCCACGTGTCGAGGTCGGGCGGCGGAGCTGTGACGGCGGGAGTCGTCGAGCGGTCTCGGTCCGATGCGGTCGCTCCGCCGGCTGGGGAAGCGCTCGACCAGCGGGGATCGCCTGCGGCGGCGCCTGCGAGGACCCGGGCATTCGTGTCGGGGCTTCCGCCAGGCGCGCGGTGCAACGAGACGACGAGGTGGTCTCGCGCTCGTGTGGCGGCGACGTACAGCAGCCGTCGCCGCTCCTGCGTGTCCATCTGCTCGTCGACCGGGGCGGCCTGCTCGAAGTCGTTGGTCTGGACCTGGCCGACGAGCTTCACCTCGTAGCCGCCGTCCGTCCACAAGAGCTGGACACCCCGCCGCCGCTGCGGCGCCGTGCTCATGCCCGACAGCACCACCATCGGGAACTCGAGCCCCTTGGCACCGTGGACCGTCATGATGCGCACAGCGTCGACGTCGGTCTCCGGCAGCACGGCCTCCGCCACGCGTGCGGTCTCGTCGGCCTGGCGGCCAGCCCACCCGAGGTATGCGCGGAGACCGCCGTGCTCGACCTCCGACCACGCGCGTGCCTGGTCGACGACGAACCGGAGGCGACGCCAGCGGTCGCGCGACCTCGGAGACGCGGCCGCGACCTCGGACATCACACGCTCGGTGACGATCGTCGCGAGCACCTCGCTCGGTGTCATCCAGCGGGCACGCCAGAGAAGGTCGCGCAACGCGTCGAGGGCAGCGGCGACAGGATGGGCCTCCGTGCCGAGCCGCTGGAGCGTCTCGGTCGTGGGAGCGAGGACGTGGAAGGACCCGCCGGCCTGCTTCCAGGTCCAGAGGTCGTCGTCGCCACACCCGAAGAGGGGAGAACGCAGCGCCAGGACGACGGCGAACTGGTCGCTCGGGTCGGCGATGGCCTGGGCCGTCGTCATCAGGTCGCGGATCTCTGCGGCTTGGTACACGAGCGAGCTGGACTCGGCGCGGTAGGCGATGCCCTCGCGATCGAGCGCGGTCTCCAGCGCGCCCAGGGAGAGGCGAGACGGGATGAGGATCGCGACATCGGCGAGCGCGATCGGCCGCCACTGGTGAGCGCCGTCGTCCCACACCGTCCAGGACTCGTCGACGGCACGCCGGATCGTCGCCGCCACGTCGTCGGCCTCGAGCGCCCGAAGCGGGTCTGCTCGGAGCTTGTCGGTGTGCTCGTCGCGGCCCAGCACGCTGACCGCGGGTCCGACGGGCGGGGCGTCGGTCCGGTGACTGTCGAGCGGGACGTACGACGGCTGTGTGCCCGGCTCGGCCTGGATCACCTCACCGAAGACCCCGTTGACCCACTGCAGAACCGGGTCGACCGTCCGGAAGTTGCTGGTGAGAGTGACGTGGTCGTCGGCACCGAACCAGTCCTGGGTGTCGAGATAGAGCGCGATGCTCGCTCGGCGGAAACGATAGATCGACTGCTTGGGGTCGCCCACGACGAAGAGCGACCCGGGCGGCACATGGACGTCGTGCCAGTCGTGCTCGCTCGCGCTGGACCCGCCGGCGATCCGGACAGCCAGCTCGATCTGGATCGGATCGGTGTCCTGGAACTCGTCGAGGAGAAGGCGCGGGTACTGCGCTTGGAGGGCGGCGCGAACCCCGGCATCACGCCGCAGCACCTCGCGCGCCACGACGAGCAGGTCGTGGAACTCGAGGCGTCCTTCGGCCGTCCGGCGTTGCGCGTCGGTGCGCACCATGCGGGCGATCCACGATGCGAGCGGTCGGATCGTCGCCTCGGTGACCTCTGCGGCAGCCGCCTTCGCACGACGCTGGAGCTCCTTGCACGCGTCCTTCACGCCTTCGAGGTCCGGCCAGTTCTGCTTGCGTCCGTACGAGACCTTGAGCTCCGCAGCGGCGAGCAGCGCGCCGTAACGCGCACGGTCGTCGACCGCGGTCCGCAAGGCCTCGCCCCATGCGCCGAAGCCGGCGAGGCGCTCGAGGAACTTGTCGGCATCGTCCGTGCACTCGGCCGCCCGCGCGGCCAGCAGGCTCGCATCCTCGACGAGTGCGCTGACGTCCGCGAGCACGACCGCGGGGACGGCTTCGGGCAGGTGGTCCGAGATGAGGTCCCAGTCGGCACTGAACGCGCGTGTCAGCGACCGGAGGTGGTCGAGCTTGACGCCGGCGGACAGGGCGAGGAGCACGGCGTCTCCGAGCGCGTCGTCGTCGAGCAGCCGCCGCTGCATCGCCGCCCAACGCTCCTCGAACGCCACCGACGAGGCGACCTCGTCGAGGACCTCGATGAGCGGAGGCAGACCCGCCTCGATCGGGTGCCGCGCCAGGATGCGTTGCGCGAACGCGTGCAGCGTGCCGATCGCCGCGGAGTCGAGGTCCTCGAGGGCCTCGGTCGCACGGGCTGCGCGACCCGGCGTCGTGGCGTCGCGCCGCGCCTTCTCGAAGTTCGCGCGGAGCCGGTCGCGCAGCTCCGCGCCGGCCTTCTCGGTGAACGTCACGGCCGCGATGTGGCGCAACGGGACGGGGTCGGCGCCGTCCAGCACGAGCGACGTGACACGGTCGACCAGCGCTCGGGTCTTGCCGGACCCGGCGCCCGCCTCCACGAAGAGGTTGCGGTGCGTCTCGGTCGTGATGCGGTGCCGTGCCTCGGCATCGGGCAGCGTCGTCTCGGTGGTCATGCGAGCGCCTCCGGGTCAACCAGTCGCACGAGCCGTTCGAGCGCGGCGTCGCCGCGCTTGTCCTCGTAGCGCTGACGCGCCTCCTTGTGGCCGAGCCCGCCCGGCGTGCAGAACTCGCACTCGACGAACCCGTACGCCGGCTGGGAGCTGGGGCGTCCGACGAACACCCCGGAGGCGATGCCGTCGACGAGCGTCTGGAGCGTCTGCGCGTACTGGATCTCGAGAGCCTCGTCCAGCGTGACCGGGATGCGCTCGCCGGCGTTGCGGCGGACGAACCAGTACATCGCTTCGACGCCGGTGCTGGGCTTGTCGACGACGCGGTCCCGGGCGGCGTACGCGTAGACGGGCAGCTGCAGCTTCGTGCCCGCGGCGACGGGGTCGTCGTTGAGCACGCGGAACGCGTCAGCCCTGCCGGTCTTCACGTCGGTGACCAGCAGGCGGCCGTCGCGGGTGCGGTCGACCTTGTCGGCGCTGCCGCGCATCAGCACGCGACCGTCGGGCAACGGGACCTCGACCGGGGGAGCGTCGCCCATGCCGAACTCGAGCTCGCTGCGCACCACCTCGGCGTCGCGCTCGGCACGGAACGAGTCGTCGTCGGCGAGCATCCGTGCGACCACGATGCGGAGCGCGTCGAGCTCCGCTTCCCAGAGCCGGCGGTGCCCGGTGAGGCCACGCTCCACCAGGTTCGTCGCGCGGACGGTGACCAGCTCCTGCATCCTCCGATGGTGCGCGGCGCTCCACGGCTCGGCGTACGACGGCAGGGTGCCGGCGTCGGCGGCCTCGGTGACGAGCTGGTCGAGGGCCCCGTGCACGAGCGTGCCGATCTCGGCCGCCGAGATCTGGATGATCTCCTCGGGCTGCTCGAGAGGGGTGACGCCGAGCAGTCGCTCGACGAAGTACGCGAACGGGCACCGCGCGTACGACTCGAGTGCGGTGGGGGACACGACCCGGTCGCCGTGCGCATAGTCCGGCAGCCCGCCGGCGCCGTCGAGGTTGCCGTCGTAACGAGTGAACTCCGCGCTCGCTCGCGCGTCGACGAGTGCCCTGGCCGCGGCCAGCAGGGCGGCCGGCTCGGGAGCCAGCGGCGTCTCTGTGGCCGCGGCCCGGATCTGCCACTCCTGCTCGCTCGCCGGGACCTCGCCGGTGAGCACGCCGTCGGCGTACGAACGGCTCCCGACGATCACCCCGTCGGTCGGAGCACGGTACTTGTCGGGCTGGTTCCACTCGGTCGCGGCGAGCGCCTTGTTGTCGGTCAGCGCGCGCAGGCTCGGCAGCAGGAACTGGCTGGGGAGCCGCTCGGTGCTCCGGCGCAGGTCTCCACGCGGGAACGACGCCGTCGCACGCGGGGCGGAGGCGAGCGCCGCGAGCAGGTGGCGCTGCAGGTCGTCGAGGCTCGCGCGCAGTGGGTCGAGCTCACCGGTCGCCGTCCGCAGCGTGTCGCTGAGCAGCGCGTCCTCGTGGAGCCGGCCGGGGAACGCGTCCTCGGCGAGGCCGAGCACGAAGACCTCGTCGAGGTCCAAGCCGATCGCCGCCGACACCGGCCCGACGAAGACGCCCTCGCCGTAGCGGCCGACACGGGGGAGGGACGACTCGAGCTCGAGGCTCAGGACCTCCGCGAGCGTCTCGACGTCCGCCGCGAGGTCGAACGCGTCCAAGGTTGCGAGGCTGTGCAGCGCGGACTCGAGGACCACGGCGGCGTACTGCTCCTCGGCAGGCAGCCGCGTCCACGTGTCGGACCTGCCGTACAGGTCGTGCAGGAGGTCGAGCGCCCAGGAGCGCATGGCGTCCCAGCGCGTGATGCGTGCGGCGTCGGAGAACCGTTGCTGGAGCCGCTCGACGAACCTGAGCAGCGCGGTCGCTGCGTCGATCTCGCGGTCGGATGCGGCGACGCGGGCGTCGCGCGGACTCTCTTGAGCCAGCTCCTCGTCCTTCGTGCGGATCTGGTCGGCGATGAACGTGGTGAGGCGGGCCGCCCAGTCACCCTGGCCGACGATGCCGGCTCGCCGGGAGACGCGCTCCCATCGCGCCACCGGGACCCGCTCGTCGGAGAACGCCAGCACCGGCGCCTCGGCGAGCGCGACGAACGTCTCGGCGCGGGGCAGGTCCGCGCGGCCGACCTCGAGCAGGGCGAGGAAGGCCCGCGCGATCGCGCGCTCCTGCACGGAGCGCGTCGCGGGGCCGTTCACGGTGAGGCCGCTGGCGGCGAGGTGCTCGTGCAGCTGGCGTGCGTACGGGACGCGAGACCCGTAGAGGACGGCGACCCGGTGGGCGGGAGTGGTCTCGAGCGCTGACACGACCTCCCGCACCACGCAACGCACCTCGTCGTCGGCGTCGGAGGCGTGCAGGACGCGACTGGCGACGGGGCGCGGGCCGGCGGGCTCGTCGTCGGGGATCGCGACACCCATCCGGTCCAGGCTCCGGCGGACGGCGGAGTCGGCTCGCCGCACCCCGGTCATGCCGGTGACGACGACGCAGTCGGCGCCCTGCGCGAGCGCGCGAGCGAAACCCGACTCGGCGTGGCTGAGGCGCTGGGGAAGGTAGACGACGACGGTGCCGTACGACGCTGACCCGTCGGGGTCCTCGTCCACGCGTCGCGTCGCCTCGAGCAGCAGGTCGGTCGGGTCGTAGTAGTCCGTGGCGGTGCGGGCGACGACGCGCTCGTGCAGGCGGAGCAGGTCGGCCGACAGGCCGGTGGAGTCATGAGCGCGCGCGCGACCGTCGATGGAGAGGTCGCGCAGCTCGCGGTGAGCGGAGGCCAACGCGCGGATGGTCGCGGGATGGTCCTTCACCGTCTCGAAGATGCCGGGGTCCTGGTCGAGCGCCTGTCGCCAGGCCGCTGCCACGACGGGCTGGGTCGCCGGGCGGCGCGGGTGCATCGTGGCGGCCGCGATCTGCTCGGCGAGCCGGGTGAGCGTGGTGACGGTGACCGCGGCGACTCCGGGCCCGCGTACGTCGAGGCCGCGCGCCAGGTGGCGGCGGGCGGCGATGCCCGCGACGTTGGTCGGCACCAGCACGGTGACCGGTGCCATGCGGTCGGCGGCCTTCGCCTCGGCGACGACGTCACGCAGCGTGTCGAGCGCAGCACGCCCGTACGGCGTGGTCAGGACCCGAGTCGACATCCGTCCCCCTCTCGTGGTGCTACCGACCGTATCGGGGGGCGCGGACGTTCGGCGACGTCAGCCGCAGGAGTCGCACACGCCGGTCGCCGGCAGCTGCATGAAGCAGCGCGGGCACACGACCACGGGGCGCTCCACCTTCCGTGCCGCCGGCTCCCGCCGCGCCGGCGGGACACGGCGCGCCTCGACCGTCCTCCGCGACGGCGAGGGCCGCCCTCCGTCGGCGGGGAGCGGTGCGCCGAACCGTTGGTAGCAGGCGAACCGCTGCTCGGCCGCGTGCCGTTCGGTGTCGGTGACGGGTGCGCCGGTCAGCCGGGAGAGAGCCGCCCCGTAGCCCTCCTCGACCGTCCCGTCCGGCCGCACGCACAGCGACGTGATGGCGGGCTCTCCGCGTCCGTGAGCGTCCGCCGCAACCTCCTCGAGCACGTCGGCCATCCACGTCGAGACGGCTGCGGTCGTCTTCACGCTCGTACGCCGCTGAACGGCGTCGGCGAGCTGGGCCGCGGTGATGTCGCCCCCGTACGTGCCCGCCGTCTCGCCCAGGACGTCGCGGGCGCTCTTGGCCCAGAGGTGCTTCGCGGTCTCGTACGCGACCGGCTGTCCATCGCCGATCCGGAAGGTGCTGACAGTCACGGAGCGATCGTACGTGGCGCGGGTGGACGCACCCGTCACGCGGCCGGGCTCGGGTCGACCACCGCCTGGCGTGCGCGTCGTGCGGCGGCCGCCGCGAGGGCTTCCAGCGGCCCGCGCCCGACGTAGCGGCGCCAGGGGATCGCTGTGGCCGCGGCGATGGCGACATGGATGAGCAGCGCGTCGTCGGTCTCCGGCGGGAGCAGCGTCGCGACCAGGACGACGTGCAGGGTGTAGAGCGTGAAGGTCATGCTCCCGATCGCTGCGACGGGCCACAGTGCCCGCCCGGTCACCCGCTCGAGCAGGAGCATCACTCCGAGCACCGCGAGCGCGCTGCCGAGGGTCTGCAGCAGGTCGGGAGGCGCGCCGGAGTGCGGCGATGCGATCCCGAGCCAGGACCACGTCGTGGTCGGTGTGGTGCCGTAGAAGGCGACGTGCAGGACGTCGGCGTCGATCGGCCCCGTCGTGAGGTGACCACCGGTGCCGGCCGCCTCCAGCTCGGCGAGCCCCCCACCGGTCAGCCATCGCGAGGACCCTGCGTACGCCGCCACGGCGAGCACGGTGCCACCGGCGGCGATCGCGGCCGCGACCGCCGTACGCCCGAGGGGCAGCCTCCCGATGCCCATCCCGACGAGCAGGTATGCGGTCCACGTCAGCACCGGGTAGTAGCCGGTGAGCACCACGCTCGATGCTGTTCCCACTGGGTCCGTCAGCAGCGTGACGAGATTCGGCACCGCGACGTCGAGCGACATCGGGTCGTCGTGGCGCAGCCACTGGCTCAGGACGGGCCCGAGAACCGTCCATGCCGCTCCGATCCCGAGGAGCCAGCCCGCCCGCAGCGGCAGCACCGGCAACGCGACCAGGAACAGCACCCCGTAGTAGCACAGGATCACGGCCAGCCCGGAGTCGAAGGCCGCGAGGAACAACCCGACCGCGAAGATCACGCCGGCGCGCGCCGCGGTCGCTGCTGCGGATCCGGCCCACCCGCGACCACGCGGCGGTGTCGTGCCTCCGCTGGCGAGCGCGATCCCGACACCAGCGAGCAGCGCGAAGAGCGCCGAGGCCCGCCCCGCGGCGAGCAGGTGAGCCGTGGACACCTCGCCGTCGCCGCCGATCTTCGGCTCGAGGTGCGTGGCCATCATCCCGATCAGCGCGATCGCGCGGGCCGCGTCCACCCCGAGAAGTCGTCGCGTCGAGGTGATCGTGGAGCGGCCTGTGCCGCGCGTGCCGGTCGCGGACGACACCGCCAGTCCTCGTCAGGCCGAGCCCGCGCGCGGGTGGTGCGTCATGCGCTCAGCGTACGGCGTGCGCGGCCGCCCGGCTGCCGGCGAAGCGAACCCGCCCGCTCAGGGCCAGGCCGCGAGGGACGTCGAAGACCACGCGTACGGGGTGGGTCGTGTACGGCTCGAGGACGACCGCCGCACTCACCGCGTCGAGCGGCAGTGCCGAGTGCTCGCTCCCGTCCGAGGCGACGAATACGGCCGGCAGCGAGCCGATCGTCACGTCATGGCCGCGGCTGCTGACAGCGACGTCGGCGACGACGAGGACGTGGCCGGGGCTCGGCTGACGGTCTCCTGCCGAACGACGGACGACGACGGCGGTGACCGTACGGTCGATGGTGCTCATGGTCGTCCCCCTCGTCGGTCGGGTGGGGGAACTCGATCGAGGCTACGTGGCACGAGGGTCACCGCTCTCGGATCTGTCATGTGGACAACGGGCGGGGACGCTGACCCTTCGCGGGCGGACAGTGGAAGGACGCTCAACGAGAGGGGTCGCCATGTTGACCCGAACGTCCATCGCCGTCGTGACCGTGTCCTGTGCCGCCGCACTGGCTCTGAGCTCGGCGCCGGCCTCCGCCGAGGAACGGTCGCGGACCGACCGTGCCGGAGACGCCCCGGCGCGGATCGACCTCACGCACGTGTCGTACCGGCACACCGAGGCGCGGGTGTCCGCCCGGATCCGGGTGCCGGACCTCGGAAGGCGGGGCCGCGCGTCGCTCGCCGTCAGCAGGTTCGGCATCTTCGAGGCCGGGTACGTCGCGGTGGTCCGCAAGAAGCCGGGCCGGCCTGCGACCACGCGGCTGCTGTTCTTCGACCACTTCGACACCACTCCTCGGCAGTGCGACGGGCTTCGCGGCTCGTGGAAGCGGGCGACCGGCACCGTCAGTATCTCGGTCCCACGCGCGTGCCTCGACGGCCACCGGACGCGGAAGGTCTACGTCGCGGCTCGGACGATGCGCGGGTCGTCGTTCGACGACGCGCGGCCCGTGCGACGGCTGGCCCGCGGCTGAACCGCCGCTACGAGGCGAGGTGGAGACGCTGCGGAGCCGGCTTCTCGTTGCGGGGGAAGCGGACGGCCCCGCTCGGAGCGAGCATCGCCGGCACCTCGAACAGGACGCGGACGTGGTGCCGCACGTGGGGGAGCAGGCGCATGCCGCGTGCCAGCCACTCCTCCGGAGCGACCGGCGGATGCTCGGTGCCGTCGGCGGCGACGAAGACCGCGGGGACCGCGGAGATGGTCACCGCCTCTTCGTCGAGGTTGGTCAGCTCGACGTCGGCCACGACGAACACCTGGCCGCGGTCGGCACGGCGTCCGTCGACCGTGCGGCGGACCGTCACCGCGGCGACCACGTAGTCGATGCCGAACATGCGTACTCCTCGTTCTCAGCCTCACAGCGACGTCCCGAGATGTCCGGTTCGTCGTCTCTGTCCAGTATGGAAGAGACGTGGTAATGCGCCCGGTATGACGGTCAGCAGTCTGTGAGGCTCGCCACTCCCGAGGCGCACCGCCACCTGGCCCGCGGGTCGCGGACCAGGTGGCGGCGGTCGAGTCGGGCCGCAGCGTTACCGCACCGTCGTCGACGAGCTCGCCGTGCCGGCGGTCCCACCATCGGGGTCGAACCCGAGGAGGACCGACGTCGGCGCTCCCGTCAGCGGGATGCGGACCTGCTGCCGCCCTGGCCGCAGCGACACCTCTGCCGACCCGACCTCCTGCACGTCGGCACCGGTCACCGCGAACAGGTGCGCGGTGCCACGCCTGTAGACGTCGACCGTCACCACGGCCGTGCTGCCGCGCACCGTCGCCCGCACCACGCGTGCGGTCGACCTCGGCGCGAGGGTGGGGAGTCCCGAAAGGCCGACGCCGGAGCGTACGGCCTGCTCGATCGACTGCGGCGACTCGAGGCTGTCGAGCGCCGGGAAGTCGAGCTTCGGCGGCGTGCTCTCCACCTCCGGAGGTGCGTCGCCGCCGAGCTCGACACGACCCCACCGGTACGGGTCGCCCTGGACGCCGCCCCAGGTGGACCAGCCGATGCGGGTCTGGCCGGCCTTGTCCTGCGTGTCGGAGTCGTAGACGAACATGTTGAACCCCATGCGCTCGGGATCGACCGTCGCCGGCAGCGCTGCCAGCGGGATCTTCATCTCGACGACGTAGCCGGTGTACGGCGTGGTGACCGAGGAGGCCATCGCGAACCCGGGCGCCACGTTGCCCGGGTCGAGCGTGGTCTCGTCCGAGCCACCCTCGCCCGTCATCGGGAACGCCCCGATCGGTCCCTGGGTGTGGTCGGCGTCGCGTGCGGCGCACGACTGACCCTCCGCCGTGAACGGGAGCGCTCCGATCTTGAAGGTCGTCGACGTGTTCTCCGACGTCCCGGCCGGGTCGATGGCGACCTCCACCGAGTCGACGCGCCAGTGACGCTTGCAGTCCGACGCCGCGAGCACAGCGCTCTGTACGTCGTCGGTCACCTCGGCGGCGACGTACAGGTCGTCACCGGACCGCGTGACGTGGCCCGTCGCGCTGCAGTCGGCCGGCGACGTGCACGCCTCGCCCTCCCACCGCCGCGACAGGTCGATCGTCGACGCGTACTCACCGTCGCCGACGGTGCCGTCCAGCGTCGGCGCAGCGGTCTCGCCGACCTGTGTCGTCGGCACCAGCTCGAGCGCAGCCGTCGCGGTGGACGACCCGGACGCGCTGGTCGTCGTGATCGTGTAGGCGTAGTCACCGCCGGCGCCGCCCTCGTTGGACGTGGGCAGGGTGTCGTCGGTGTTCGTCACCTCCAGGTCCAGGCGTCGCGTCTCGCCCGGCGCGAGGGCCTCGTACGCGACGGAGTCGTCCGCCGCCGTGAAGCCCTCGGGCAGGTCCACGGTGACCGTCCCGGACTGGGCGGTGTCGCTGTGGTTCGTGACATCGACACCGACCGTGCGGGTGCCACCGCTGGGCAGCGTCAGCACCGGCGCGACGAGGCCGCGCAGCTGCGGCAGGCCGACCGTCGGCGCCCACTCCTCGAACTCCGCGACCTGCGGCAGGAGCTGCTGGGTGCCGGAGACGTCCGGAGTCACCGACAGCTTCTGGTTGGTGTAGCCCGCGCGGGAGCCGGAACGTACGTCGAGGCCGACCAGCACGCGAGCGTTCGGTGTCGCGTCGCTCGGTGCTGTGACGCGGATGCTTCGCGTGACGGTCTTGCCGCGGCGGACGGTGCCGAACGCCACGGACCGTGTCCCTCGCCAGCCGTCCGGCAGCGTGACCGTGCCTGTCGCACGCACGAGGCGGGAGCGCTTCGGTGCAGTGAGCCGCGCCTTGAGTGTCACGGACTCTCCGGGAACGACGTCGACGGTCTCAGCAGTCAGCTCGAGGCCCGTGCCGAGCGGGAGCCCGTCGCGAGCCTGGAGCACGGCACCCTGGAGCATCGTCCCCGGAGACGCCGCGGCGGCGGACTGGTCCCCACGGGCGAACGGGACCCGCGACGCGACCTGCGTGAAGTAGTCGCAGGCGATCGCCTCGGGATCGGAGCTCGGGTCCGGGAATCCGGCCCAGCCCTGCGAGGCGTACTTGCGCTGCGCCTCACGCTCGACGAGCGCCCAGGTCTTGCCGCTGGCCGCCGAGCGCGCCCCGGCCCAGACGCCGTACACGTCGTCGGTGGGATCGGTCGGTGTGAAGGAACGGGGGCACGACGAGCCGGGCTGACCGCTGCCTCGGGCGGAGTTCAGGAACAGCTTCGCGGGGGCGTACGGCCGCAGGCCCTCCTTGGTGATCTGCGACCGGAAGCGGGACGGATCGCCGGCGACGGCGTACGCCTCCGCCGCCAGGCGGGCTGCCTCCTGGTGACCGCCGTGGTTGCCAGGAGTCGGGGCCGGGGTCATGGTGACGACGACGTCGGGCCGGGTCTCGCGCACGATCCGGACGAGCCGTTCGAGGGTGTCCTCCGCGTCCCACGCCTGCTGGTGCAGGGGTGCGCTCACGGAGTAGTAGAAGTCGACCTTGTCGAGGTTGAAGACGTCCCGTACGTCGGCGGTCCCGACCGCGGCGCGCTCCTCGCGCTCGCGGATCAGGCCCAGTGCGGGGCCCTCCTCGGGGCCGACGGCGTTCCCGCCGCCCTCGCCCCGGGTGATGGTGACGACACCGACGCGGCTGCCGTACTGCTCTCCCCACTGACCGAACGTGGAGAGCCGGCCCGACTCGTCGTCGGGGTGTGCCCCGACGAACAGGACGTCGAGGTCGGTCACCTCCGCCTTCTTGGACGCCGCGCGGGCGTCGTTGCCGCCCGACGACGGTGCGGCCGCTGCCGGGCCGGTGACGAGACCTGCGCCGACGAGAGCCGCTGCGGCCGAGGCCGTGGCGAGCGTGCGCCATCGTCGTGGCGGAGCGGCCCCGGTGGATTTCGTCGTGTGCTTCGTACGCTGGATCATGAGTCCCCCTTCTTTCACCAGTGGGTTGCGTCCGCGTCGGACGCGCATCACCCCTTCACTGCCCCCTCGGTCATGCCGCGGATGAAGTGACGTTGGGCGATCAGGTAGATGACGAGCATCGGGAGCGCGACGATCAGCGCGGCGGCCGCGAGCAGCGACGGCGACCCGGTGTACTGGCCGCTGAAGAAGGTGAGCCCGAGCGGCGCCGTACGCAGGTCCTCGTTGCTGGGGATCATCACCAGCGGCAGCAGGAACTCGTTCCAGGTCCACATCGAGAACAGCACGACCATCGTGATGATGGCCGGCCTGCCCATCGGGAGCAGGACCGACCAGAGCACGCGGAAGTGCCCCGCGCCGTCGAGGCGCGCGGCCTCCACGAGCTCGCGCGAGGTCCCCCGGAAGTAGGCCCGCATCCAGAACGTGCCGAAGGCCAGCGACTGGGCGACCTGCGGGAAGATCAGCGCCTGGTAGGTGTTGGTCTGGCCGAGCTCCTGGAGCTGGTAGTACAGCGGGACGACGATCGCCTCGTTGGGCACCATCAGCCCGAGCAGCAGGACGTAGAACAGCACCGACGAGCCGCGGAACCGCATCGTGCCGAACGCGTAGCCGAGCAGGCACGAGAGCGCCGTGGCCAGGATGACCACCGACACCGTGACGATCACGCTGGACCGCATGTAGGTCGAGAAGTGGCCCTGGTCCCACGCCGTCGCGAAGTTGGTCCAGACGATGCCGGACTCGTTGGGGTTGTCGGAGAGGAACGCCGACGCGATGATCATCGCGATCGGGAACAGCGCGGCCACCGTCCCCAGCGCCAGGACGACGATCGTGACGCTGCGCTCGATCCGGGACTCGTTCATCGCTCCTCACGCTCCGGGATCCGGTTCACCAGCACGGTGAGCAGCATGATGAACGCGGCCAGGATCAGGGCGATGGTGACGCCGGTGCCGACCTCGCCCTGACGCATCGACTTCATGTAGACCTCGTACGCCGGGACGGCCGTCGCCCCGCCGGGTCCGCCCGAGGTCATCAGGTAGACGAGGTCGAACGTCCGCAGCGCGGCGACCATCGTCAGCGTCAGGGCGACGGCGAGCTCGTTGCGCAGCGAGGGCAGGCTGATCACGAAGGTCTCGCGGAAGAACCCGACGCCGTCGAGACGAGCGGCGTCGTAGACGGAGCGCGGCATGCGGGAGAGCCCGGCGAGGAAGAGCACCGTGCAGAGCCCTGCGCCGAGCCAGGTGCCGACGATGCCGATCGCGACCAGAGCCGTGTCGGGATCACCGAGCCACCCTCGTGCGAGACCGTCGAGCCCGATCGCGCGCAGGACGTCGTTGAGCGGGCCGTCCGGGGCGAGGATCCGCTTCCAGGCCACCGCCACGACGGTGAGGGCGATCACCTGCGGGACGAACACGACCGCCTGGAAGATGCCGCGGCCGCGGACGGTGGACCGCATCAGCAGCGAGGCCGCGAGGAGTCCGAGGACGACGGGGATCAGCGAGAAGAACACGACCAGCACGAGGGCGTGCAGGAACGGCGCGCGCAGCGTCGGGTCGGTCAGGACGTCGACGTAGTTCTGCAGGCCCACCCACGTACCGGGGGAGAGGCCGTCCCACTCGAAGAGCGACAGCCACACCGCGTACGCCAGCGGCGCCAGCAGGAACAGCGTGAGGACGACGAACCCCGGCAGGATGTAGAGGTACGCGATCGCCCGCGGCTCGCCCGGCGGCCCGTGACGCCGCCGGGCGCCCGGCCGGGGTTGCGCCTCCTTCGGTGCACCCCCGGCCGCGACGCTCGCCGTGCTGTCGCTCGTCACTCGTTCTGGTCCGTGAATTCCGAGTAGTTCGTCTCCAGCGCGTCCAGGAACGTTGCCGTGTCGATCGAGCCGTCGCTCAGCTTCTGCAGCTCCTGGCCCATCAGGTCGCTCATGTCGGGCGTCGCCCAGTCGAGGTACGGGACGAGGGAGTCCTCCTCGCCGACCGTGTTCCACGCCGTGACGACCTCCTTGCCCACGCCCGCCGCGGTGGCAGCGTCTCCGTCCACGACGGGCAGGCCGCCGTTCTCCTGGATCACCTTCATCGCGTCCGCGTTGGTGAGGAAGTCGACGTACGCCGCGGCGGCGTCGGCATGCTCGCTCGCATCGGCGATGGCGAACGGGAGGCCCGTGCCGCCGGTGACGGCGGGCTCACCGACGGGGCCGACGGGCGGAAGGGCGAAGCCGAGGTTGTCGCCCATCGCCGCCTCGAGATCCGCCTGGTACCAGGTCCCGCCGATCATGAACACGCCCTGGCCCTTCGCGAAGTTGCGCCAGGACGTGTCGTTGGGAACGGCGTTGAACTCGGGCGTGAAGTAGCCGGCGTCCACCCAGGCCTTGAACAGGTCTGCGCCCTCGACGTTCTCGTCCGACGTCCATGACGCGCCCTCGCGGCCGTAGCCGAGTGCACGGGTGTCGTCACGCGGCACGAACTGGTTCATCGCGACGGCGTAGTCGTGGATCGCCGGCCAGGCCTCGGCGTTGCCGAGCTGCACCGGGAGCTCGCCCGCGGCCTTGGCCGCCTTCATCGCGCTCTCGAAGTCGTCGAGGGTCTTCGGCGGCTCGATGCCCAGATCGGTGAGCTTCGACTTGTTGTACCAGAGGCCGACCATCTCGCCGACCTGCGGCATCCCGAACAGGCTGCCCTCGCCGAACGTCTTGCCGTCCTTGCTGTACGACGCCGTGCTCCGCACCGACTCGGGGTAGCGCTCGTCCCAGCCGTACACCTCGGCGTACCCGTCGAGCGACTGGATCAGACCGGCCGACACGAACTGGCCCATGTCGGCGCGACCGTTGTTGACCTGCAGGACGTCCGGCGGGTCGTCGTTCGTGATCGCCAGGCGGACCGTCTTCTGAAGGTCGTCGAACGACTTCGACGTCCGCTTGATCGTGATGTTCGGGTACTTCTCCTGGAACGCGGCGTTGAGCGCCTCGATCTGCTTCGCCTGACCGCCGCGGACCTCCTGGTCCCAGACGTTGAGCGTGACGTCGCCCATCGCGGCGACGTCGGTCTGGATGTCGTCGGGCTTGGCGTCCTTGCTCTCCTGGTCACCCCCGTCCCCGCCGGGCGTGCAGGCGGACAACGCGAGCACGGCGCTCGTCGCGGCGACGGCGAGCACCGCCTTCCATGCGGGACGTTGGGTCATGGCGACTCCTGAGGTCATTCGCCGCGGCGGGCGATCCGGAAATCTCGGGTATGGGGTCGTGCGGGGTCGTGACGTGCATGGTCGTGGTGGCTCCCCACGAATCCGATCGTCGCGACCGCCCGGCCGTACGTCCGGTGCTCGACCGTGGGGAGGATGTCCTCGAGGAACGCGTAGTCGCGGGCCAGCCAGGACCCGGGCTCGACGGCTTCCCACCAGTCGCAGATCGCGGCCCAGCCCGGTGCGGCGAGTGCACCGCCGAAGTCGCGGACGGACAGGGCGGCGCACAGGTTGGCGAACCGGAGGCGCTGCAGGATCGGCCACTCGCGCAGGGTGCCCGCCAGGAGCGCCGCGAGGAAGACGTCGCCGGCGCCGGTCGGGTCGAGCGCGGGCACGGTCAGCGCGGGAGCCCACGCGGTTTCGCCGGTGGCGGCGTCAGCGGCGTACGAGCCGGAGCTGCCCGCCGTCACGACGGCGAGCGGGACCCAGTCGCGGATCCGCTCGAGCGCGGCGCCGGGGGAGTCCGTACCGGTGTAGGCCATCGCCTCGACGGCGTTGGGCACGAACGCGTGGCAGCCTTCGAGCCGGCTGCTCAGTGCGCCGGCGTCCCACGAGCCCGTGGGGTCCCATCCGACGTCGGCGAACACGAGGGTGCCGTTGGCGAGGGCGTCCTCGATCCAGTCGGGCCGGTCGTGCGCCAGGTCGGCGAACGCGGCTCGGGCCCGCGGGCGGGAAGGGTTCGGGCGCCCGGCGTCGATCTGCGGCGGGTTGTGGGCGTGGGTGATCATCGCGCGGTCCTGGTCGTACGCCAACGAGACCGTCACGGGGGAGTGCCAGCCGCTGCACCGGCGGGAGGTGGTGAGGTCGATCGACTCGTCGTCGGCGAGCGTGGACCACAGGTAGTCGCCGTACATGTCGTCGCCGAACGCCGCGCCGAGGGAGGTGCGAAGTCCCAGCCGGGAGGCGGCGACCGCGAGGGTGGCGACGCCTCCGGGACTCGATCCCATGCCGGACGTCATGACCTCGCGCCCGCCGACGGGCGCCTCCTGGAGGCCGGTGAAGATGATGTCGAGGAACACCGGGCCGGTCACGAAGAGATCGAACGCCTCGTCGTTGTCCTGCTCCGCGGAGTCGTCAGCCATCTCGTGAGTGTCGCTCAAATGCGCACAACCGCGCAAGTGGTGAGCGAGAATGACTGCACATGCGCAAAGTTGGCTGTTATGGTCGCCGTGTGCGCGCCAACCTTCGTCATGAACGGCTGCTCGACCTCCTCGAGACGAGCGGACCCGTCGATGTCGCCACGCTGGCCCGCGTCCTCGACGTGAGCGACGCGACCATCCGGCGCGACCTCTCGGCGCTGGAGCGCACCGGTCAGCTGCGGCGGCTCCACGGTGGCGCCGCTCCCGCGCTCGAGCGGGAGGCGCCCTTCGAGCGGGTCGCCACCCAGAACCCGCTCGAGAAGCGTGCGATCGCCGAGCACGCCGCGACACTCGTCCCCGATGGTGCCGTGGTCCTGCTCGACATCGGCACGACGACGAGCCTGGTCGCCCGCCTGCTCCGCGGGCGCAGCGTCACGGTCATCACGTCGAGCCTCGCCGTCTACGACGAGCTGCGCGACGACCCGGTCGTCGACCTGATGCTCCTCGGCGGACTGGTCCGGACCAACTACCACTCGATGGTCGGCTTCCTCACCGAGCAGGCGATCGCGCAGGTGCAGGCGGACATCCTGTTCCTCGGCACCAGCGGTGTCCGTCAGGACGGCTCGGTCTACGACACCACGGCCGTCGAGGTCCCCGTCAAGAAGGCCATGCTCCAGGTGGCCGACCGCGTCGTGCTCCTCGCCGACCACACGAAGCTCCCGGGCGGCGGATACGCGCGGGTGTGCGGCCCCGATCAGTACGACGTACTGGTCACCGACCGCGAGGTGGACGAGGAGTCCGCGCGCGTCCTCGGTGGTGCGGGCGTCGAGCTCCACGTCGCCGGCCCGCTCGCGGCGGGCGGCACCACGTCCGATGCTCCCGTCGCCGTCCAGGAGGTCCCGTGAGACTTACGATCGTCGGTGGCGGAGGCTTCCGCGTCCCGCTGGTCTACCGTGCCCTGGCCTCGGACGATCGAGCGGTCCGCGTCGACGAGCTCGTCCTGCACGACACGAGCGAGGCTCGGCTGCGCCGGGTCGCCGCCGTGCTCGCCGACCTCGCACCCTCGTACGCGCACGCACCGCGTGTCCGGCTCACGACCGACCTGACGGATGCCGTGTCGGGCGCCGACTTCGTCTTCTCCGCGATGCGCGTCGGCGGCCTCGCCGGTCGGGTGTGCGACGAGCGGTCCGCGCTCGACCTCGGCGTGCTCGGCCAGGAGACGACCGGCGCCGGCGGCGTCTGCTACGGCCTGCGGACGATCCCGGTCGCGCTCGAGCTCGCCGAGGCCGTACGCCGCACCGCGCCCGAGGCGTACGTCATCAACTTCACCAACCCGGCAGGCATGGTCACCGAGGCGATGTCGGCCGTCCTCGGCAGGCAGGTCATCGGGATCTGCGACTCTCCGGTAGGTCTGTTCAAACGCGTCGCGCGCGTGCTCGGCATCCCGCGCGACGAGATCACGTTCGACTACGCGGGCCTCAACCACCTCGGGTGGTTGCACCGCGCGCTCGTCGACGGAGAGGACCTGTTGCCGCGCGTGCTCGCCGACCCCGAGCGGTTGATGGAGATCGAGGAGGGGCGCCTCTTCGGGCCGCAGTGGTTGGCGTCGCTGGGGACGATGCCGAACGAGTACCTCTGGTACTGGTACTACACCGCCGACGCCGTCGCCTCGATCGCGAAGGCCGGCCAGACCCGTGGCGAGTACCTCCTCGACCAGCAGGAGCGCTTCTACGCCGGTGAGGGCGAGGCGTTCGCGGGGTGGGAGCGCACGCGGCTCGACCGCGAGGAGACGTACATGGCCGAGGGACGAGCCAGCACGGACGCGGGGGAGCGCGACCACGAGGACCTCGACGGCGGCGGGTACGACCGGGTGGCGCTGGCGCTGATGAGTGCGATCTCGGCGGACGAGGGCGCCGGACTGGTGCTCAACGTGCCCAACGACGGCACGCTCGACGCGCTCGACCGTGACGCGATCATCGAGGTCCCGTGCACGGTGGACGCCGGCGGCCCGAAGCCGGTCGCCGTCTCGCAGCTGCTCCCTCACGAGCGGGGACTCGTCAGCACCGTGAAGGACGTCGAGCGCGCCACGATCGAGGCGGCGACGTCCGGCTCACGCTCGGCGGCCCTCAAGGCGCTGGCGTTGCACCCGCTCGTCGACTCCGTGACCCACGCTCGGCAGATCCTTGACCGCGAGATCGAGTCCCTGCCCGATCTGCGGAGAGTGCTGACGCAGCCCTGAGGGCCGCCCAGATCCTTCCGCAACGGCGGTTGACCTCGTACGACCGCGCGCGTTCAGTGGAGAAGGGGCGGCAGCCTCGCCGCCTGCTCGGGCCCCACGACGAAGGGGCAGCTCATGGTCAGCAAAGCCGGTCCCGTCGCGGCCGCGGCGGTGATCTTCGTCTCCGGCGCTGCCGGGGTGACGATGGTGAAGGGGGACGCGGGTGCGTCCGGCAAGCGGACGGCGCTCACCGGGTACGAGGAGGTGCCCGCGCTGTCGACCGCCGCGGGCGGGACGTTCCGCTCCACGATCGCGCGTGATCGCAGCACGATCCGCTACCGCCTGACGTACGGCGGTCTCGAGACCTCGGTCACGCAGGCGCACATCCACTTCGGGCAGAAGGGCGTGAACGGCGGCGTCTCGGTGTTCCTCTGCACGAACCTCGGCAACGGGCCCGCGGGTACGCAGGCCTGTCCGCAGGCGGGCTCGGTGAGAGGGGTGATCGACGCAGCCGACGTCGTCGGACCCGCCGGTCAAGGCATCGCGGCGGGCGAGTTCGACGAGCTGATCCGGGCGATCAGGGCAGGTACGGCGTACGTGAACGTGCACTCACAGGCCTACCCGGGTGGCGAGATCCGGGCACAGCTCCCGGGGAAGAAGCACAAGCACGGGCACCATCACTAAGCCGGGCAGGTCGCTCGGCGCGAAGCGCTAACGCACCACCACCGGCACCCGCTGGACGTGGGTGTTGGCCATGCCCTGCCGGTTCCACCGCTGCTCGAGGGGCTGGGTGCGTCCCTCGGCGTCGGTCGCGCGTACGCACAGCTCGGTCGGCCCAGGCATGGCGTGCCAGGTGGATCGCCAGGCCTGCCACGCGTACGGAGCACTGCACGGCTCGATCTCGGCGTCCGACCACGTGGCCGCGCCGTCGCTGCTCACCTCGACGCGCTCGACGGGAGCGAACCCGGACCACGCGCGGCCCGTCAGGACGTGCCGACCTGCGTCGACGATCCGCCCACGGGTCTGGAAGTCCGGGAACCCGGGCGGGCGGATCAGCGCCCGCGGCTCGATCCGGGTGACCGGCTCACCGGGATCACCGGGATCGCGCTTGATGCGGTACGCCGTGGCGTTCTGGAAGCCGTCGAACGGACGGTCGAGGATCGTGATCCGGATCAGCCACTTCACGTGCGCCATGCCGTACCAGCCCGGTACGACGAGACGGACGGGGGCGCCGTGCTGCGGCGGGAGCGGTGCCCCGTTCATCGCGGTCGCGAGGAACACCTCGCCCCTCTCGACCTCGTCGATCGAGAGCGCGCGCTGGTAGTCCTGCTCGATCCCGCGCTCGATGCCGTGGTCCGCTCCGGTGAAGACGACCGACTCCGCCCCCGCCCGGACGCCGGCTCGTTCGAGCAGCGGCGCGAGAAGGACGCCGGACCAGTCGGCCGTGCCGACGGCCTCGTCGAGCCACGGCTGGCTGATCGGCCGTGGCGATGTCCGGGCGCGCCCGTTGCCCGCGCACTCGAGCGTCAGCCGCCGGGTGGTCGGATCGAGGTCGGCGAGGTCACCGAGGCCGAGCGTGAGCGGACGGTCGACGTGGCCGTCCACCACGAGCCGCCACGCCTCCCGGTCGAGGAGCGGGATGTCGTAGTGCACCAGCACGTAGTGCAGCCCCGGCGGCGTGACCTCCAGGTCGAGCATCTCCAGTGGCATCCCGTGGTTGCGGGTCGCCAGGCGCAGCTCGTCCAGCGAGAAGTCGCCGGTCTCCGCCAACCGCGCCGGCGGGCTGATCCAGTCGTCGATGGTCATGATGGCCCCCTGCCGTCGTACCACCGAGCAGACGCCTACGTCCACGGCCCCGCATCCGGAAATCGGTCGATCCACGGCACGGGTTCGGCTAGCGTCCGCCGCATGGTGCATGTCCGAGTGCTCGAGCCGGCCGACCTCGACGCCGTCGTCGGGTTGTCACTACGAGCCTGGGCACCGGTGTTCGCGTCGATGGGTTCGGTGCTGGGGCCGCGACTCGACGCGATGGTGAACCCGCAGTGGGAATCCGCCCAGGCGGCCGCCGTACGCGCAGTCTGCGAGGAGCGCTCGCCACACGTGTACGTCGCAGAGCTCGACGGCACGGCCGCCGGGTTCGCGGCGGTCGCGCTGCACGACGACGACGCGCCGGAGCCTGGCAGCGGCGAGATCGAGATGATCGCGGTCGACCCGGCTTACCAGCGTCGCGGAGTCGCGCGCGCCCTCATCGCCGCGTGCACCGAGGCGATGGAACGAGCCGGCTGCCGGTTCGCGGTGGTCGCGACTGGCGGAGATCCTGGACACGCACCAGCGCGCGCCGCGTACGACGCGGCAGGCTTCACCGGACTGCCGCTGGTGCGTAACTACCGGGCGCTCGGCCCGGATCCCGCCGGCTGAGCAGGCGCGCCGCCCAGCCGGCGAGGGGGGTCACATGTCGCGGTAGCGCTTCGCCTCGCCGATCTTCTCGCGGAGCTCGTCGGCGTTGAACGGCGCCACGTACGCCGCGGTGTCGCGCTGGACGCGCCAGCCTTCGGACAGCGGTCCGAGGTCGACGACGTCGAAGCCTGCGGCGTCGATGAACGACGCGACGGTCGCCTTCGCCTCGGCGTCGTCACCGGCGATCGCGAGCGCGCGGCGGTCGTCGGCGCCCGCCGGCTTGGCGTGCTCCGTGATGTGCATGAAGGCGATGTGGTTGAAAGCCTTGACGACCTTCGACGTCGGCAGCTGGCGCTGGAGCAGCTCGGAGACCGTCGTGGACTCGTTGTCGAGCTCGGCGATCTGCCCGTCGCGCTGGGGGTAGTAGTTGTTGGTGTCGATCACGATCTTGCCGGCGAGCGCGTCGACGGGGAGGGTCGGGATCGCGGCGAGCGGGGTGGTGACGACGGCGAGGTCCGCGGCCTCGGCTGCCTCCTGGGCGGTGCCGGCGCGTGCCTTCGAGCCGAGCTCGGCGACGAGGTCGGCGAGCGTCTCGGGGCCGCGCGAGTTGCTCAGTACGACGTCGTAGCCCTGGGCGATGGCGACACGGGCGAGCTGGGCGCCGATGTGGCCGGAACCGATGAGTCCGATGGTGGTCATGGTGGCGGCCAACTCGCCGGGGGCGGAGAGTATTCCGGCGGGAGCCGGAAGCCCGCGCAAGCGCCAGCCTCCCCGAACGACGAAGCCACCCCTGCTGGTACGAAGCAGCGCTTTCCGGCATGGCTTCGTACCAGCAGAGGTGGCTTCGTCGCGCCGTCCTACTTCGAGGCGACCTCGTACGAGTAGTAGGCGGTCCCGAGCTTCGGGCCCCACTCCACGGTCAGCGGCGCAGACGGTGGAGACGCGGCGTCACGCAGGGGGAAGCCACCATTGAGGACCGGGCCCCACTCGACGGTCAGGAACGGCTCGCTCATGACCAGGCCTCCTCACCGATCAGCGGGTCGTTCGACAGCTCCGGGGGCACGGACTCGACCTCGGGAGCGCCGCGGCGGGCCACCGGCGGCGTGACGACCGGGTCTGTCGGCGCCTTGCCGTGGTAGTCCGGGTGCGCGGCCTGGAAGTCGAGCGCCGCCTGGATGATCTCGGGCTCGCTGAACCGCGGTCCCCAGAACGCCGCGTTGATGGGCAGGCCGACCGTGCTGTCGTACCCGATCGGGAACGTGACCATCGGCCACGTCAGCGCGTTCGGCAGCTGGTAGAAGGTGCGGTAGTTGGTCAGCTGCTGACCGCCGAAACGCGGGCCGATCTGCGCGCCGATCGGCAGGACGAGCATGAAGTCGATCCCCGCGTCGTCGAGCGCCTTCTGGTAGTTGCCCTGCAGCGCGCGGCGCCGGCGCTCGCCCTCGTCGCGCACCGAGGCCGGGATCTTGCCCGCGTTCGCGGTGGCGGCGTCGAAGTCGCCGAACTGGCGGCGCAGCGCCGCGTCGTTTTCCGGGTACGCCGCGGCGAACTTCTTGACCGCCTCCCAGTAGCGGATCTCGTAGCGGTTCGGGCTCAGCACTGCCGTCGCCGGACTCACGACGGTGCCGTCGGGAAGCGGGAGCCGCTCGGAGGTCCGGAAGTAGGGGTCGTTCTCCGGCACCGTGACGTCGAGCCCGGCGAACTCGACGACCTTCGCGCCGAGCGAGCGGAGCTGGCTCTTGAAGCGCTCGAAGGCCGCCAGGTAGTCGGCGTCGTACGTCGTGGCCGGCGAGGTGCCCGTGCCGCCGCGCGACATCCAGTCGGTCTGCGGGACACCGATCGTGGTGCCCGCGAGCGGCTTGCGACCGCGGCGTGCCGAGATCGGGATGTCGGGGAACGGGATCGGTGCGGACAGGGTGAGCGGATCGTTCTCACCGTCCGGCCCCGCCATGACGGAGAAGATGAGCGCGGCGTCGCGGACGCTGCGGGCGATCGGCCCGAGCACGTCGTACCCCGGGGAGAGCGGCATGACGCCCGCGGTCGACGAGGCGCCGAGGGACGGCTTGATGCCGCTCGCGCCGTTGGCTGCCGACGGCATGATGATCGAGCCGCCGGTCTCCTCGCCGATCGCGGCGGCCGAGAGCCGGGCGACCGGAGCCACGCCGGAGCCCTGGCTGGAGCCTCCCGGGATGTAGTCCTTGTTCCACGCGTTGCCGGCGAACGTCCCGGAGATCGATCCCGAGAACGCCGAGGCGACGGTGTGGCCGAGGATCACCGCACCGGCCTCGCGCAGTCGGGCGACCACGGTGGAGTCCTTGCGTGCCACGTTGCCCGAGTAGGCGTGGGTGCCGTTCTTGGCCTCGAGCCCCTGAACGCCGACGGAGTCCTTGATGCCGAAGGGGATGCCCAGGAGCAGCGGAAGGTCGCGCGAGCGGGGCGTCGAGCGGAGCCTCTTGTCCGCTGCAGCGGCCTGAGCGAGGGCGCCGTCGCGGTCGACACGGACGAAGGCGTTGTAGCCGCCGTTGTCGCCGTACGTCTCGAACGGGCCGTTGAGGGCGTCGATGCGCGCGAGGTAGGCCTTGGTGATCTCCGTCGACGTGAGACGCCGTGCCCGCAGGAGGACGATCATCTCAGCGATCTCGTAGTCCACGACGCGCGAGCGCCTCGGGATGTCCGAGAGATGCGGGAGTCCGTCGTTGATGCGGTCGAGCACCGAGCTCGGGGGAGACGCCTCGGCAGCGGCGGTGCCGGCGACGGTGGCGACGGCGACGCCGCCCGCGACCACGGCGGAACGGCCGAGGAGCGAGCGGCGGCTGAAGCCGGCGACCTGCGGTGCCGACGAGGGTGATGCGGTGGGTGACAAGCGAGTGCTCCGATCCGAGAGACAGCGTGACGTCGTCACGCTGGCACCCGTCCGGAGCGCCTCGCTAGATCGTTGAACCCGAAATAATGGTGCGGCAACAAGAATTCATCGGGTGGTAACGAGCGTCCCCTGGCGGTCTTTCACCAGCACCCGGCTCACCACCGGCAGGTGGTCCGACGCCTCGGTCACCTCTGTGAGCACCCGCGTCCGCAGCGGCTTGGCCGAGCGGGTCGTGTACACGTAGTCGATCCGGCTCTTCGGCACGTCCGTCGGGTACGTCAGGCCCTCGCCACGACCGGAGACGGTCCACGCGTCGGTGAGCACGTCGTTGAGGGTCGCGATCTCCGGAGCGTCGGGGAGGGCGTTGAGATCACCGAAGAGCACGGTCGGCTGGCGTGGATCCACCGCCGCAGCGATCTGGGCGGTCTGGGCAAGCCTGTCGGGCTGCGAGCTCGCCGCGAGGTGGGTGTTCAGAACCGTCAGTCGCGTCCCGCGGACGTCGATCTCCGCCGTCAGGAGGCCCCGCTGCTCCTGGTTGCCGGTGCGCGCCAGCCAGGTGTTGGACCAGCCGACGATGGGGTGCTTCGACAGGATCGCCGTGCCGTACTGGATCCGCGGCTGGCCGGGCGCCGGCGGGTCCCGATCGATGTTCGCGCCGAACGCCACCTCGTACCCGAGCAGGTCGGCGAGCTCGGTCGCCTGGTCCGCCCAGCCGCTACGGGCCGAGAAGTGTCGGTCCACCTCCTGGAGGCCGACGACGTCGGCGCCGCTGTCGCGGATCACGTCGGCGATCCGCTCGAGGCTCACCAGATCGTCGGCACCGGCGCCGTGGTGGATGTTGAACGTCATGACGTCCACGACGCGTGCCGCGTTGCCGGTGCGGCCGTCGTCGCGAGCGGAGGACGTCGCTTCGGCGGCGCCGGTCATCTGGAGCACGGCCGCGAGCAGCAGCGCCGCCACAGCCACGACGCGGGTGAGCCAGCTTTCGAGAGGCACTGAGGTCTTCATGACGACGACCCTGCTGGACCCGGGCGACATCGGGGCGAGATAGGGGTGAACGACGGATGACGAACAAAACGACGTCCCTCCACCCCTGACGTGACGCAGTCTGGGGTCAGGCGCTGCGGGGGCGGCGCGAGACGAGGTGAGCGTCATGAACGAGGTCGAGCCCGAGATCGTGCCCGAGGGAGAGCTGGAGGAGACCGGCAACTACCCCGATCCGGAGGACGGCCCGCAGGACGACGTCGACCAGGCGAGCCTGCCGCAGTACGACGACGACCTGATCGGCGGAGCGACCCTCGAGGACGACCAGGTCGACCTCGACGAGGACTCCGACGTGGATGTCACGGACGAGGAGGAGTGATGGCCGCCGCGACCGCCAAGCAGCTTCTCGCCTGGGCCGCGGACCAGGTCCGCACCATGGAACGTCCGAAGGGGTCCAACAACAACAAGTACGCCCGCATGGCAGGCCACGCGAACGGTCAACCGTGGTGCGCGACGTTCATCGTGGCCGGCCTGAAGGAGAACGACGTCCCGCTCGTCGAGGGCACGAACAGCGCGTTCACCCCGACGATGCAGGGGGCCTTCAAGCGGGCGGGCCGGCTCCACGACCGGCCCCGTCCTGGAGACGCCGGTTTCGTGTTCTACCCGGATCTCGGCCGGATCGGCCACGTCTTCTTCGTCGAACGGGTGGACGGTGACTTCGTCCGGACGATCGAGGGCAACACCAATCTCGACGGCAGCAGGACGGGCATCGGTGTCTTCCGGCACCGACGCCGCTGGCGCGGGTCGAGCGCGATCCGCGGGTTCGGACGACCTCGGTACGCCGTCGGCGGGGGCGGCGACGCCGGCCGCGCGGGCACGTCGGGCGTGCCTGTCGTGCACGTGTCGGCGATGGAGTTCGCCGCCGCGCACAACGCTCCCGGCCCTGAGGGCTCGACCTCTCGGCCGAAGCAGGTCCGGATCGTCGAGGCCGGCCTGCTCGCAGAGGGTCTTCTCTCGGCCCGCTACGCGAAGGACGGCTCGTTCGGCACGACGACGATCGTCGCCTACCGACAGTGGCAGAAGCGGCTGGGATTCACGGGTGACGACGCCAACGGCATCCCAGGCATCGAGACGTTGCGCGAGCTGGGCCGTCGCCACGGGTTCAAGGCGCGTCCGTGATGGACGGGGACAGTCTCGACTGAGAGGTAGCCGCGGCGCCGGGGAGGCTGCCACGGCCGAGTGGCTCGCGGGCATAGCGTGGCGTCGTGGACCTCGTCAGCTACGCCGCGGTGCTCGCGCTGCTCACTGCCGTGACGGTGGCGGTGATGACGTGGGCAGGGGTTCGGCTCCGGCTCGACGCCGTGATCGCGACCATCCGCGCCGTCGTGCAGCTCAGCCTGATCTCGCTCGTGATCGCCTGGGCGTTCCGGCATCCGGCCGCGGCGGCGGCGCTGCTCGTCGTCATGCTTGCCGCGGCGGCGCTGACCTCGACGCGACGGATCGGGCTCGGCCGCGGCGTCTACCCGCTCGCGTTCGTCGCGATCCTCGCTGGCGCGTCGGTGACGGTCGGCCTGGTGATGGGGTTCGACGTCCTTCCCGGTGGCGCCGAGATGGTCGTCCCCTTCGCCGCCCAGGTGATCGGCGGCGCGATGGTGGCGGTGTCGCTGGCGGGGCAACGACTGCGCGACGACGTGACCGACCGCTGGGGCGAGGTCGAGGCAGGCCTCGCGATCGGCCTGACCCCGCGCCAGTCGGTCGCGGAGTTCGGCCCTCGCGCGGTCGCCCGCTCCCTGACTCCGGGTCTCGACCAGACCCGGGCTGCTGGGCTCGTCACGCTCCCGGGTGCCTACGTCGGACTCCTGCTCGGCGGAGCGTCCCCGTACGAGGCAGCGCTCGTGCAGACCCTCGTGCTCGTCGGTCTGCTCGCCGCCCAGAGCATCGCGGCGACCGCCGCGGTCGTCGGGCTGTCCCGGACGCTGGGGGAGCGACGACCCGAGCGCGTCGCCGCCTGAACGTCACGACGGGCGGAAGCACCGTTCGTACAGGGTCTCCATCTCACCGGCGAGCTCAGCGACCGGTCCTTCCACCGGGAGGAACGGGGCGACGGTCGTGATCGGGAGCGCGGCGACCGGAGACGGCCCGACACCCCACTGCTCGAGGAGCTCGGCGAGACGTGTGGAGGCGACGATAAAGACAATGCGACCGAGGCCCACCCACGCGTGCGCGGCCGAGCACATCGGACAGTGCTCGCCGGACGTGTAGACGGTGGCCTCCGCGCGCTGATCCGGCGTGAGGTTCGTCACCGCCCACATCGCGATCGCGAGCTCGGGATGGCGGGTGTGGTCGCCGTCCTTCTCGCGGTTGTGGTCCTCGAGGAGGACGGTGCCGTCGGCACTCACGAGGACGGATCCGAAGGGTTCATTGCCATCGGAGAGGCCCGTCGCAGCGAGCTCGACGCAGCGGCGGAGGTGGCGGAGGTCTTCGTCGGCGAAGGTCACTGGTCCAGTCTGACCTCTCGGATGGCGACGTGCCGAGATCGTCGACTGGAGAATTCCTGGCACGCTCGGCACACTGGACGCATGAAGACTTGGACGCTTGCCCAACTTGGTGCGGCGGTGGCTGCGGGCGGCGTGGCCGTCGCAGCACTCGCGGTCTCTCCGGCATCGGCTGCCACGGGCGTCAACCCGGTGCGGATCGACGACGCCGACCCGGCGAACAGCAGCTTCCTCGTCTTCGTCGAGCACGACGTCGTCCTCGCGGGCGGCGAGTCCGAGGGCACCGTCGCTCTCGGCGGCGACCTCGCGTACGGCAACGGCTACAACGTCATGCTCAAGCCGGGCAGTGGCGGCTTCCGCACGCCGACCGCGCCCGGCGACGCCAACCCCACCACGTTGTACGTCGGTGGCGAGGTCGACTGGTCCGCATCCGGCGACAGCGTGCTCCGCACCCTCGACGGCGGTTTCACGAAGATCGGTGGGTCGGGCTTCGCCGCGCTCGACACCGACCACAACGGTGCCTCGGTGAACACCCGGATCGTCCGCAAGGACGCCACGTACGAGTCGACTCCGCGGATCGAGGGCACCGCCCGCCAGGTGCCGGCGTCCGTCGGCACGCCCATGGGCGGTCTGATCGACGTCGCCGGTGCGTTCCCGAAGTACCGCGACCTCTCGACCGTCATGGGGCTGTGCGAGCCGTCGCTCCAGCCGACCGACGCGAACGGCCGCCTTCTGCCGACACCGATCCCGTCCGGCGCCCAGGCGTACCTGACGCTGGCCGAAGGACGGACGAACGTCCTCGACATCAGTGCCGACGAGCTCGCCGGACTGGGGGCGTTCACCATCCGCGGCGCGGCGCCCAGCAACGCGACGACGCTGCTGGTGAACGTCACGGGCGAGAGCTACACCGGCCCGATGCCGAACCAGGCGGGAGTCAGCGGCGCGAACGCGCCGTGGATCCTGTGGAACTTCCCGGAGGCGACCGAGGTCACCTTCTCCGGAGGCGACTCGGTCGAGGGCACGCTGTACGCGCCCCGGGCGGACCTCCGCTGGCGCGGCTCGCAGAACATCGAGGGCAACGTCATCGCGAAGCGCTTCGAGCACGGCTCCACGACGACGCGATCGGGTGGCGAGATCCACGACTTCCCGTTCCGCGGAACGATCGACTGCATCGATCAGCCGGTGCCGCCCACGACGCCGACCGAGCCGACCGAGCCCACGACGCCGACTGAGCCCACGACGCCGACTGAGCCCACGACGCCGACCGTGCCGACCGAGCCCACGACGCCGACTGAGCCCACGACGCCGACTGAGCCCACGACGCCGACTGAGCCCACGACGCCGACCGTGCCGACCGAGCCCACGACGCCGACCGCGAGCCCGTCCCTAGGCATCGGGGGCGACACGGAAGACCTCGGCGGACCGGGTGCGGGCACCGACGCGGCGCTCCCTGAGGCCGGCGGTGCGCAGGGCTGGTTGATGCTCGGCGGGGCCCTCGCCCTCGCGGCAGGCGCAGCCATCGTGGGTGCCGCAGCGCTCCGGCGACGTACCGACAACTGACTCGGAGCGGAGGGTCGGAGGGGCGTTCCGCGAGGTAATTGCCCGGAAACACTTCGACGCGATGGCGGAAACACGACGTACCTAGGTTCGGCGCATCACTTCAACAGAAGGAGCGTGCCTTGCCACAGACACGACGCGACTTCCTCAAGCAGGTCGGCATCGCCGGCGGCGCGGGAGTCATGCTGCACTCGATGGGGGCGCTCGGGCTGAGCCCGGCCGCTGCCGCTGAGACACCGCCGTTCACCCCACCGAAACCGTCCGACCTCGGCGGAAGGGGACGCAAGAGCGTCGTCATCCTCGGCGGAGGCATCGCTGGACTCACGACTGCGTACGAGCTCGGCAAGGCGGGCTACCGGTGCACGATCCTGGAGGCGCGCGAGCGCCCAGGCGGCCGCAACTGGACGGTACGCGGTGGCACCACCGAGACGGACCTCGCGGGCAACACCCAGCGTGCCGGCTTCTCCAACGGCCAGTACATGAACGCCGGACCGGGTCGGCTTCCGCAGCACCACGTCACGGTGGACTACTGCCGCGAGCTCGGTGTGGAGCTGGAGACGTTCGTCAACCAGAACGCCGACAGCTATCTCTACCGCGTCGGCAACCACAACCTGTCGGGTCAGCCCATCCGCCACCGCGCGGCCAAGGCCGACGTCTACGGCTACGTGTCCGAGCTGCTCGCGAAGGCCACGGACCAGGGTGCGCTCGACACGTACCTGACGCAGGCGGACAAGGACGCCCTCATCTCGTTCCTCCGGAGCTTCGGCTCCATCGGTGCGAAGGTGAACGGCGACCCTGCGGCGAGCTACAAGTACACCGGCGGCGGCCGGCGCGGCTATGCGATCGAGCCGGGCGTGACCGCGGGCGAGCCGCTGCCGCCGTACGCACTGTCTGACGTCCTCGCCTCCGGCATCGGCAACTACTTCTCGTTCGAGTTCGGCTTCGACCAGGCGATGCAGATGCTGCAGCCGGTCGGCGGCATGGACCGCATCCCGTACGCGTTCGAGAAGGCCATCGGGCGCGACAAGATCGAGTACGGCGCGGAGGTGCTGTCGTTCGGCAACACCGCGCGCGGTGTCGAGGTGGAGTACACGGCCGGGCGTCGCACGAAGAAGGTCTCGGCCGACTTCCTCGTCTGCACGATCCCGCCGCACATCGCCGCGAAGATGTCCAGCAACCTCCCCGCCGACGTCGTGGCCGCGCTTGCGTACGCCCGTCCCACGAACGCCGGAAAGATCGGGATCGAGTACGACCGCCGCTGGTGGGAGCTCGACCACAGGATCTACGGCGGCATCACCAACGCCAACAACGAGCTCGGCAACATGTGGTACCCGTCGTCGGGTTTCCACGGGAAGCGCGGAACGATGGTCGGCTACTACAACACCGGCGGGAGCGCGACGACGTACGGAGCGCTGTCGCCGAAGGACCGGCTCGCCAAGGCCCTGTCGCAGGGTGCCGAGATCCACGGCGACGTCTACAAGAAGGACGTGCGCTCGGCGTTCTCCGTCGACTGGGCGACCGCGAAGTACAACGAGGGCGCGTGGGTCGGGTGGCCGTCTCGGACCGACGGCAGCTACGACAAGCTCCTTGAGCCGACCGGCAACATCTACTTCGCCGGCGACCACATGTCGTACACGATCGCGTGGCAGCACGGCGCGATGGTCTCGGCCCGGTCCACGGTCGAGGCGCTTCACAACCGGGTGGTGGCGGCATGAGCGCCCGTCGTACGGCCATCGCCGTCGCGGCGACCGCCCTCGTCTGCATCCCGGCCTCGGCGATCGCGCACGGCTCGTTCGCGAAGCCTCCGCGACCGGGCACCGCCGTTTCGGTGCTGCCCGACGGACAGGACAACCCGATGATCTCCGAGGGGGTCGCGATCGGGGCGAACACGCCGGTCTACAAGTCGAGCGGTCTGGGTCCGTCCGGCCTGAACACGGCCGCGCCGGGTGGCACCGAGCAGCGCTACATCGACACGGCAGTGTTCCCCGGTGGTGCGCTGCCGGCCGGCGTCACGATCACGGAGGCGCAGGGCATCAACGTGCTGCGCCGGATCGGTGAGAACCTCGCCAAGCAGGGCCTCTCGTACGACGACGTGATCACGATGCGCGTGTTCCTGCAGAACCCTTCGGGGGCCGCGACCGCTGACTTCGCGGGCTGGAACCGTGCGTACCGCCAGTACTTCGCGAACACCAGTCTGTCGACCGGCAAGCCCGTCGCGGTCCCTTTGGGATCGGCCGCTCCGACGACGCCGATCGTCGTGAACCCGGCACGTCCGTCGCGGTTCGCCCTCGAGATCGAGAACCTCCCGGTCGGCGGTTGGCTCGTCGAGGTGGAGGTCGACGCGGTGTACCCGTCGAAGGGCGGCAAGCACTGACGGAGCGGTTTCGTACGGCGTCGGCGCCGCAGCACCCGTCCGGGAGCTGCGGCGTCGGCGCGTTCAGGCGACCGCCGCCATCAGGGCTGTGCTCACGACGAAGACGAGAACGGCAGCACCGGCGGCGAGGATCGGCACCGTCCAGGTCTGCAGCCCGCCGCGTGCTCGGACGACGATGCGCCACAGCGCGCCTCCCCACACGAGCGCGAACGCGCCGACCATCGTCCACGCGAGGAAGCGGGGACCGACCGGGGCCTCGGCGCAACGCCCGGACCGGTCGCCGAGGCACGGCGTCGTGCCGAGCCCGATCCACGCGGCGACTCCGCCGAGCATCACGACCAGCAGCGACAGCCCGACGAAGAGCACCGCCGTCGCTGTGAGGTCGGCCGCGCGGACCGCGGTGGAGGGCGAGGGCATGCGTCCACTCTGTCATGGCGCCCGCCCACGCCCGTTCCTCGCGTGGCCGGAACCGGTCACCGGCTGGCCCAGGATGTGCCGTACGTCATACGCTGCCCTGACCCGAAGGTGAAACGTTTCATTCCGAGTCCAGGAGCAGCCTCGTGACCGATCGACCCCGCCAGCCCTCCCTGAGTCGCCGCTCGTTCATCGCGGCATCGGCCGTCGCCGGCGCGGGTCTCGCGATGGGCCCCGGCGCGCTCTCACCCGCCGCTGCGACACAGGCAGCGCTCGGCGGACGCGGCGTCGAGCGGACCTTCGCGGACCCCGACAGCCGGTACGGCGCACGCTTCCGCTGGTGGTGGCCGCACGGCCTGGTCGACCCCCAGCAGATCCGGGCCGAGGTCCGCGACATCGCCCGGGCCGGATTCGGCGGCATGGAGGTCGCCGACGTCCACCACAGCGTGAGGCTGAAGGACGAGCTCGATCCCGAGGGCCACGGCTGGGGGACGCCCGCATGGGTCGCCGCGGTCAAGGCGGCGCTCGCGCAGGCCGACCGCGACGGCGTGACCATCGACCTCACCGCCGGGCCGTCCTGGCCCGCAGCGGTCCCCGGGCTGGTCCCCGACGACCACGCGGCCATCAAGGAGCTCGTCCACGGCCTCGCGACGGTGAACGCCGGCGGGACGTACGACGACGTCCTCCCCGCCCCGGTCGTCGCAGCCGAGGAGCACGTCGAGAAGACCACCCTGATCGCCGTCCACGCGGTCCGTCTCGTCACGCCGTCGACGCGGGAGAGCGTCCTCGAGCAGGCGTCGCTGGTGGATCTCACGTCGCAGGTCACGGACGGGCGCATCACCTGGACGGCGCCCGCCGAAGGCACGTGGCTGCTCTTCGCCTACTGGGAGCGCGGCTCCGGCCAGCTCCCCGAGGCCGGCCCGCACAGCTCGCCCGAGGCCTTCGTCGTCGACCACTTCAGCGCTGCCGGGACCAAGGCCGTCACGGACTTCTGGGAGGACCACATCCTGGACCGCGAGATGCGGCGTCTCATCAAGCGTGCCGGCAACACGTTCTTCGAGGACTCGCTCGAGATCGAGACCGACGCGACCATCTGGACGCCGGGCATGCTCGACGCGTTCCGGAAGCGCAACGGGTACGACCTCGCGCCGTTCCTGCCGGTCGTGCTCGAGGTCAAGGAGAAGTACCTCTGGACCTACGACGCGGACCTGACGACGCGTGTGCGCGACGACCTCGCGATGACGTTCAGCGACCTCTACCGCGACAACCACCTGATCCCGTTGCGCGACTGGTCGCACGACCTCGGACTCGAGCTGCGCATCCAGGCGTACGGGCTCGAGACCGACACGCTCGCCCACTCAGGCATCCTCGACCAGCCCGAGAGCGAGTCCCTGGGGTTCAAGAACCTCGACGACTACCGGGTGATGGCGGGCGGCCGCGACATCGCCGGCCGGACGATCCTGTCGTGCGAGGCGGCCGCGTACAACGGCGCCGCGTACAACGTCACCTGGGACCGCGTGCTCACCACGCTCAACAGCTTCTACGCCGCCGGCGTCAACCAGGCCGTCCTGCACGGCTATCCGTACGCGGAGGCGCCCGGCGCTGCGTGGCCGGGCTTCGCCGCCTTCTCGCCGTACAACGGCGCGACCGGCTACTCGGAGGCGTGGGGCCCGCGGCAGCCGTCGTGGCGTCACGTCCCGCGGATCGCGGACTACCTGCGCCGTACGCAGTGGGTGCTGCAGCAGGGACGGAACCGCAGCGACCTCGTCTTCTTCCGCCAGAAGGGATGGACGGCGACCGGGATCGGGGCGCAGTGGGCGACCAACGACGGGATCCCGCTCGGGTGGAGCCACCAGTTCGTCTCGTCCGCCGCGTTCGTCGACCGTGGGGTCACGCTGCGCGACGGTCGGCTCGTGCCCGAGGGGCCTGCCTACAAGGCGATGATCGTCGAGGGCGACGCCTTCCGCGGTCGTCGTACGACGCTCACCGTCGAGTCGGCGCGCAAGATCGCCGAGCTCGCGGAGCGCGGGTTCCCGTTCGTGTTCCTCGGTGACTGGAGCAAGCCGACGGCCGAGGGCAAGGCCGGCGCGACCGCCGACGTCGCGGTCGCCGAGGCGGTCCGGACGGCCCTCGCGCAGCCGAGCGTCCGGAACGTGTCCGTGGCGGCAGAGGTCCCGACTGCCCTGGCCGCCCTCGGGGTCGAGCCGCAGGTGCGGCACGAGCGCTCGACCGTGGTCCACCAGCACCGCCGGACCGGCGACGCGGACCTGTTCATGCTCGCGAACGGCCGCCACGCCGAGAACCGTCCGCTGGCCCTCGTCGAGCAGGAGGTCTCGCTGACCGCGACGCGCGGTGGCGACCTCGTGCCGTACGTGCTCGATGCGTGGACCGGCGAGGTACGGCGTGCGGCGGTCTACCGCCAGGACGGTCGCACATTCACGCTCCCGGTCCGCCTCACGCCCGGCTCGTCCACGGTCGTGGCGCTCGCCGCTCGCGGCTGGGCCGACAAGGGTGCTGCCCGTTCGGAGAACGTGGTCGACACCGATGCCGCCGACGCGCGCATCGACGGCAGGTCGCTGGTCGTACGCGCCTCGGCCGCCGGTTCGTACGCCGTGGCCGTCAGTGACGGCAAGACCCGTACCGTGGTGGTCGAGACGGTGCCCGAGGTGGTCGCCTTGAGCTCGTGGACGCTGGTCGTCGAGGACTGGCAGCCGGGACGCACTCCCACGTCGACCAGCACCGTGCGGTCGGTGCACCGTCTCGAGGCGTTGGCGCCGTGGAACGAGATCGCCGGCCTCGAGGACGCCTCGGGGGTCGGCCGCTACACGACGACGATCACGCTCCCGAAGGCGTGGGACCGGTCGGTCGGCGCCTACCTCGACCTCGGCTCGGTGCTCGGGTCGTACGCCGTCAAGGTCAACAACCGGACGGTCGAGCACGCATCGCCGACGGACACACGGCTCGACGTCGGCCATCTGCTCCGCGCCGGCGTGAACCACGTCGAGATCGAGGTCGCCACGACGCTGTTCAACCGGATGCGTACGGCGCAGCCTGACGTCTTCGGTGCGGCGAAGCGGGTGCGGAGCGGTCTCGTGGGGCCGGTTCGGCTCCTTCCGTACGGCGAGGCCGTGCTGAAGGCGTAGTCCTCGCCGCCCCGATTTGACGGGTTTCCCACCGCACTCCTCCCCGTGCAGGTGGGAAACCCGTCACATCGTTGGGCTCAGCCGCGCGCCCTGTACGCGCGTGGCAGGCGCATGCCGCGGTCGGCCATCAGCGCGCGGACGCGGTCGGGGTAGTCGGTGATGATCCCGTCCACGCCCATGTCCATCAGCGCGGCGACCGTCGGCATGTCGTCGCACGTCCACGGCACGACCTCGAGCCCGCGCCGGTGCGCTGAACGCACCATCTGCGGCGTGACGTAGAACCGGAAGCCGGGCTGGTCGATCGTCCCGCTCTGCGGCATCCCGTACACCGGCGAGAGCGTCGTGACGCCGTCGATCGAGGCGGCCGCCTTCACGAAGTCGCCGCCGAACTCGTCCGCGTCGATGCCGCCCAGCCAGGGGGAGGCGCCGGGCTGGCCGACCTGCAGGAAGTCGTGGTTCGTGAGCGCGACGAGGGGGAGACGCGGCGAGATCCGGTGCATCAGCATCAGCGCGCCCCAGTCGAACGACTGGACGGTGACCTGACGGCTGAGTCCCGAGCGTCGGATCTCCTCAGCGACCCGGCGGACGAAGAGCTCGCGCGGCGCGGTCTCGTGCGGCGCACCGGCCTCGACCTTCGTCTCGACGTTCAGCGTGACGCCCCAGGCACGCCGCTTCTTCACGAGCGCGAAGACGTCCTTCAGCTCGGCCATCGCGGCGCCGTGGACGACCTCTTGCTGCGGGAACCCCGGCCGTTGCTGGTAGCCGCAGTCCATCGTCTTGAGCTGAACGAGGGTCAGGTCCTTGACGTACTTCCCGACGTACGGGAACTGGGCGTCGTCCGGCACCACCGGCGAGGTGTCCTTGCAGATCGTGGCCGACACCTTGCGGTCGTGCGTGACGACGACCTTCGCGTCCTTCGTGACCTGGGTGTCCAGTTCGAGCGTCGTGACTCCGAGCGCAAGCGCCTTGGAGAAGCCGGCGATCGTGCTCTCGGTGGTCATGCCGACCCCGCCGCGGTGCGCCTGGAGGTCGAAGGCGTCGCGATGGTTGCCCTTCGTGTGGTCCGGGCGTGCGTGGCGGTCGGTGGCTTCGGCCGTCGCGGGCGCGGCGAGGACCAGGAGCGTGGTCGAAGCGAGGGTGAGGCAGGTCGTGACCAGTCTGCGCATGAGGCTTCCTTCGTGTCGTCGGCACTGGCGTGACGACGCTACGAAGGTGAGACCACCGAAGGGGTGACGCGACGGTGGCCGCTGCGCGAACAGTCCGCTTCGTCAGCCCTCGAGGCGGGAGACGAGATCGGCCTTCGACATGCTCGAGTAGCCCTTGACGCCCTTGGTGCGAGCAGCCTTGCGAAGCTCGACCACGGTCATCGAGGCGTACGACCCGCCGGGCGCGGCGGACGACGTGGAGGCCGATGCCTTCTTGGCGGAAGGCGCCGTCTTCCTTGCTGTCGACTTCTTTGCCGTGGCCTTCTTGGCGGTGGTCTTCTTCGTGGTGGTCTTCTTCGCCGGCTTCGGCTTCGGGACGTCGCGGGCCGCGACCTTCTTGAGCGTCGGGTTCGGCGTGGCGCCCGCCGTGGCCGCGGACGGGGGAGCGGAGACCGAGGGCTCGCTGTCGCCGCCCGCTGAGCCTGTGGCCGCGCCCGGACGCACGCGCCTGAGCTCGTCGCGCGCCGCGTCGACCGTCTCGGCGATCTTGCGCTGAGCCGACTTCGAGGCCTTGCGGATCGCCTTCTCGGCATCGACGCGAGACTTGTCCGCATCCTTGCGTGCCCGCTTCAGGCGACTGGTCACGTCGTCGAGCGCCTTCTCCAGCTCGGCGACACGCTTACGCAGCTCGATCTCGACCTTGCTGCTCTTCGTCTTCTTGGCCACGGATCCTCCTCGAGTCGTGCTCCCGGTGAACGTCAGGCACGGTCAGCGTAGGCGCGATCGACCGGCGACGCTTCCCACGGGCTCGGCGGTCACGCCGCCGAGCTGGCGGTCACGTCCTCGTCCGCCCGGATGGCGTGCGCGGCGAACTGGGTCCGGTAGAGGTCCTCGTACGTCCCGCCGGCGGCCAAGAGCTCGCTGTGGGTCCCGCTCTCGACGACCCGTCCCCCGGACAGGACGAGGATGAGGTCGGCGTTGCGGATCGTCGACAGCCGGTGCGCGATCACCAGCGACGTGCAGGTCGAGAGTGCCTCGTCGAGCGCCGCCTGGACGGCGGCTTCGGACTCGGAGTCGAGGTGCGCGGTCGCCTCGTCGAGCACCACGAACGCCGGCTGCTTGAGCAGCATCCTGGCGATCGCGAGCCGTTGGCGCTCCCCGCCGGACAAGCGGTAGCCGCGGTCGCCGACCACGGTGTCGATGCCGCTGGGAAGCGAGGCGACGAGGTCCCACACGTGCGCCCGACGGAGCGACGTCTCTAGCTCGGCGTCGGTGGCGTCGGGCTTGGCGTACCGGAGGTTCGCAGCGATGGTGTCGTGGAAGACGTGCGCCTCCTGCGTGACCACGCCGACCGCGTCGTGCAGCGACTGCTGGGTCACGTCGCGCAGGTCGGCGCCGGCGATCCGGACCGCGCCCGCGGTCGGGTCGTACATCCGGGTCGCCAGCTGGGAGATCGTCGTCTTGCCGGCGCCGGAGTGGCCGACCAGCGCGACGGTCGCGCCCGCGGGGACGGAGAAGCTCACGTCGCGGAGCGTGTCGGTGACGGGGTCGTTGCCGAGCGTGGCGACGTCCTCGAGCGAGGCGAGCGACACCTCAGAGGCGGACGGGTACCGGAACGCGACCCGGTCGAGCTCGAGCGTCGCGCCGTTGCGTCGCAGGTCGTCGGCGAGGTCGTGAGCGTCGGGTGCGTCGGCGACCATCGGTTCGAGGTCGAGCACCTCGAGGACCCGCTCGAAGCTGACGAGTGCCGTCATCACGTCCACCTGGACGTTCGACATGGCAGTGATCGGTCCGTAGAGGCGGCCGAGGTAGGCGGTGAGCGCCACCACCATGCCGACGGTGAGCGAGCCGCCGATCGCCATCAGGCCGCCGGCGCCGTAGACGATGGCGGTGCCGACCGCGGCGACCGTCGTGAGACCGGCTCGGAAGTAGGTCCCGAGGACCGCAGCCTGAACACCGGTGTCGCGGACTCGGCCGGCCTTCTGGGCGAAGCCGTCGGACTCGAGGGTCGGGCTGCCGTACACCTTCACGAGGTGCGCCCCGGCGACGTTGAACCGCTCGTTCATCATCTGCGCGACGTCGGCGTTGAGCCCGTAGCGCTCACGGGTCAGCGCGGCGAGCTTGCCTCCCACCCAACGAGCGGGCAGCACGAACGCGGGGAGCAGGACGAGCGAGACGAGGGTGAGCTGCCACGACATCGCGAGCATGGCGGCGAGCGTGAACACGATCGTGAGGGAGTTGCTGACGACGTTGGACAGCGTCGACGTGAACGCCTGCTGCGCGCCGAGGACGTCGCCGTTCAGTCGCTGCACCAGCGCCCCGGTGCGGGCGCGCGAGAAAAAGGCCAGCGGCATCCGTTGGACGTGGTCGAAGACGGCGGTCCGCAGGTCGAAGATCAACCGCTCGCCGATGCGGGAGGAGACCCACGTCTGCGCCACGGTGAGCGCGGCACCCACGATGGCGAGACCGGCGATGACGAAGGCGAGCTCGACGACACGACTGCGGTCGCCGGCAGCGATCCCGTGGTCGATGAGGTCGCGGATCACCAGCGGGGTGAGCGCGCCGGCGGCTGCGGCGATCGCGATGATGACGAGGAAGACCGCGAGCTGCCCGCGGTACGGCTTGGCGAACGCGAGGATGCGTCGCATCGTGTCGCGGTGGAGCGTGTGCTTCGCGACCGCGGAGTCCTGGGTGAAGGAGCGGCGGCCACCGCCGCGGGCTCCGGTGGGAGAGCTGAAAGCCATGTGAGACCTCCTGTTCCGTGCGGGTCTCTGAACCAGAGGTGAGTCTAGCTCACTATCTGCTACGTACAAAATCATTAATGCTCACGGTAGGGTGTGGGTCATGGCAACAGAAGGCCCGACCGGGGCGGAGTTCCTCACCGTCCTGCACGCGGCGATGCGTGCGGTGCGCTGCGAGGCTGACGTCCAGATGGGTGCCGAGGCGGTGGCGCCCGGTCAGATGCGGATGCTCCGGGCGCTCTCACGTGCAGGAGGGTCGGCGCGGCCGGGCGAGCTCGCGGAGCTGCTCGGCGTGAGCCCGCGCTCGGTCACGTCCAAGGTCGACGCCGCCGAGCGGGTGGGAGACGTCGTGCGCCGTCCCGACCCGAGCGACCGCCGTGCGACGCTGGTCGAGCTGACGGAGCGAGGGCGCGCCACCCTCGAGCGGCTCGGACGGCTGCGGGCCAGTGGTGCGGGCGGGTTGCTCGAGCACCTGTCGATCGACGAGCAGCGACAGCTCGTCGACCTGCTCCAGAAGGTCGTGGGAGACGACCGCCGCTGCTAAAGCGGTTGGCGGAGGACGACGACCGTTGTTAACCTCCCGGAGGCCGTACGAGATTCGAGGAGGTGGTCTGCGTGAACGTATCCACGTGGGTGCTCCTCGCTGGGGTCACGGTCGGGCGATAGGTCGTCCGGGGAGCGCCGCTCAACGAGCACTCCCGAAAGGCACGACCATGCACTTCATCTCCGAACGGCGCCTGGACGACGGCAGCCTCGAACGCGACTTCACCCTCGGCGAGATCCCCGGCACCCTGTGGACGCCTGCTTCGTCACCGTCGCCGCTGATCCTGCTCGGACATCCCGGCGGTCTGCGCGCGATGCATCCCCGGCTGGCGGGGCGAGCCCGGCAGGCCATGGCGAACGGATTCGCCGCCGCCACCATCGAGCTGCCCGGGGGCGGTGAACGTCGCCGATCGGCCGGCGCCGAGCAGGCGCGCGCCGATCTGCGCCAAGCGCTGGCCACCGGTGACCCCGTCGACGAGATCGTCGACCGTCTGGTCCTGCCGCTTGTCGAGAAGGCGGTCCCGGAGTGGCAGACCACCCTCGATGCGCTCCTCTCGCTGCCCGAGCTTCGCGGCCCGGTGGGCTTCTCGGGCGGGGTGATCGCCATCGGCATCCGGCTGGCCGTGGTCGAGCCACGCATCGCTGCCGCCGGACTCTTCGCCGGGAGCTTCGTGCCCCGCGCCATGTTCGACGAGGCGCGGCAGGTCGCGATCCCGCTGCACGTCCTCCTGCAGTGGGACGACGAGGGGAACGACCGGCAGCTGGCGCTGGACCTCTTCGACGCCTTCGGCTCCCGGGAGAAGACGCTGCACGCCAACATGGGCGGGCACACCGGCGTCCCGCAGTTCGCGGGGGAGGACGCGGCCAGGTTCTTCGTCCGGCACCTCACGTGAGGCGCCCGGGCGACCTGGGTCAGCTAGTCCAACCCGCGCTCGGCCGCAGCGACCTCCGCGCGGGCATCCGCGACGGCGTCCTGTGCCTGGCGTGCGACACGCTCGGCCGCCGCGACCGGATCGGTGCGTGAAGGCTCGAGCGACTCGGTCCCGCCGGCCGGCGGGGACGCCTCTACTGCGTCCTGTGCATTCGACGTCCCCTCTGCCTTCGACGTCCCCTCTGGCTGCGCGGTTCCTCCGAACGCCTCGGACACGGCCCGCACCGCCTGGGTCAGCTCGCCGGGGATGACCCAGAACGTGCTGTGCTCACCGCCGGCGAGGTGGGGGAGCATCTCGAGGTACTTGTACGCGAGGACCTTCGGGTCTGCGTCGTTGCGGTGCACCGCCTGGAACACGCGCTCCAGCGCGGTCGCCTCGCCGTCGGCGCGGAGGATCGCCGCCTGCCGGTCGCCCTGCGCGACAAGGATCTCCTGCTGGCGGGTGCCCTCGGCGGTGAGGATCTTGGCCTGCCGTTCACCCTCGGCATGGAGGATGAGCGCCCGCTTGTCCCGCTCCGCGCGCATCTGCTTCTCCATCGCCTCCTTGATCGTCGACGGCGGGTCGATCGCCTTGATCTCGACGCGGTTCACCCGGATGCCCCACTTGCCGGTGGCGTCGTCCAGGACGTTGCGCAGTCGGGCGTTGATCTCCTCGCGCGAGGTGAGGGTCTGCTCGAGGTCCATCGAGCCGATGACGTTGCGGAGCGTGGTGACGGTCAGCTGGTCGATGGCCTGCAGGTAGTGGGCGACCTCGTACGCTGCCGCGCGCGGGTCGGTGATCTGGTAGTAGAGCACCGTGTCGATGTTCACGACCAGGTTGTCCTCGGTGATCACCGGCTGCGGTCGCGACGACACGACCTGCTCACGGACGTCGAGCTTGGTGTTGATGCGGTCGACGAGCGGGATGATGAAGTTCAGCCCGGGCTGGAGGGTCGTGCGATAGCGACCGAACCGCTCCACGTTGTAGCGACGGGCCTGCGGCACCACCCGGACGGTGGAGAGCACGAGGAACGCAACCACCACCGCGAGCACGACGATCGGGACGATGAGCTCCATCAGACCCCCCAGAAGTGGACGACGGCGGTCGCACCGTCGATCTCGATCACGTCGACCCGCGTCCCCGCGGGGATGACCTCGCTCTCGTCGAACGCCCGGGCCGACCACTCCTCCCCGGACACCCGGACCAACCCGTGCAGGGCAGTGACCTCTTCGGTGACGACGGCGACGCGGCCGACGAGGGCGTCGCTGCCGTCGCGTACGACAGGAGGCTGCAGCAGGTGACGGCGAGCCACGGGTCGGACGACGAGGATCGTGGCGGCGCCGGTGACGGCGAACGCGAGCAGCTGGACCAGCAGCGACCCGCCCATGCCCGCCACGACGGCGGCGACCAGCGCGGCGACGGCGAGCAGGCCCAGGGCGAACGTCAGCGTGAGGGCCTCCGCCACGCCGAGCAGGACGGCGAGCACCAACCACACGATCCACGGCATCGCGCACCCCTCAGGTCGACCGGGGGGACGCGTCGATTCTACCCCCAGTCGCCGGCGCCGAAACGTCGTTCGGGTCGCGGTGAGCCGACCCCGGAAAGCGGTCGGGCCGCTCTCGCCGGGGGAGACGTGAGCGGCCCTTCCTGAGGTCACGGGATCGGGCAGGGGGTGTAGATCCCGACCCCGTGACATAGATGAAACGGACGACCATGTCCGAAATGACGCATGTTCTCGGGTGATCTAGGTCACCCGTCCAAGAAACGCGTCGGCAGGTCAGTCGGCGTACAGGTCGAGCACCTCGCCGAGGTGGTCGCGCTGGGCGCTGCGACGCCCGGAACCCTTCGCGCTCGCCGCGGTGAGCGAGGCGATGAGGCCGATCACGAGGCTCATGCTCGAGGGGGACTCGTCGAAGGACATTCCGGCCGGGGGGACGAGCACGACGTCGGCGCCCTCCATCGTCGCCAGCGGCGCATCGGGGGAGTCGGTGATCACGAGCAGGCGGCCACCGGCGTCCCGGAACGTGGTGGCGATGTCGATCGTGTACTTCCGGTAGCGGTGCAGCGAGAACGCGACCAGCACGTCCGAGCTCCGGACGTCGCTGAGGACGTCGATCGGGCGGATGATCGTGCCGTCCACGAGGTGCACGTTGGCGAGGCTTGCGCTGAGATCGAGCGCGAGAAGGGACGCGTACGCGAACGACTGGGTGGCGCCGATGATGAACCGCCGACGGGCCCCGACGATCTGGGCCGCCATCTCCTCGAGCGTCGTGTCCGTCAGGGCCCAGTCGAGCATGGCGTCGAGCTGTTTGCGCTGCTCGTCGACGAGGCGGCGCTTCAGCAGGGCCGCCGACCGCCGTTGCGGGCGTGCTGGTGTGTCGTCTGTCATCGCTGCTCCCGTGGGCGTGCGAGGGTGAGAGCGGGAGCCGACGCATCCAGGTCGGCCACGATGCCGAGCGGGATGCTCGGAGCTGCGGGTCCGTGTCCGAAGCCGAGCTCCCAGGCGACGGGGACGCCGAGCGGGCCGAGGCGATCGCTGCACACCTCGCGGACGGCGTCGAGGTCGCCGCACCCGTCCCAGCTGCCGAGGACGACGCCGGAGACGCCGTCGAACCAGCCCGACCGCAGCAGCGACGTCAGGAAGCCGTCGATGCGGTACGGCTCCTCGTTGACGTCCTCGATCAGGGCGAGGTGGGGTCCTGGCCGGCGCGGCGGACGGCTGTGCGCGCCGATGGTCATCGCGAGGACGGCAAGGTTCCCGCCGACGAGCGTCCCTGAGGCCCGCCCTGGAGTGATCGTCGCGGCACCGCTTCTCGCGTAGGTTCGCCCCTCCCAGGGTTCGAGCACCGCGCGGCGCAGCTCGGCCGTCGCGGCGTCGTCGTCGAGAAGGGCGAGGGTGGCGACCATCGGGGTGAACCAGGTCGGGACAGCGAGCATCTCGTGCCAGTACTCGTGGATCGCCGTGACGTCCGAGCTGCCGTAGAGCGGCTTCGGGGGCGCGGCCCGCAGCCCGTCGTCGTCGAGGTGGTCGAGCACGCGAGCGGAGCCGTAGCCGCCGCGGACGCAGAAGACGGCGTCGATCGACGGATCGCACCATGCGTCCGAGAGGTCGGCGGCGCGGTCGGCGTCCTCGCCGGCGAGGTAGTCGACCCGCGGGTGGCGGTCACGGACGTGCTTTCCCTCGACCGGCTCGAGGTCCCAGGACCCGAGCAGCGCGGCCGCGCGGTCGAGCTGTTCGGTCGGAACAGGCCCGGCGGGCGCGACCAGTGCAACACGGTCACCTGGCCGCAAGGGACCGAGAGGTGAGCGGGAAAGGGGCATGTAGGGCGCTCCATCGTTGGGTGATCTGGTCCGTATCCTTGCCGCCGATCGCCCGAGAGACAAGTTGCGCAAGACCTGGAGCCGACAGATACGGCGCATATCTGTGTGAACAGGCGAGCCAAGACCAGGCCTTGTGGAAACCACGTGCCTGCAGCCGGCATCTGTGGACGCGCGCCGCGCGAGGCCCGCCCGTCCTTCTACGGTCGTGGTTCGTTGACCCAGAGGAGGACCTGTGAAGACCGTACTCGTTCTGCACCGCCGCCGTGCTCGCCGCGCGGATGTCGCCGACGGCCGAGACTCCGAGCCGCAGGTGCGCGACCGCGCCTACTGGAGTCTGTGGCGGCACCGCCACTTCCCGTGGGCGCTCCTCGACGAGGGGGCGCCGGTCGTGCTCCTCGAGTCGTGGTCGAGCGGAGGACGACTGACCTGGCTCGTCGAGGCTCGCGACGTGGTCCGCTCGACGGTCGCGTCGCGCGACGAGGCGGTCGAACGGATCGCGCGCTGGTCCGGCGACCGGGTGGACGAGATAGAGGCGTCGGACTACCTGTCCGACCCGCGCCGCTTCGCTGACGAGGGTGCTGCCGCCGCCGAGCTCCTGCTGCTCGGCTTCAAGGCTCGGCCGACGAGGTGGCTCGGACTCGAGCGCCCGGCCGCCCTCCGCATCGACCGCAACGGCTGGGCGCTCGCGCGCGTGGACGACCTCGAGGCCTGGGGTGTCGACCTGGACGGTGCGGCGTGACGATGCGGTAGAAACGTCGCATGTCCTCCGCCACCTCGGCTCCGCTCGCACCCGCCGTCCGGCGCGGCTACGCCCTCGGCTCCGTCGCGACCGGCACCTTCGGCACCGTCCCCGGCCTGCTGCTGCTGCCCTATCTGACCGACACCCTCGGCATCGCGGCGGGACTCGCCGGCGCGATGGTGTTCCTGCCGAAGGCGTGGGACGTCGTCCTGAACCCCGTCGCCGGACGCATCAGCGACCGGTCGACACACCCGTTGGGCCGGAGGCGTCCGTTCCTGCTGCGAGCGGGGGTGCTGCTCGCGATCGCGTTCGCGCTGATCTTCGCCGGTCCCGAGGACCCGACATGGCTGGCCGGCTCCTGGGTCGTCGTCATGTTCGTGGCCTGCGCGAGTGCGTACGCGTTCTTCCAGGTCCCTTACGTCGCCATGCCGGCGGAGATGACTCTGGACTACGACGAGCGCACCCGCTTGATGACCTGGCGTGTGGTCGTCCTCGCTCTTGCGATCCTGCTCTCCGGCGCCACGGCGCCGCTCGTCGTCGACCTGGTCGGGGACGCCACCTCGGAGGCCACCGGCTACCGCGTGATGGGCGTCTACATCGGTGTGGTCCTGCTCCTCGGTGTCCTCGGCGCCTACGTCGGGACGAGGCGAGCCCCCGACTACGGCGTGGCGACGGCCGGGGGCACGATGCGCGACCAGCTGCGGCTGGTGGCCCAGGCCCCGGACTTTCGCAACCTGCTGATCACCTTCGTCTTCCAGGCGCTCGGCGTCGGCGCGATGCTGGCCGGCGTCGCCTACGCGTCGGACAACCTGCTCGACGGCGGCGGGGCCGCGACCTTCCTGTTCGTCGCCTTCGTCGGGCCGGCCCTGGTCGTGACGCCGCTGTGGGAGCGGCTCGCGGCTCGACGCGGCAAGCGCTACGGCTACGTGGTGGCGAGCGGGTTCCTGGTGCTCGGCATGCTCGGCCTCCTGGTGACGTTGTCCGCGACGCCGTCCTTGGCGTATGCGGCGGCTGCGGTCGTCGGCATCGGCTACGCCGGCGCGCAGGTCTTCCCGATGGCGATGATCCCGGACGTGGCCGCGGAGCACGCCGCGCGCACGGGCGAGAACCGGATCGGGGTCTTCACCGGCGTGTGGACGGCGGGGGAGACGTTGGGTCTGGCGATCGGGCCCGGACTCTATGCGCTCGTGCTCGCGCTCGGCGGCTACGTGTCGTCGCGTGGCGAGACGGACGTCGCCCAGCCCGACTCCGCGGTGACCGCGATCGCCCTCGGCATCTCGGTGGTGCCTGCGATCATCGTGGCACTCAGCCTGCTGTGGCTGCGCCGCTACACGCTCGACGACCGCCGGGCTGCGCTCGGCGAGCCCACCCCGACCACCCAGGAGCCGACACCATGACCGTCCCCCACGAGGATCCCGACGCCATCCGCGCACGGCTCGCCGCGCTGCGTGACGGCGATCTGCCGACCCACGGGGGCCGCACGCTCGCCTACGTGTACGACTCCGGCATCGCCGAGGCCGATGCGCTGGGCCGGGAGGCTCTGGCGTCCTACGGCGCGACCAACGGTCTCGATCCGACGGCGTTCCCGAGCCTGCTCGCCATGGAGCGCGATCTCGTGGCGTTCGCGAAGCCGTTGTTCCACGCGCCCGGCGGCGCGGTCGGCACGGTCACCTCTGGTGGGACGGAGTCGGTGCTCCTCGCCGTCCAGACCGCTCGTGACGCGCACCCCGAGATCGAGCGGCCGGCCATGGTCGTGCCGAGCTCGATCCACGCCGCGTTCCACAAGGCTGCCCACTACTTCGGCGTCGAACGCATCACCGTGCCCGTGGATGCGGGCACCTTGCGTGCCGACGCGGCTGCGATCGGAGACGCGCTCGCCGCTCACGCCGGTCGCGTGGTGCTCGTCGCGGCGAGCGCGCCGTCGTACGCGCACGGCGTCGTCGACCCGATCCCCGAGATCGCGGAGCTCGCGTCGCAGCACGGCGTCCGGTTCCACGTCGACGCGTGCATCGGCGGGTGGGTGCTCCCGTGGCTCGAGCGTGACGGGCTGGTCCAGCACCCGTGGGACTTCTCGGTCGAGGGCGTCACGAGCATCTCGGCCGACCTCCACAAGTACGCCTACACACCGAAGGGCGTCTCGCTCCTCCTGCACGGGAGCCCGGACCTGCGTCGTCCCCAGTTCTTCGCCAGCGCCGACTGGCCCGGCTACACGATGCTCAACGCCACGCTGCAGTCGACCAAGTCGGGCGGCCCGCTCGCCGCCGCGTGGGCGGTCGTCTCCTACTTCGGCGATGCCGGCTACCACGCACTCGCTCGCACCGCGTACGACGGCTCCCGGGCGCTGGTCGAAGGCATCGACCGCATCGAGCACCTCGCGCTCGCATCGCAGCCCGACACGACGCTCGTGGCGATCGCCACCGACGACACCTGCGACGTGTTCACGATCAGCGACGCCATGCTGGCGCGCGGGTGGTTCGTGCAACCCCAGATGGCGTACGCCGGAATCCCGGCGACCTTGCACCTGACCGTGTCCGCCGCGACGGCCCCCATCGTCGGAGACTTCCTTCGCGCACTGCAGGAGTCGGTCGACGAGGCCGTCGCTGCCGGTCCGATCGAGGTCGACCCGCAGCTGCGCGCGGCCGCTGCTGCCATCGATCCCGCGACGCTGGACGACGCGGCGTTCGACGGGCTGCTCTCCCTTGCCGGACTGGCCGGTGGGGACGCCGGTGCCGCGTCGTCCGTGACGCTCCCCGAGCAGATGGCGCCCGTCAACGCACTCCTCGACGCGGCGCCCTCCGGTCTGCGCGAGGCGATGCTCGTGGCGTTCCTCGATCGCCTCACGCGGTCGCAGTGAGCCGGCGCGGTCAGCGGCCAGTGGCTCAGTAGGCGCGGTGCCGCCCGGCGGAGGCCGCCGAGGACGTGTCCTGCGCAGCGGCCGCGAGCTCCTCGCGTGTCCGCACCACCAGGGGAGCGGACGAGCCGGGCAGCAGCTGCGCCGGGTCGTCGGGCAGCGCGGCATCCGCGCGGACGTGCTCACTGATCCGGTACGGCATCGCGCTCAGGACGCCGCCGAGCGTGCGTCTCAGTCGCGACATCTCTGCTCGGACCGTGACGGTCCGAGCGGCATCCGCGAACAGGTCGTCGGCCAGCTCGGAGGCGGAGCGACCCTTCGGGTGCAGAGCGAGCGAGAGCATGATCTCGGAGTGCCGTGGTGACAGCGTGTGGGACCACGACCCGCTCTGGCCCGTGATCGCGACGACCGCCGGCGACACCGTCAGGTCGAGCCGGACGACGGTCATCGGCTCCTCTTCGGAGCCGTCGTCCGCGAGCCTCAGCAGCCACCCGTCCGGGACGGGCTCGGCGATGACGGTGCCGATGCCCGGCAACCAGACGACGCCCGGCTTGATGTCCGACGGAAGGGTGAGCCGCGACGGCGCGTCGGTGCCGACGGCCGCGGCGCAGATGCCGTCTCGGGTGACGGCGATCGCTGGTCCGCCGAGCCGCGCGAGCATCGGGGCTGCGTGGGTCCGCAGGCGGTCGGCACTCTCGTGGTATCGCTGTCGCAGCTGCGCCTCGGCGAGCTGGGCCGCCATCACGACGTGGGGGAGCGCGAGCGGGTTGACGGTGGCTGTCCGGTAGCTGAGGTCGACCGCGCCGACCTGCTCGCCGGTGAGCGGATCGCGGATCGGCGCCGCGGCGCAGGACCACGGCAGGTGACCCTCGGCGAAGTGCTCGGCCTGGTGGATCCCGATCGGCTTGCCCTCGACGAGCGCCGTCCCGATCCCGTTCGTCCCGACGTTGCCCTCTGCCCAGGTCGCGCCGGGCACCATCCCGAGCTCGTCGGCGTACTTGCGCATCGGCGCCGGCCCGGCACGCCACAGGATCCGGGCGTCGGCCGAGGTGACTGCGAGGAGCATGCCCGCGGAGTCGACGGCACTGTGGAGGAGGGTGGCCAGCTGGTCGATCATCGGGCGCAAGGCGCTGGCAGCGCGCTCGGCCTCGACCTCGGAAGGTGTGACCGGCGGGGTCGGGGGGACGCCGTCCGGAGTGAGGCCGAGGGTGCGCGAGCGGTCCCAGGACGCGCGCACGATGGGACGCGGCTGCTGCTCGGGCGAGCGGCCGGCGAGGACATCGGAGCGGATTCGGTAGAGCGCACGCAGATCGGTCGGCGCGTCAGTCGTCGCCGACGTCCGTGGCAGCGCCATGCCGTACCCCCGTCGCCTCCGGCGGAATGTCCGTTGTAGGCCCTCACCGTAGAGCGTCGATGCCCGGCGCGACAGTAGTTGACACGTTTTTCCTGTGGTTGAAATCCCAACGGTTATAGTTGAGATGCGAACGAGCTTTGACTTTGACATTCCCGCTGCAATGGACCTGCAGCAACGCGAATTCAGTGCTGCAACCCCGCTGCAACCCTTGCGAGGGTGCCCGCGCGGGCGGTCAGATGGTGGCACGCCATCGCGAGACCTGGTCTCTGGTGGTTCTGGTCCGGAGGACTCCGGGCTTCTCGTCCACGTCTTGCGCGCTCCGCTGCGGGGGTACGGAGTACGCAAGACGTGGACGGACCGGATCGCTTCTGACGTCGATCCGCGACCCCGCCCTCGCGGCGGCTCAGGTCTCATCACCTCACGCGCTCGGGAGCTCCCGTCGTCGGCAACGCCGAGCACGATCTCTTGCACGGACGAACGAGGGCCCCGACACCGTTTCCGGTGTCGGGGCCCTCGTCAGAAGTCTCGGTAGGAGACGACTTCTCAGATGGCGCGAACGTTCTCCGCCTGGGGGCCCTTCTGGCCCTGGGTGACATCGAACTCCACGCGCTGGTTCTCGGCCAGCGTGCGGAAGCCGTTGCCGGAGATCGCGGTGTAGTGGACGAACACGTCGTCACCGCCACCGTCCTGCGCGATGAAGCCGAAGCCCTTCTCGTCGTTGAACCACTTCACGGTGCCTTGCGACATTTCTTGCTCTTTCGTCGAACTGTGGAGCCGGCCGTTGCCGACCCCCGTGCACATTGCTCCACCACCGCGAAAGGTCGCGATGGTGCGCCCGGCCCAGATAAGACAAACGCGCCAACGGTCGAACCGTTGGCGCGGACATCCACCTGCGCTGAACCGAACAACTACTTCCTGAACCCTAGCAGGTACTCGGTTGCTTCCGGCGGTCAGCGACACGCGGTTTCGGGTGGCGTCGGCGTCCCGTCGCGGGATGATCGGGGTGCGAAGGGGGGACCCATGACGATCAAACCACCAGAGCGACGGGACTCACGGCCGCGGCGTCGAGCGCCTCGGCAACGGCTGACCTCGTGGTCCGACGACGCACTCCGCGGACGGCTGACCCGACCACTCGGCGCAGGCCAGGAGCGGCCGATCGACAAGGTCGTGTTCGGCATCACGGCGGCGATCTCCATCGCCTTCGTGGCGTGGGGAGCGATCGGGACCGAGTCGTTGAGCAAGGCGGCCAGCGAGTCGCAGTCGTGGGTGATCACCAACGCAGGCTGGTTCTACGTCCTCGTGGCCAGCTACTTCGTGGTCTACGTGATCTGGATCGCGGCATCCCGGTACGGCAACATCCCGCTCGGGGCGGACGATGCCGTACCGGAGTTCAAGACCGTCTCCTGGATCGCGATGATGTTCAGCGCCGGCATGGGGATCGGTCTCATGTTCTTCGGCGTGGCCGAACCGTTGTCGCACTACGTCTCCCCGCCGCCCGGCACGGCGGAGCCGGAGACGGCCGAGGCGATGCGTGTGGCCATGGCGACGACGATGTTCCACTGGGGCCTGCACCCCTGGGCCATCTACGCGGTGGTCGGGCTGGCCATCGCGTACAGCACGTTCCGCCGGGGGCGGTCCCAGCTGGTGTCGTCGGTGTTCCGCCCGTTGCTCGGCCCCCGGACGGACGGGCCGGCGGGCAAGATCATCGACATCCTCGCGATCTTCGCGACGTTGTTCGGGTCGGCGGTGTCGCTCGGGCTCGGCGCGCTGCAGATCGGAGCCGGACTCGAGTTCCTCGACTGGACCGGACCGGTCGGCGAGCCGGCACTGGTGGCGATCATCACCATCCTCACCGCCGCGTTCATCGTGTCGGCCGTCTCCGGCATCGCGCGAGGGATCCAGTGGCTCGCGAACACCAACATGGTCCTCGCCGTCGCGCTCGCGGGCTTCGTGTTCGTCGTCGGCCCGACCCTCCTCATCCTCAACGTCATCCCGGAGACGATCGGCGCCTACCTGGGCGAGATGCCCGAGATGGCGTCGCGCACCGACGCCACGGGCGGGCCGGAGATGCAGGAGTGGCTCTCGCTCTGGACCGTCTTCTACTGGGCGTGGTGGATCTCGTGGACGCCGTTCGTCGGGATGTTCATCGCACGCATCAGCCGGGGGCGTACGATCCGGCAGTTCGTGACGGGCGTCCTTCTGGTGCCGACTCTGGTGAGCCTCGTCTGGTTCTCGATCTTCGGGACCTCCGCGATCCACGAGCAGGACGTCACGGGTGCGTTGACCGACGCCGAGGGAGCCGTCAACAGCGACTTCGCGCTGTTCCAGCTGCTCGAGCAGTATCCGATGGCGACCGTCACGTCGGTCCTGGTGATGGTCCTGGTCGCGATCTTCTTCGTCTCCGGTGCGGACGCGGCGTCGATCGTGATGGGCAGCCTCTCGCAGCACGGCGCGGTCGAGCCGAGCAAGGGCGTCGTCGTCTTCTGGGGTGCCGCGACCGGTGCCGTGGCGGCGATCATGCTGGTCCTCGGTGGTGACGACGCGCTCGCGGGCCTGCAGAGCATCACCGTCGTGACCTCGTTGCCGTTCGCGGTCATCATGGTCGGCATCACGTACGTGCTGTGGCTCGACCTGCGCACCGACGCCTTGATGGTACGCCGTGCGGTGGCGGTCGAGCTCGTCCGCGAGGCGGTCGAGGCCGGCATCGAGGAGCACGGCGAGGGGTTCTCGATCTCGACGGAACCCGTCGAGCGTGAGGAGGCGCTGCCGGTGGACGACGTCACCGCCGCCGCCGACGACGGGAGCGAGCCCCCGCGGGACGGCGCCTGAGGGCCGCCGCGCGGGAATGCTGCCGCGCCGGGCGACGTTCGTACGGGTATGACTGATCCCCTGAAGGTCGACGTGTGGTCCGACATCGCCTGCCCGTGGTGCTTCATCGGGAAGCGGCGGTTCGAAGCCGGCGTCGACGAGTACAGGGCAGCCGGGGGCGACCGCGAGATCGAGGTCGAGTACCACTCGTTCGAGCTGGCTCCCGACACGCCCGTCGACTTCGAGGGGTCGGAGGTGGAGTTCCTCGCCGGCCACAAGGGCCTCGACGAGGCACGCGTGCACCAGATGCTGACGCAAGTCACGGACATCGCGGCGAGCGTCGGTCTCGCGTACGACTTCGAGGCGCTCAAGCACACCAAGACGCTGAAGGCGCACCAGGTGCTGCACCTCGCCAAGGCGCGGGGCATCCAGCTCGATGTCGTCGAGCGGCTCTTCACGGCCTACTTCGAGGAGGGGCGCCACGTCGGGCACGACGACGAGCTCGCCGACCTCGCCGCAGAGGCCGGTCTCGATCGGGACGAGGTGCTCCAGGTCCTGGCGGACGAGTCGTACGCCGACGACGTCCGGGCCGACATCGCCCAGGCCCAGGCCTACGGCATCAACGGCGTGCCGTTCTTCGTGGTCGAGGGACGGTACGGAGTGTCGGGGGCCCAAGAGCCGCAGGCGTTCGCCCAGGTCCTCTCGACGGTCGCCGCCGAGGCGGTGGCCCGGTGACGGACCCGACGCCGTTCCAGATGGTCGGGGGAGATGCGCCGATGTGCGTGGACGGGGTGTGCGAACTGCCCGCCGCGGACGTCGAGAACTCCGTACGACCGGAGGAACCGGAGTCGGACCAGTCCGACCGCGTCACCACGAGCTGACCAGAGGTGGGCGGACCTCAGTCCTTGCCGCGGCTCCGGACGGTGACCGCCCGCGAGCTCGAGCGTGAGTGGTAGCGCGTACGGGTCGTCGTGACCCGGACCTTTCTGGGTGACTTCGCCCGCCAGCGGACCCGGAAGGTCGCGACGCCGTTCGCGTTGGTGTAGCGAACAGGGCCGATCCGCCGCCAGGCGCCCTGCCGGCGCACCGACGCGACGACGCGCACGCCGGCCTTCGGGAACCGACCGTACGGACGGGCGACCGTCACCGTCGCCCGCAGGCGGAGCTTGGCGCCGACGCGGGGCCGCCGCGGGCGGACGGAGATCTTGGTGGCGCTGGTCGGGCGGCGCAGGCTGAGCCTGCTGCTCGCGAGCGGGAGCGCGCTGCGCCCCGCCTCCGCCGGCCACGTCACGCGGGAGCGGACCGTGAACACACCCGGGCGGACCGAGCCGGCACAGACGCGGAACGCGCCCCGTCCGGAGGTGCCCTCGCCCGGGGTGACGACCGAACGGTCGACCACGCGACCGCTCGATGCGACGAGCTCGACCGTGAGACGCCAGCCCTCGCCCACGTCGGAGAGCGCGTACGAGAAGGGGTGCCCGAAGCAGTCCTCGTACAGCGTCGCGCTGCGGCTCACGACCTTGCCGGACCCGGCCGCGGCGGCGGGGCCGGGGACCAGACCGGCCGTGATCACGGTCGTCACCACCGTGGCGACGACGACCCGGAGAATGAGACCGACGTTCACCCGGCCGAGCCTAGACGACAGTCGGTCCGGGGCGCGCGACGATCCACGGCGGAGGACCCCCCGACGACGCTAGAGTTTGCGCATGCTGTCGCACGGTCAGGGCTTCGACCGATCCTCCCAGCCGTTGCGCGCCCACAACGCCATCCCCCGCGACCGCGTGCTCGACGCCGCCCGCGACCTCGTGGTCGAGGTGGGCCTGCGCGGTCTCACCATGGCCGATCTGGCGCGACGTGCCGACGTCTCGCGGGCGACGCTCTACCGGACCTGGCCGAACGTCAACGGCGTGGTCGCCGACCTGTTCACGCGCGAGTTCCACCGGATGCTGGAGGCGGTGATCCGGGGCATCTCCGGTGGCGACGCACGCACGATGCTCGTGGTGATCACCGTCGGCATGGTCCGCGAGACGCGCAGGCTCCCGCTGCTGCGACGCATCGTCGAGCTCGATCCCGGCTTCCTCGCGCCCTACATCCTGCATCGACGAGGACGCAGCACCCAGGAGCAGGCACGCCTCCTGGAGGACCTCATCCGCGACGGGCAGGCCGACGGGTCGATCCGGGACGGCGACACGTCGGTGCTGGCGTCGGCGGTCCTCCTGGACGCCTGGGCCTTCGTCCTCACGGCGCCCGTGTTCGTCGATGAAGGCGACCTCGACGCTCTCGACCAAGAGCTCACGACCATGCTCGACCGGTTCCTCCGCCCCTGAGCCGGCCGCCTGCTAGACGTGCTGGTCGATCTCGGACCAGAACGCCTCGCGCAGCTGCCAGCGCGTCTCGGTCTGGAGGATCCGGTACCGGTCGTCGCTGCGGGCGACGAGATCGGTGAGCAACGTCGAGTCGACGTCCCCGGGTATCGTCGGGCGGGTCGAGATCAGGGCACGGACGTCGGCCTGGGTGGCAGAGTCGAGCCAGTTGCGGACGACGGCCCTCACCACCTCCGGGATCTGCTCCCGCAGGTCGGCGTCAGGGTCGCCGCCGCGTCGACCGCCCTGTCCGGTGCTGCTGCTCCAGGCGAGGGCGACGGTGGGCTCGACCTGCTCGGCCGGTGGCGCGGGGGCCGGGTGCAGCCGGGCGACGTCCGACGGTGTGGGGATCCGAAGCGCCGGAGCCGCCTCGGGCTCGCGGACGGCCACGCCGGCAACCGCTGCGGCCTCGGCGACCGGGGCGAGCGGCTTCTCGAGCGGCCGGGGGGACGGCGTGATCACCGTGCGCAGGAGATCGATCGGGATCCGCAGGCGTTCGTCGACGACCCTCGCGAGGTTCATCGCCGTCGCGTGGACGCCGATCCGCGAAGTGTCGTTCGGGACGTTGAACAGCGTCACGCGGACCCCGTAGTCCTGTGCCATGTCCACGGCCTCGGTCAGGTCGTCGTCGCCCGACACGAGATAGATCTCGGCGACGGCACCCTGGAGGGCGAGGTTGACCAGGTCGAGGGCGATGCGGGTGTCCACGCCCTTCTGGGCGCCTTCGTTGTTGACGCGACCGAGGCGGAGCTTCACGTCCGGCAGCAGCGAGACGAGGTTGTGCTCCTCCGACAGCTGTCGCGTCGCCTGCGCGTTCGCGGCGTCGTACCAGAACACGCGCAGCAGATCGGTGTCCGTCGTCTCGGCGACGGACGTCTTGATGCCGGTGACGAGGCGTTCCCAGCTGACGGCGATCGCGCGGCGCAACGAGGTGCCGACGAGGACCTGCGCCGACGAGGCGAGCAGATAGCCCGCGTCGACGAGGATGGCGTGCCGATCAGATCGAGCGAGCCGAGTCATCTGGTCAGGCTAGTACGGCTACCAAGGTGCCGCCGGAGGCGAGATCAGCTGAGGTAGCCCTCGACCTCGTCGGCCGGCCGGACCTTCGCTGTCGCGGGGTCCTCGCCGAACTCCTCCTTCGCCCGCCGCTGGCGGAGCAGGTCCCAGCACTGGTCGAGCTGGGTCTCCACCTCGGCGAGCCGTGCCAGCTCGGTGTCCGCGTCGGTCTCACCGCGTTCGCGGCGGCTCCGCAGGTCCTTCTCCTCGGCCACGAGCGAGGAGATCGTGCCCAGGATGTCGTGCTCGGTCGTCATACGCGCCTCCTGACGTGTTGCCACCACCGTAGGCCGCCGGGCGGTCGACCGGCGACCGCTAGGGTGTGGGAAGCCATCACGAAGGAGCAGCTGTGACCGAAACCCCTCCCTCCGGACAGCCGGACCCCACGACGCCGGACGCCGGCGGGCCGGGCAGCAGCCAGCCCGATCCAGCACAGGCGCCGGACGGCGGATGGGGCTGGGCGCCGGACCCCGCCGGCGGTGGAGCGACCGGCCAGGAGGCGCCGTACGGTCAGCAGCCCGGCTACGATCCGCAGCAGCCCGGCTACGGCTACGGTCAGCAGCCGCCGTACGGTCAGCAGCCCTACGGCTACGGTCAGCAACCGCCGTACGGTCAGCAGCCCTACGGCTACGGTCAGCAGCCGCCGTACGGTGCTCCGTACGGCTACGTCGACCCCTACGCGAAGAGCAAGCTCGTGGCCGGGCTGCTCGGCATCTTCCTGGGCGGGTTCGGCATCCACCGGTTCTATCTCGGCTTCACCGGGATCGGCGTCGCCCAGATCATCGTCACGATCCTGACGTGCGGCATCGGCGCGATCTGGGGATTCATCGAAGGCATCCTCTATCTCGTCGGTGCCAACGGACTGACGACGGACGCCACCGGTCGTCCGCTCAAGGAATGACGGTGCGAGGGCTGAAGGCGCGAGGAGGTTCGCCGGTGGTGGGACGTCGGGTGGCGGTCGCGCTCGCCGGAGCGCTCGCGTGCGCTGCGCTGAGTGCCTGCGGTGGCGGGGGTGACGACGACTCGAGCGGGTGCCTCGGCACCGCCGACGGCGGCACCGTCCTCGTCCAGGGCACCAACACGCCGTTGATCGAGGGCGTGGGTGCAGGCGTCGGGTCGATCGACGTCGACCCGGAGAAGGCGACCGCCATCCTCACGCTGAGCACCGGAGACGACCCGGCCAACGTCCGATCGGTCCCCGTGACCGTCGGCACCGAGTTCGATGCAGCGGGCCAGAAGCTCGCGGTGGTCCAGATCTGCCGCGGCTCGGTGACGGTCGACGCCGTCGGCTGAGCCATCGTCGGCCACCTGCCGGCGGCCAACGACAACGCCCCGCCTTCGACCGAAGGCGGGGCGTTAGTCGTACGACGTGGTGCAGGCTGTCAGGCCTTGTCGCCGAACATGATCTCGTCCCACGACGGGACCCGGCGGCGCTCGCGACGCCGAGGGGCCCGCTTGCGCGGCTGCTCGTCGGCACCGTCCGGGGTGTCGTCCGCCGCGTCGTCGGACGACGGGACGTCCGCAGACTCTTCCGGCCCTCGCGCGGCGGGTACGTCGAACGGCGCGTCCGAGTGTGGCTCGTCGTTGGGCGCGGGAGGTGCCGTGGGCGCGGCGGCACGCGGTTCGTCGAGCTCGAGCGTCGGCTCGACGTCCTCGACGACACCAGGGATGTCGTGCAGGCTGAGCTGTTCGTCGGCGCGGTCGTTCGCGGCGGCGGCACGCCGTGCACGCGCCTGACGCAGCGACGTGACGCGGGGGTCGGACCCGAGCTCGACGACGTCCACCGGCCGCGAGACGGCGTCGGCGATCGCCATCTCGGCCGAGTCAGACGCCTCGGGGACGTCGCCCACGAGCTCGCGCGCGCCGTCGTCGTCGGCGAACGTGTAACGACCGGCGGGGTCGAACACGTACTCGGCCGACACCGCCCCGGCGCGCACGGTGACCGTCCACCGGGCGTCGTCACGGCGGTAGGAGTCCCATCCGGCGGAGGAGGGATCGATGCCGCGGCTGCGCAGCGTCGTGTCGACCGACTCGCCGAGGGTCAGCGCGTTCGACTGCGCGTGCTTGCGGCGCACGGTCGCGCCGCGCGCCCGCTCAGCCATGTGCTCGCGCTCGGCGAGGACGGGGTGGGCGTAACCCAAGATCCGTTCCACCGGGAGCTCCGCAGCGGCTGCCACCTCCTCCGGCGACTCTCCACGGCGGATCCGAGCCTGGATGTCTCGCGGACGCAGTGCACTGTCCATCGCTATCTCCAACTGGCCGAGTCGTGCCCGGTCGTTCCTGAGGGTGGCGCGCATCCGGTCGTCGACAGCGACGCGGAACAGCTCACCGACCGGGCCGCGCAGGACCAGGAACTGCTGGTCCTCGCTCAGCCCCACCACGGTGAGGTCTCGCATCTGTGCCTCCGCCCTCTACGCCTCGTACCAGCCCCAGTGTCGACTGCTTGCCGGGTCAATCCAAGCAAGCGCGCCGGACGACCGGTCGCCGGGTCCTCCCGTTCGTGCCCGCGACACCGTCCTCCAGCCGGGGCTGGGCCCGTCGGGTCACGCTACCGTCGTTCCGTGTCCACCGCGCTCGTCGTCCTCGACCTGGTCGGTATCGCCGCCTTCGCGTTGTCGGGAGCACTCGTCGCGGTGCGCAAGCCGCTCGACGTCTTCGGCGTGCTCGTCCTCGCGGGAGCGACGGGTCTCGGTGGCGGCTTCCTCCGCGACCTCCTCATCGGGGCGACACCGCCGGCAGCGCTGATGGACTGGCGCTACCTCCTGGTGCCGTTCGTCGCCGGGCTCGTCGCGTTCCGGTTCCATCCCGTGCTCGGGCGGCTCGAGCGCGAGATCTCGGTCTTCGACGCGGCGGGGATGGGCCTGTTCAGCGTGACCGGAGCGGTCAAGGCGCTCGAGTACGGCCTCGAGCCGCCGGCGGCAGCGCTGCTCGGCATGGTCACCGCGATCGGCGGCGGCGTGATCCGCGACCTGCTGGCAGGCCGGGTCCCGGTCGTCCTGCGCGAGGAGCTGTACGCGTTCCCCGCCCTGGTCGGCGCCTCGATCGCGGTCGCGGCCGTGGAGCTCGGCCTGCACGGTGTGTGGGTCCTCGTGCCGGGAGCCGTCATCGCGTTCGGCTACCGGATGATCGCCCTCCGTCGGGGGTGGCACGCGCCGCTCCCACCGGGGATGGACGGCTACTGACCGCTGCTGGTGGCGTGCGCGGGCTCGTCCCAGTCGGCGGGCTCGGTGCGCGGGACGCGGACCACCCAAGCCCCGGCCGCGGCGAGAACCCCGGCCACGAGGCACACCAGGTAGCCCCACGACGGAGCGGCGTTGTCGACGACCCAGCCCGACACGGCGGCGCCAGGGGCGACCCCGGTGGCCAGGCCGGTCGTGAACCACGAGATCCCTTCGGTGAGGCGCGCCTTCGGCACCCCGCGCTCGATCAGCTGCGTGGACGCGACCATGCTGGGGGCGATCGCGAACCCGGACACGAAGAGCGCGACAGCGACCAGCGGCAGCGCCGACGTGACCAGGAGCGGGACGATGCTCATGGTGAGGACTGCGGTCGTGATCCGCAGCTGGGTGAGAGGAGAGATCGGCAACGGGCGCGCGCCGACGAGGAAGCCGGCGATCAGGCTGCCCGCCGCCCAGATCGCGAGGAGCACGCCGGACAGCTCCTTGTGACCGGCGTGGTCGGCAACGGCCACCGTCACGACCTCGGCCGCACCGAAGAGCACACCGAACCCGACCCCCGCGCCGACGAGCGGGACCAGGAGCCCGTAGGGCAGACGCCCGCGGCTGCCTGACGCTGCATCGCTCGCCCGCCCCGACGGCGGCTCCGTACGCCGCTGGACCGCGAGCGCCACGGATCCGCTGACACCCGCGACCCCGGCGACGATCAGCCCCACGTACGGGCTGACGAGGGTCGCGAGGAACGTGACGACCACCGGGCCGACGATGAACACGACCTCGTCGAGGACCGCCTCGAGCGCGTAGGCGGTGGGGATCATCGACGGCGGGGCGTTGTGGGTCCACCGGGCACGCACCATCGAGCCCGCCTGCGGGAGCGCGAACCCGATGACCGCTGCGAGCAGGTGCGGCACGGGCGCTGGGACGTCCTCGTAGATCGCGAGCAGACCGAGCGCGAGGGAGAACCCGAACAGCGCGGCGGTCGCGGGAAGGACGCGGTGCTGCCCGAACCGGTCGGTGAGGCGCCCCTGGACGGGCGCGCCGACGGCGTTCGCGATCACCGCGGCAGCGGAGATCGTGCCCGCCTTCGCGTACGAGCCGGTCTGCTCCGAGACGAGGAGCACGAGTCCGAGCCCCAGCATGGAGATCGGCAGGCGGGCCACCAGCGCCGCGGCGCTGAAGGCCGGCGCACCGGGCACCGCGAGGATCCGGCGGTACGAGTCGAGCACGGCGTTCCTTCGAGACAAGCCGTCGCACGGACGGATGTGGCGGAGGAGACACCCTCCGGGCGGCCCGTCGGGGCTGCATCTGCAGGGTAGCCCGTGGGTTGACAGGATTGCCGCATGGATCCCGTGGCCCCCGACACCAGCCCGTACGACGCGTTCCTCCTGGTCTCGTTCGGTGGCCCGGAGCAACCCGACGACGTCGTCCCGTTCCTCGAGAACGTCACGCGCGGTCGCGGCATCCCGAAGGAGCGGCTCGTCGAGGTGGGGGAGCACTACTTCTCGTTCGGCGGGCGCTCGCCGATCAACGACCAGAACCGCGACCTCATCGCGGTGCTGCGCCTCGAGCTGGCGTCGCACGGCATCGATCTCCCGATCTACTGGGGCAACCGCAACTGGGACCCCTACCTCACGGACACCCTCGCCCAGATGCGTGAGGACGGAGTGGAGCGGGCGGTCTCCCTCTTCACCAGCGCCTACACCTCGTACTCCGGCTGTCGCCAGTACCGCGAGAACCTGTACGACGCCTCGACGGCGATCGGCGAGGGAGCTCCACGGCTGGACCGGGTGCGCCACTACTTCAACCACCCCGGCTTCGTCGCGCCGTTCGTGGACGGGGCAGTCGCGGCGCTCGAACAGCTCGGGCGCGACGGCCACGACAGCGACGCCGCCCGGCTCGTCTTCGTCACCCACTCCATCCCGGACGCGATGAACGCCGCGAGCGGCCGCCATGTCGTCGAGGGGGCCGAGGTCGGGGGAGAGGCGTACGTCCGGGAGCACCGCGACGTAGCCGACGTCATCGCCTCCCAGGTCGCGGAACGGACCGGCGTCGAACGGCCGTACGAGCTCGTCTACTGCTCCCGGTCCGGGCCCCCACAGGTCCCGTGGCTCGAGCCGGACGTCAACGACCACCTGGAGTCGGTCGCCGCCAGCGGCGTCGGGGCGGTCGTCCTGCTGCCGATCGGCTTCGTCTCGGACCACATGGAGGTCATCTACGACCTCGACACCGAGGCCAAGGCCACCGCGGAGCGCCTCGGGCTCGGGTTCGCGCGGGTTCCGACGCCGGGCGTCGACGCACGGTTCGTGGCGGCGATCCGCGAGCTGGTCGTGGAGCGTGCCGCTCTCGCGCGGGACGAGGCTCCGGACCAGCCCGCGGTCGGCGCGCTGCCGCCGGGCTGGAACGTCTGCCCGGTCGGGTGCTGCGCCAACCTGCGCGAGCCGGGACGCCCCGCGCTGCTGGGGTCGGACCGGTGAGCGGGCGGCCGAGCGGCGACGCGCTGCTGGACCTCGCACTGAGGACTGCGCGCGAGGCCGCCGCGTACGCACGGGACGTGCGACCGTCCGGCCGGGTCGAGGTCGCCGCCACGAAGTCGAGCGACACCGACCCCGTCACCGCGATCGACCGGGCCACTGAGCAGCTGGTCCGCGAGCGCATCACCGCGGAGCGACCCGGGGACGCCATCCTGGGGGAGGAAGGCGGAGAGAGCGGCCGGGCAGAGGCGACGAGCCAGGTCCGGTGGGTCGTCGACCCGATCGACGGCACGGTGAACTTCATCTACGGACTGGCGCACTCCGCCGTGGCGATCGCTGCCGAGGTCGACGGCGAGGTCGAGGTGGGCTGCGTCGTCGACATCACGACCGGCCACGAGTACACCGCGATCCGCGGCCAGGGCTCGTACCGGCGCGAGGGGCCGGCGGAACGCGCCGTCCGGCTGCGGTCGGTGGCACCTCCCGAGGCGGCGCACGCGCTCGTCGCGACCGGGTTCAACTACGTCCCGGACGTCCGGGCGCGTCAGGCGGTCGCGGTCGCCCGGCTCCTGCTCCATGTACGTGACATCCGTCGCACCGGATCGGCGGCACTCGACTTCTGCATGCTCGCCGCCGGCAGCTTCGACGCGTACGTCGAGCAAGGTCTCGCGCCGTGGGACATCGCCGCAGGTGGCCTCATCGCCCGCGAGGCCGGGGTTGTCGTCCAAGGACTGGACGGAATCCCCGACGAGCGTCTCGTCGTGGCGGCCCCAGAAGCGTTCGCGCAGGAATTTTTACGACTCGTTCGCGCTTGTGGCTTCTGAAGTTGGGTGAAGCGGATCTGTGTGGCACAATCTGCGCGCCTGAAGGTTACGAAATTAGGATGATCCCGGCCCGTCGAGGTCGGGCGATATACGCAGAGGAGGGTTCATGGCGACTGATTACGACGCTCCTCGGAAGACCGAAGAAGAGCAGTCGGAAGACAGCATCGAGGAGCTCAAGGCACGCCGTCACGAGAAGAACTCGGGCAAGGTGGACGAGGACGAGGTCGAGGCCGCGGAGTCGTTCGAGCTTCCTGGTGCCGATCTGTCGCACGAAGAGCTCTCGGTCCAGGTGCTTCCGAGACAGTCGGACGAGTTCACGTGCACCTCGTGCTTCCTGGTGCACCACCGCAGTCAGCTGGCCCGGGAGAAGGGCAACCAGCTGATCTGCGTCGACTGCGCCTGAGTCCAGGCCGCGTCGCGTCCGAGAGGCACGCACAACGCCCCCGCACCGCATCGGCGGTCGGGGGCGTCGTCGTGTCCGTGTGCGTCGTACTCGGGACGGCTCAGGACTCGGGGAGCTTGACCGTCGGCGGGAACTTGGTGGGCAGCAGTCCCGGCGGGAGCTCGCCGGTCGAACGCACCCAGTAGTTCACCAGCTGCCGGTTGAGGACGACCTTGATGACGCCCGCGCTGGCGCCGGCCAGCACCGCCCAGGTGACGGCCTCCCGGGTCGCGAGGTCGGGGTTGCGCGAGTCGGCGTCCGTCGGCGGCTTGCGTCCGGTCGCCGCGCGCCACACGAGCGACGCGCCCTGGGCCGCGAGGACGCCGGACGCGATCGTCGCGGTGCGGTCCATCAGCTTCCAGGTGGCCTTGCTCGGGGCCTTCCGCTTGCCGCCGTCGGCGTCGGACGCCTTCTTCTTGCTGCGCGCCACGCTCATCCTTCCCTTCGTCGTGGTCCGGTCGGACCCTCTCCGCGGAACGTTAGTCGCTCCGAGGCCGCCGCGGGCAGTGGCGGAGGGAAGCGGTCAGGCGCGCGCGTGGCCGTCGCTGATGGCGTCCGCGAGCTCGTACGGGCGCCGGGTGCCGATCAGCCAGTACGGCGTGGGGTCGCGCGGGTCGGCGACGTCGACCCGCACGGCGGTGGCGATGTAGGGCCGGACGAGGAAGAACGCGCGGGCGTCGGCCTGGGGGCCGTGCAGGGCGCGGGTCTGTGCGGCGTCGAGGACGGTCACGTCGCCGCAGTGCACCAGGGGGAGCCGGGCGGCCCCCGCCCGCAGATGGACGTTCGAGACCACGATCGCCGTGCTGCCGTACTGGGCGAGCCCGGCTCCGACGGCCACGGCAGCGACCACCGCGGCGCCGGCGGCGACCCACATCGGCGTCGCCAGCACGAAGATCCACCAGACGATCACGGTGAGCCCGGCGCACGCCAGCCACCACGAGACCGGGACGCTGAGGTTCTCGCGGTACGACGGCGCGTCAGCGTCTCGGGTCATGGGACAAGGTTCCCATGACGGTGAGGGTCGCCTGACCGGTAGGGTCGTCCACCATGGTCGAGGTGATGGTGACGCTGCTGGACCCGTCGATCCCGCTGCCGTCGTACGCCCACCCGGGCGATGCGGGCGCGGATCTGTGCACGACGGTGGACGTGACCCTGCAACCCGGCGAGCGGGCCGTGGTCCCCACCGGCATCGCGATCGCCCTGCCCGTCGGCTACGTCGCGCTGGTCCATCCGCGCAGCGGCCTGGCCGCGCGCGCGGGACTGTCGATCGTGAACGCGCCGGGGACCGTCGATGCCGGGTACCGTGGAGAGATCAAGGTGTGCCTCGTCAACCTCGACCCGCGCGAGCCGATCGTCCTCGCGCGAGGGGACCGGATCGCTCAGCTGGTCCTCCAGCGGGTCGAGCAGGCGTCCTTCACCGTCGTCGACGCCCTGCCGGAGTCCTCGCGAGGGGCCGGGGGGTACGGTTCGACGGGTGGGTTCGCCGTGACATCGGCCACCTGATGCACGAGCCCGGCCGCCCCGTGCCGGCCGCTGACAGCACGAGAGGAGCGCGGTGATGTTCGGTCGTCGCAAGAAGGACCAGGCCGACGCCGAGATCGAGGGAGCCGACGTCGTCGACGGTGCGGATACCTCCGACGAGGGAGCGGCCTCTGCCGACGAAGGCACCGGCTTCGATCGTTCCTCCGGACCCTGGGACGCCTCCGAGCGGGACGTGCCCGAGGACGACCCGACGTACGTCGATGCGGGCGCCATGATCGTCCGCGGCCGTGCGGGTCTCGACCTCCAGATCCCCACCGACCCTCAGACCGGAGTCGCGACCTCCGTGGTCGCCCTGGCCGAGGAGAGCGCCGTCGAGCTGCGCGCCTTCGCCGCGCCCCGCCACTCCGGGCTCTGGGACGACATCCGGCCGGAGATCATCGCCGAGGTGAAGCGGGTGGGGGGCACCGTCGAGGAGGTCGAGTCGTCGTTCGGGCTCGAGCTGCGCGTCGAGGTGCCCGTCCAGGCGCCCGACGGCCGCCAGGGCGTGCAGGCGAGCCGGATCATCGGCGTCGACGGCCCGCGCTGGCTGCTCCGCGCGACCTTCATGGGCAAGCTCGGCGCCTCCGCCGACCCCGACAGCGTCCTCGAGCAGGCCGTCCGCGACGTGGTCGTGGTCCGGGGCGATGCGCCGATGCCGCCACGCGAGCAGATCCCGATCGTCGTCCCGGCCGGCGCCGTCCGCGCCGACGCCGAGACGAAAGAGGCGTGAACGGGCGCCACGTCGGCCGTCCGCGACCTAGGCTGGAAGCATGAGCCCCACGAGCGGCACCACGAGCCTGTGGTCGCGCACGCGCGAACGCATGAGCGACCTCGCCGATCGGGAGGACGACGCCCAGCTCCGCGAGGAAGCGGTCGAGGCCGGTTGTCGTCCCGTGTGCGACCAGCGCATCGGTGAGGTCGTGACGGTCCACGGCGAGATCCGGGCGGTGACCTACCGGCCGCGCTCGGGCGCCCGTGCGCTCGAGGCGCTGCTGTACGACGGGTCCGGGGCGCTGACGCTGGTGTGGATCGGACGCACCCGCATCGCGGGCATCGAGGCCGGGCGCTCCCTCACGGCGACGGGCAGGCTCGGTGTGCGTGACGGCGGTCGTGTGCTCTACAACCCCCGTTACGAGCTGTGCCGATGACCTCCGCCCCCGACGGCGCCGCCGAGCCGAGCAGCACCGGGCCGACCGACGCCGCCGAACCGGCCGCGAAGGCGACGCCGACCACGGTCGAGCAGGTCGTCCGTGCCCAGCTGTCGAAGGCCCTCGGTGGTGCACGGGGCATGCTCGAGGCCGCGGTCCCGACGATCGGTTTCACCCTCACGTGGCTCACGACCCGCGAGCTCAAGCTCGCGCTCGGCGTCAGCCTCGGGCTGGCGGTGGTCCTCCTCCTTCTGCGGATCTTCCAGCGGAGCACCGTGCAGTTCGTCCTCAACTCGATGGTCGGGATCGGCATCGCCGCCGTTTTCGCCCTGCGGTCCGGGGAGGCACGCGACGCCTTCCTGCCGGGTCTCATCTACAACGGTGTGTACGCCGTCGGTCTGGTGTTCACCGTTCTCATCGGGTGGCCCCTGGTCGGATTCATCGTCGGCAGCGTGACCGGCGACGCGACCGCCTGGCACCGCGACCGCGCGCTCGTCCGCCTGTGCTCGGTCCTCACGCTGCTGCTGGCGCTCCCGTGCGCACTACGGGTCGCGGTCCAGTACCCGTTGTGGGCGGGCGACCACGTCGGCCTGCTCGCGACGGCGAAGATCGCGATGGGGTGGCCGCTCCAGCTGGCGACGCTCGCCGGGATGGTCTATCTGCTCGGCCGCAACCACACGCCGATCGAGGATCCGGAGAAGGCGGGCAAGCTGCTGTCGCAAGAGGCGCTCGAGATCCAGCCCAAGCTCCAACCCCGCGACTGACCCAGGCGTCAGTCGTCGGCGACGACGGACCGGCGCTCGGGCTTGCCCGAACCCTTGTGCTCGGTCGGAGCCAAGAGGTGCTCGAGCTCGGCCTCGGAGTCGGTCGGAGCGACGAAGAGGAGCTCGTCACCCGCCTCGAGGGAGCGGTCGCGCTCAGGTGCCTGGATGCCCTTGCTGCGCAGGATCGCGACGAGCACCACGTCCCGCGGCCACCGGATGTCGCCGACCCGCACCCCGACGTACGGCGAGTCGGCGGGCAGCGTCAGCTCGACCAGGTTGGAGTTCGAGCCGCGCAGGGTGAACAGCCGCACGAGGTCGCCGACCGTGACGGCCTCCTCGACGAGCGCCGACATGAGCCGAGGGGTCGAGACCGCGACGTCGACGCCCCAGGCGCCGCTGAACAGCCATTCGTTGTCGGGGTGGTTGACGCGCGCGACGGTGCGTGCCACCGCGAACTCGGTCTTGGCCAGCAGGGACACGACGAGGTTGGCCTTGTCGTCGCCGGTCGCGGCGATGACGACGTCGCACTGCTCGAGGTGCGCCGTCTCCAGAGCGGACAGCTCGCACGCGTCGGCGAGCAGCCACTCGGCCTCCGGGATGGAGTCGGAGCGGATCGCGCGTGGCTGCCGGTCGATGAGCAGCACCTCGTGGCCGTTCTCCAGCAGCTCGGCGGCGACCGAACGGCCGACCGCGCCGGCTCCGGCGATGGCGACCTTCATACGTCCTCCTCGCGGGGTCCGCGCTCCAGCGTCTCGAAGACGTCGGCGGAGTCGGCGATGGCGGTGAAGAGGTGGAGCACGTCGCCGTCCTGGATGAGCGTCTCGCGGTCGGGGAGCATCGCCTTGCCGAAGCGCGTGACGCACGCGACGCGGCCGCCGACCTCGCGCTCCAGCAGCTGGATCTCACGACCGACCCACGAGGTCTTGACCTTCACGAGGTCGGCGCGCACCTCGCCGCTCGGGTCGCGGTAGACGGGGTCGTGCCCGGACGGGAGGAGCTTGCGCAGCACGTGGTCGGCTGCCCACGTCACCGTGGGAACCGTGGGGACGCCGAGACGGTCGAACACCTCGGCTCGGCCGGGGTCGTAGATGCGTGCCACGACGTTGTCGACGCCGAACAGCTCGCGCGCGACACGTGCGGCGATGATGTTGGAGTTGTCTCCGGAGGAGACCGCCGCGAAGGCGTCGGCGCGCTCGATGCCGGCACGCCGCTGCACGTCGCGGTCGAAGCCGAGACCGGTGACGGTCAGGCCGGTGAACGTGGGGCCGAGGCGGCGGAACGCATCGGCGTCGCTGTCGATGACGGCGAGCGAATGACCGCGTCCCTCGAGCCGGCGCGCCAGGGTCGAGCCGACGCGGCCGCACCCCATGATCACGATGTGCACGCGACGACGCTACACCGCGAACGGCACGCGCGGCTGTGCGGACGGCCGGACGGGTCTACGATCCTCGCGTGGGAATGGCCGAGCTGGGCAAGCGCGTGTTCGTCGGACGGAAGCTGCGCAGCACGCAGCTCGAGGAGACACTCCTGCCCAAGAGGATCGCGTTGCCCGTGTTTGCGAGCGACGCGCTCTCGTCGGTGGCGTACGCGCCCGACGAGATCTTCCTCGTGCTCTCGATGGGCGGTTTGTCGGCCTACTCGTTCAACTGGAAGATCGGCATCGCCGTCGCGGTGGTGATGCTGGTGGTGGTCACGTCGTACCGGCAGAACGTGCGCGCCTACCCCAGCGGTGGCGGCGACTACGAGGTCGCGACCGTCAACCTCGGCCCCCGCGCCGGAGTCACGGTGGCGTCGGCGCTGATGGTCGACTACGTGCTCACCGTCGCAGTGTCGATCTCGTCGGGCGTGCAGAACGCGACGGCGGCGCTCCCGTTCCTCAAGGGCCACGAGGCCGTGGCCGCGTCGGTTCTCGTGCTGCTGCTCGTCGCCATCAACCTGCGCGGGCTGCGGGAGTCCGGGGTGGCGTTCGCCGTCCCCTCGTACCTCTTCATGATCGCGATCCTCGGCATGGCGGCGTGGGGGTTCGCGCGCTACGCGTTCGGTGACCTGCCGAAGGTCGCCAGCGCCGACCTCGAGATCGTCGCGGAGGAGCCGTACGTCGGGGCGGTGTCGACGATCGCGATGACGTTCCTGCTCGCGCGGGCGTTCTCGTCGGGGTGCGCGGCCCTGACCGGCGTCGAGGCGATCAGCAACGGTGTGCCGGCGTTCCGGCGCCCCAAGAGCAAGAACGCGGCCACGACGCTGGCGCTGCTCGGCGTCATCGCGGTCACGATGCTGCTCAGCATCATCTTCCTGGCCGACCTCATGCACCTGCGCTTCGCCGAGGACCCGGCGACACAGCTGATGCGCGACGGCGTCCCGGTGGGCGACTCGTACTCCCAGGACACCGTGATCGGCCAGCTCGCCGCGGCCGTGTACGACAACGCGATGCCGATGTTCTACTTCACGGTCGCCGTCACCGGCGTGATCCTGATCCTGGCCGCGAACACGGCGTTCAACGGGTTCCCGGTCCTCGGCTCGGTCCTCGCTCGTGACGGTCTGCTCCCGCGCCAGCTCGACACCCGTGGCGACCGGCTCGCGTTCAGCAACGGCATCGTCCTGCTCGGCCTCGCGGCCGTCGTGCTGATCCTCGCGTTCGACGCGGAGGTGACGCGCCTCATCCAGCTCTACATCGTCGGCGTGTTCGTGTCGTTCACGCTCAGCCAGCTCGGCATGCTCCGGCACTGGAACCGGCTACTCCCGAACGTCGTCGATCCGGTGGACCGTCGCCGGATGATGCGGTCACGGGCGGTGAACATGGTCGGTCTCGCCATGACCGGGACGGTCCTCGTGATCGTCCTGCTGACGAAGTTCCTCGCCGGTGCCTGGATCGCGATCACGGCCATGGTCGTGCTCTACGCCGTCATGCGGCGGATCCGGCGGCACTACGACGCGGTGGCCGAGGAGCTGGAGATCGAGGACTCCGACGTCACGTTGCCGTCGCGCGTCCACGCGATCGTGCTCGTCGGCCGCCTCCACAAGCCCGTCATGCGGGCGCTCGCGTACGCGCGGGTGTCCCGGCCCGACACCCTCGAGGCGCTCACGGTGGACCTCGACACCGAGTCGACGGCCCGGCTCACCGAGCGGTGGGACGAGCTCGACATCCCGGTGCCTCTGGTGGTGGTCGGGTCGCCGTACCGCGAGCTCGTGCGTCCGGTGATCAAGTACGTCAAGGAGGTCCGCCGGGCGAGCCCGCGGGACATCGTGATGGTGTACGTGCCGGAGTACGTCGTCGGACGCTGGTACGAGCAGCTGCTGCACAACCAGACCGCGCTGCGCCTGAAGGGACGCCTGCTGTTCACGCCGGGCGTCCTGGTCACCAGCGTCCCGTACCAGCTGCGGTCCGCGAAGCAGCGCGGGCCGGAGCGCGTACGCCCGGTGCCGGGCGAGGTCCGCCAGGGCCGGTCGTTCAACGAGCGCCGCCAGCTCTGACATTGCGGCCATGCGTCACTCTTGAGGGGTGAGCACACCCGTCGAAGACACCCAGGACCTGACCGGCACGCGCGTCGAGCTCGAGATCGGGCCCGTCGCGCACGGTGGGCACTGCGTCGCCCGGTGGGACGGGCGCGTCGTCTTCGTCCGGCACACCCTGCCTGGAGAGCGGGTCGTCGCCGAGATCACCGAGGGGGGTCCGGGCGACCGCTTCCTGCGCGCCGACGCGGTGGAGGTCCTCGACGCGGCGCCAGGTCGGGTGCCGTCGCGCTGTCCGGTCTCCGGCCCCGGCGGCTGTGGAGGCTGCGACTTCCAGCACGTCGACCTCGCCGTCCAGCGCGACCTGCTCGGGGCCGTCGTCGAGGAGCAGCTGTCCCGTCTTGCGCGCATCGACCGCACGGTCGTCGTACGCCCGCCGCTCGGTGCCGAGGACGGCGACGGGCTCGGCTGGCGTACGCGGGTGACCTTCGCCACCGGTGCCGACGGGTCGCTCGGGCTCCGCAAGCACCGCTCGCACGACGTCGTCCCGCTGGACGCCTGCCCGATCGCGTCGCCGGGGCTCCCCGACGTCCTGCCCCTGCCGTGGCCGGCCTCGCGCGTGATGGCGGTCGCGGGGTCGGACGGCGACCGGTTCGTCGGCGCGTACGACGTCACCGGCGACCTGCCTCCGGTCGAGGCCGACGGCGTGATGGCAGACGGACGGCGGGTCGACGGCCGCGGCTGGGTGCGCGAGCGCGTCCGAGATCGAGAGTTCCGGGTCGGTGGCACCGGGTTCTGGCAGGTGCACCCGAGATCAGCGGAGACGCTGGTCGATGCCGTGCTGCGTGCGGCGGACGTGCGCCCGGGCGAGCGTGTCGCAGACCTGTACGCCGGGGTGGGGCTCTTCACGGCCTTCCTCGCGCAGGCGGTCGGACCCGACGGCACCGTGATCAGCGTCGAGGGTGATTCCCGCGGATCGCGAGACGCGCGCCGCAACCTGCACGACCTCCCGCAGGCCTCGATCGTCCACGGCGACGTCGAGCAGATGCTGCGCCGCGGGGACGTCGGAGAGCGGTGCGACGTCGTGGTCCTCGACCCGCCGCGGACCGGCGCACGGGCCAAGGTGGTGCGTGCGATCACGGCGCTGCAGCCGCGCCGAGTCGTGTACGTGGCCTGCGACCCTGCCGCGCTCGCCCGCGATGTCGCGACCTTCGCGTCCGAGGGTTACGCGCTGGGCGAGGTGGAGGCGTACGCGCTCTTCCCGATGACGCACCACGTGGAGTGCGTCGCGGTGCTCGACCGGCAGCAGTGATCCGAGCGGCACGCGACGGACCGCCACGCCGGGTGCTCGTGCGCCGGTCGTGAGCCCTTCACGCGAGACACTTCGGGCGTGACCTACGCCGATCCTTCGCGCTGCCCCAGCTGCGGCACCCTGGCGACCGGCAGTGCCCGCTGCCCCCGCTGCGGCATCGAGCTGCGGGGAGCCCGTTCGCTGGAGCTGCTTCGGCTCCTGGGTGAGGCGGACTCCGTACTGGCCGACCTGCGGGCCGAGGCGTCCGTGTGGAGGACCCAGGCCCACGCTGTGGGAGCGGCTGCGTCGGTGGCGCCCGGTGCTCCTCCGGCTCCGCCATCCGGACCCGGACAGGCTCCGATCTGGCAGCCGGCCGCGCCGGTGTGGCAGCCAGCGGGTGGGAACGGCACGGCCTATCCGCGTCCCGGCGTCGACGCACCGGCGGCGTCCGGGCGCTGGACCGTCGGTGGCACCCTGCTCACGCTCGGCGCCTTGTGCCTGATCGTCGCCGCTTTCGTCTTCGTCGCCGTCACCTGGAGCCGGATCGGTCTGACGGGGAGGTCGCTGATCCTTCTCGCGGTGACGTCGGCGGCGTGCGCCGCCGCGGCGTGGCTGACGACGCGCCGGCTGCGCGCCTCCGCCGAGTCGATGTGGACCGTCACCGGCTTCCTCGCCGCACTCGACGCCGGCGCCGCGACCTCGGCCGGGCTGCTCGGCCTCGACGACGTGGACGGCGAGGTCGTCGTCCTCGTCTTCTCGACGGCACTGGCACTGGCCGGCTGGACGGTGGCCCTGTGGTCGCGCCGGTGGATGCCCACGCTCGTCTCCGCCCAGCTCGGTGTCGCGATCGGTGTCACCGGCGCCGCCATCGGTCTCGTTCTCGTGGTTCCGATCGACCTGCGGTGGACCCTGACGCCCGTCGCGGCGGTGGTCGTCGTGCTGGCCCTCGCGTGCTGGCGCGGTGCGCTGCTCGTGGCCGCATGGGCGACGGGGCTCGCGGGAGCGTCCATGCTCGGGCTCGCCGCCGTGTGGATCGTCACCGCCGCAGCGATCGCACCGTCGTTCGAGTCGCGCTGGTCGGGCGGAGAGGCTCCGGCGGCGCTCCTGCACGGCGTGCTCGTCGTGGTCATCGCCGCCGTCGCCGACCGGATGCTGGCCGGGCACGTGTCGCGCAGAGCCGTCGAGCTGATCCGCGGGGTCGCGGCGTTCGACCTGTCGATCTGCGTCGGCGTCGTCTTCCTCCTCCTCGGAGCACAGACGCCGGTCGAGCTGGCGGCGACGACGTGGGTCGCCGTACCCCTGGCTGCGGCGACCCTTGCCGTGGTGCGAGCACGTCCGGCCCACGGTTGGGTGACCGGGCTGCGCACCTCGGTCGCCGTCCTCGCGCTCCCGATGGTCGGCGGGATCGCCGTCGCGGGGGTGGTCTCCGTCGGCGGCGTCCTCACGACGTGGGCGCCCAGCTGGCAGCCGGAGATCGACCGACGGATCGCCACGGACGGTCCGATGCCGGCCGCGGTCGCCTTCGCGCTCGTCGTCGGCGGGGCTGCACTGCTCGCCGTCGTGTCGGCCTGGCCGGTCCCGTCGCGCACGCCGTCCCTGAGGCGGGCCCTCGTCGCAGCGTCCGCCGCGCTCGGCGCCGGCGCGGTCGGTGTGCTGCTGGTCTTCCTCGAGCTTCCCGTCCTCGTGCTTGCGCTCGGTCTCCTCGTCGCCGTGGCGACGGCCGCGGTGGTCTGGCTCGTCACAGGGGTCGGCACGCCGGCCTCGAACGCCGCGGCGTGTGTCGCCGTCGTGGGAGTCGTCCTGGCGGCTCTCGCCCCGATCGGGTCCGCTCCCGCCGCCGCGGCCACATGGTCGGTCGGAGCGCTCGTCGCTGGGCTCGTCGCAGCGACGGCACTGGTTCTCGTACGCACGGACGGTCCCGAGCGCCTCGGTGGCGCGGCGGTGGCCAGCGTGGCCACGACCGCCCTCGCCGTCGCCGCCGTCCTGGCGTGGAGCGACGTCGCCGGCGCAAGCACCCGCACCCTGTCGCTGATCGCCGCCGGCCTCGCCGTCGCGCTGCTCGCCGCCGTGTCGTGGCCGCAGTACCCGTCCGAGCTGCGTCAGGCGATCGAGGTGGTCGTCGGTGCGACCGCCGCCGTCAGCGTCGGCTTCGCGGCGGTGGTCGGGGTCGGAGCGACCAGCATGGTGCTGACGGTGCTGGGCGCGGGCGCCGTGATGGTCGGGCTGCTCCGGGCCGACCGGCGTCCCTACGCCGCCGTGGGTTCGGTCATGCTCGGACTGGCCTATGTGCTTCGGCTGATCGCGTCCGACGTGGACGTCGTCGAGGCGTACACGCTGCCGTTCGGTGTGCTCCTGCTGCTCGCGGGTCTCGTGGTGATGCGGCGCGAGCCCGAGAGGTCGAGCGACGTCCTCCTTCCCGGGCTCGCGCTGGCGCTCCTGCCCAGCGTCCCGCAGACCCTCGCCGAGCCGACCTCGCTGCGCGGGCTGCTCGTGGCGCTCGCGGCGGTGGTCGTCCTCGGCGTCGGCGTGGTGCTCCGCTGGCGCGTGCCGTTCCTGCTCGGCGCGGCGCTGACGACCCTGCTGGTGGTGCGGTGGGCGGGGCCGGTCGTCGGTGAGCTGCCACGGTGGATCCCGCTCGGGTGCGCTGGCATCCTGCTCGTCGTCGCGGGTGCGACCTGGGAGGCGCGCGTGCGCGACGCGCGCGCCGCCGTCGCGTACGTGCAGGGCCTGCGCTGAGGTTTGGTGCGGCTGTGACCGGGTACTGGTGCGGCGTCACCCCGACGCAGCCCGAGGTGGGTTGTCTCGGCTGCGTTGCTTGTGACCCTCGTCACGTGCTTGGATGACGGCTGTCTGGGTGAGTGGGGGAGTGAGCGAGGAGTGGCTATGGAGATCGTCGAGCTCACCCGTGAGCACGCCGATGACATCGTGACCTGGAGCTATCCCGAGCCGAACGGATGCTACGACCTCACAGGAATGGACCCCCGCCACTTCACCGATCTCTCGCGCGGCTTCTGGGCGCTCGTGGAGGACGGTCGCCTCATCGGCTACCGCTGCTACGGGAGGCAGGCGCGGGTGCCCGGCTTCGACTACGACGACTCGGCGCTCGACACGGGCGGCGGTCTGCGCCCCGAGCTCACCGGTCAGGGTCTCGGTCAGGATGCGATCACGACCGGGCTCGACTTCGCCCGCGAGCGGTTCGCACCATCCCGTTTTCGGGTGACCGTCGCCGAGTTCAACGTCCGAGCGCTCAAGGTGGTCGACGCGCTGGGGTTCGTGGCGATCGAGAAGTTCGAGTCGCCGAGCGACCTGACCACCTACGCCGTCCTGGTCCGCGACGCCTGAGGGGACGAGCCTCCCGACTGAGGCACGCCTTTCTCGCGGTCTCCGGCGAATGTTTGATAACGTGTATCTTGACATCGAGATAAATGCCGAGCGGCCCCCACTTAGGTGGACCTGACCGCGCACGTCGCACGCGACAGCGCGACGATAGAAGGCGGATGCCGCTCGAGGGCCCGGACTGCGATCGCGGGCACCGGCTGACGAACAAGGAGAGGCGATGGCCAGCGTCAACAGCTTCAACGCGAAGGAAACCCTGAACGTCGGGGACACCGCGTACGAGATCTTTCGGCTGGGGGCGGTGACGGGCGAGGGTCTGGACGTCGACTCGCTGCCGTTCAGCCTCAAGGTTCTCCTGGAGAACCTGCTCCGCACCGAGGACGGCGCGGACATCACGGCAGACGACATCAAGGCACTCGCGGGCTGGGACGCGTCGGCGCACCCCAGCAACGAGATCCAGTTCACGCCCGCCCGCGTGATCATGCAGGACTTCACCGGCGTCCCGTGCGTCGTCGACCTCGCCACCATGCGAGAGGCGATGGCCGACCTCGGCGGCGACCCGAGCAAGATCAACCCGCTCGCGCCCGCCGAGATGGTCATCGACCACTCGGTCATCGCCGACGTCTTCGGCACGCCGGACGCGTTCGAGCGCAACGTCGAGATCGAGTACGAGCGCAACCGTGAGCGCTACCAGTTCCTCCGCTGGGGCCAGACCGCGTTCGACGACTTCAAGGTCGTCCCGCCGGGCACCGGCATCGTGCACCAGGTCAACATCGAGCACCTTGCCCGCACGGTCTTCACGCGCGAGGTCGACGCCCCCGACGGTGGGAAGAGCCTCCAGGCGTACCCCGACACCTGCGTCGGCACCGACTCGCACACCACCATGGTCAACGGCCTCGGCGTGGTCGGCTGGGGCGTGGGCGGCATCGAGGCCGAGGCAGCGATGCTCGGCCAGCCCGTCTCGATGCTCATCCCGCGCGTCGTCGGCTTCAAGCTGTCCGGCGAGCTGCCCGAGGGCTCGACGGCGACCGACCTCGTCCTCACGATCACCGAGATGCTGCGCCAGCACGGCGTCGTCGGCAAGTTCGTCGAGTTCTACGGCTCCGGCGTCGGCGCCGTCCCGCTCGCGAACCGCGCCACGATCGGCAACATGAGCCCCGAGTACGGCTCGACGATCGCGGTCTTCCCGATCGACGACGAGACCACCAAGTACCTGCGTCTCACCGGCCGCTCCGAGGAGCAGATCGCGCTCGTCGAGGCGTACGCGAAGGCTCAGGGCCTGTGGCACGACGCCGACCGCGAGCCGCGCTACTCCGAGTACCTCGAGCTCGACCTGTCGACCATCGTGCCGTCGATCGCCGGCCCGAAGCGTCCGCAGGACCGCATCGTCGTCACCGAGGCCCAGGCGGCGTTCCGCTCCGTCCTCGCGAACTACGTCGAGGACGATCAGACCGGCGGTGACGACCGCAAGCCGGGCGTCCCGCAGCAGGAGCGCCCGTACGGCGTGACCCTGGGCGCCGACGAGGCGTCGGCGGAGTCGTTCCCCGCGAGCGACGCGCCTGCGACGAACGGGAGCGGCAACGGTCACGACACCGCGGCCGCGCCGGTCGACTGGCACTCCGCCGCACCCAAGGACGGTGGCCGGCCGAGCAACCCGCAGCGGGTGACGGCCGAGGACGGCACCGTCTACGAGGTCGACCACGGTGCGGTCACCATCGCAGCCATCACGTCGTGCACCAACACGTCCAACCCGTCGGTGATGATCGGCGCCGCCCTGCTCGCGCGGAACGCGGTCGAGAAGGGCCTCACCCGCAAGCCGTGGGTCAAGACCACACTCGCGCCCGGTTCGAAGGTCGTCTCCGACTACTACGACCGTTCGGGACTTACCCCGTACCTCGACAAGCTCGGCTTCAACCTCGTCGGCTATGGCTGCACCACCTGCATCGGCAACTCGGGACCGCTGATCCCCGAGGTGTCGCAGGCGGTCAACGACGGCGACCTCGCCGTCACCTCGGTGCTGTCGGGCAACCGCAACTTCGAGGGACGCATCAACCCCGACGTGAAGATGAACTACCTGGCGTCCCCGCCCCTGGTCGTCGCGTACGCGCTGGCCGGCACGATGGACACCGACCTGTTCAACGATCCGCTCGGCAAGGACAACGACGGCAACGACGTCTTCCTGAAGGACATCTGGCCCTCGCCGTCGGAGGTCGAGGAGGTCGTCGCCGGTGCCATGTCGGCCGAGACCTTCAAGAGCGAGTACGCCGACGTCTTCGCCGGTGACGAGCGCTGGCAGTCGCTGCCGACGCCCGAGGGCGACGTCTTCGAGTGGGACGAGGACTCGACGTACGTCCGCAAGGCGCCGTACTTCGACGGCATGCAGCACGAGCCGTCGCCGGTCACCGACATCGAGGGCGCGCGCGTGCTCCTCAAGCTCGGCGACTCGGTCACGACCGACCACATCTCGCCTGCCGGTGCGATCAAGAAGGACAGCCCGGCCGGCAAGTACCTCGCCGAGCACGGTGTGCAGCCGCGCGACTTCAACTCGTACGGCTCCCGCCGTGGCAACCACGAGGTGATGATCCGGGGCACGTTCGCGAACATCCGCCTCCGCAACCAGCTCGCACCGGGCACCGAGGGCGGCTTCACCCGTCAGCTCAACGAGGGTGGCGACGTCACCACGGTCTTCGAGGCGTCGGAGAAGTACGTCGCCGAGGGCATCCCGCTGGTCGTCCTGGCCGGCAAGGAGTACGGCTCGGGCAGCTCGCGCGACTGGGCCGCCAAGGGCACGGCGCTGCTGGGCGTCAAGGCCGTCATCGCCGAGTCGTACGAGCGCATCCACCGCTCGAACCTCATCGGCATGGGCGTCCTCCCGCTGCAGTACCCCGAGGGCCAGACCGCCGAGTCGCTGGGCCTCACCGGCGAGGAGACGTTCTCCTTCACCGGCGTGACGGACCTCAACGAGGGCCGTACGCCGGAGACCGTCAAGGTCACGGCTGCCGGCGCGGACGGGCAGAGCGTCGAGTTCGACGCGGTCGTCCGCATCGACACGCCGGGTGAGGCGAACTACTACCGCAACGGCGGCATCATGCCGTACGTGCTCAGGTCTCTCATCGGCTGAGTGCTCATCGCCTGAGTCCTGATCGTCTGAGTCGGCGCGTCAGCACGCCCGGGTCCCGATTTTGTTGCTTCAGTGACAAAATTGGGTCCGGGCGTGCTATTTTCGCCTCGCCCCGAGATCTCAGCGAGGAGGGCGCGTGCCACTTCAGCAGCAGCGACCGACCGGCAAGGGTGCCAACCAGGAGGCGGTCCGCCGTCACAACCTCGGCACCCTGCTCGGACACGTGCACCGTGACGGCGACGTGTCCCGTGCTGCGCTGACGACGCGCATGGACCTCAACCGCTCCACCATCGCCGCACTCGTCGCGGAGCTCGAGCGCCTCGGTGTCGTCGCGCAGGCGACGCCGCGCGGTGACCGGCAGGGGGCCGGACGCCCCTCGCTGCACGTCCGTCCGGGCGAGCGTGAGGTCTGCGTGATCGCCGTCGAGCTGCGGGTGGAGAGCATCGAGCTCGCGCGCATCGGCCTTGGCGGGGCCGTGCTCGGTCGCCGGTCCGCGCCGATCGGGCCGGGAGCCGACCCGGACGCCGCCGCGGACGAGGTCGTACGGACTGCGGCGGACCTCCTCACCGACGTCGCCGACGACGCCCTGCTGGTCGGCATCGGTGTCGGGATGCCGGGCATCGTCTCCACGGAGGACGGTCGCATCCACTACGCGCCGAACCTGGAGTGGTCCGACGTCGCGTTCAGCGACCTGCTCGAGCAACGGGTCGGGGGCGAGATCCCGGTCGTCATCGGCAACGACGCCAACCTGGGCGTCCTCGCCGAGCACGCGCGCGGCGTCGCCCGCGGCATGACCGACGTCGTCTATCTCTCCGGCGACGTGGGAGTCGGTGGCGGACTGATCACCCGCGGGCGCCACCTCCTCGGGACGGTCGGGTACGCCGGCGAGGTCGGCCACATGCGCATCTCCACCGACGGCCGCCGCTGCCGCTGCGGCAACCGTGGCTGCTGGGAGGCCGAGATCGGCGCCCTGGCGGTGGCGGACGCGCTCGAGAGCGCCTCCCACGAGACCGCGCACCTCGTCGACCTGCTCGAGCGCGTCGACGCGCCGTCGTCCTCGTTGCGCGAGGTCGGCTTCAAGCTCGGGGTCGGCATCACGAACCTCGTCAACATCTTCGACCCGCAGGCCGTCATCCTCGGCGGGCTGCTCAGTGCGCTCTATCCCGCCGTGCAGGACGACGTCGACGCCGAGATCCGGCGCGGCACGCTCGACTCGGAGGACCGCAGGACCGAGGTGCTGCTGCCGGGGCTCGGCCGGGACTCCGTGCTGGTCGGCGCCGGTGAGCTGGCGTTCGGGGCGATGATGGCCGACCCGCTCCTCGTCAGCGGTGCGGCCGAGGGCGCCGTCGCCCAGGTCCGGGCGTCCGTCTCCGTGTGACCCACCCGTGAGCCGCGTCCGTCACGCGCGCAGCTCGCGCTCCAGGGGTGTCGGGAAGCTGGCCACCACCGTCGCGCCGCCGAGCCGGCCCTGAAGCTGCGAGGCACGTTCCTCGACCGCCGCGCGTGCGTCGGCGCCGACGTCCTCGAGGAATCGGTGGACGACCTCGCCGTCGGGCCGCACCGCCCAGCCACCCACGACGCGTCCGTCCCACCACACGGTCGGCCCGATGTTGCCCATCCGGTCGAACAGGCGCTCACGGTGGGCGCCGAGGTACCAGGAGCGGTGCTTCCAGCCCATCGGCGTCGGGTCGAGGGCGGGGAGCAGCGCGGCGCCGGGCTCCGGCGGGTCGACGGGCTCCGTGCCGGGCAGCGCGATGCCGGGACCTGTCTCGAGGTCGACGTCGACGAGGTCGATGCCGGCGAGCGCCGCGCGCGTGTCGGTCTTGTTCCAGCCGGTCCACCACTGGACGTCGTCGACGGTGGCCGGTCCGAAGACCTCGAGCCAGCGCCGGGCGAGAAGGGTGCGCGCCGTCTTCTCGTCCAGCTCGGGGAGGCCACCCTCGAACCACGCCTCGATCGGTGCCCACGAGTGGTGACGCGACGTCCAGGAGCCACGTGGCTCCGTACGGACGATCCGGCCTTCGGCGGAGAGCAGCGCGAGGGTGGGGGAGGTGACCGTACGGCGGACGTCCCACGCCTTGTCGGTGGTGGGCAGGATCGCGGTGCGGAGACCGGGAACGGCGGTGCTCAGCTGGGCACCGGTCGCCGTCCCCGCGGCCCGCAGCGCAGCCTCGACCTCGGCCTCGACCTCGGCGAGCCACGCCTCCGGATCGGGGAGCGGCGGATCGGTCGGGACGGTGCGGAGCTCCTTGAGAAGTCGCGTGCGCAGCCGGCGCGCAACGCCGAGGCTGGCCCCGGAATGGATGATCGGGACGTCGTCGAGACCGGCCACGAAGAGGGTCCGGCGCATCGCGAGGATGCGGACGATCGAGCGGCGCCCGTACATCGTCTCGCGGACGTCGTCGAGCTTGAGCGCCTCCGAGCGGGCGAGCACCGACAGGTAGACCGTGGCCGGGTCGGTGGCGTGGAGCGCGAGGACACCGTCCACGATCTCCTCCACGGACGGAGGGGTCGCAGGCGGCGGAGCGCCGACCCGGTGATGGACGACCAGGCGGTGGCGGCGTTGCTCGTCGGTGAAGCGCACGTTCCCATCCTGGCGCACGGCACCGACGTTCTCGTACACGCCGACGGCAGCCCGGCTCGTACGCTGACGGGGTGACCATCCACTCCGAGCACCCGTTCCTCCCGCCCGAGGGCGAGCGCGACCCCCTGCGGCGGCTGCGCGGTCGGCTGGCGCAGGCCGTCACGCTCTGCACGGCGGGCGCCGGCGCGGCCCGCGTCGGACTGACGGTCTCGTCGCTCGTCGTGGCCGACGGTGATCCGGCCCACGTGCTGCTGCTCGTGGACGAGGACAGCGACCTCGCCGACGTCCTCGAGCCGGGGGAGACGTTCGTCGTCAACCTGCTCGGAGCGCGGGACCGGGCGCTGGCCGACCCCTTCGCAGGCACCGCGCCGGCCCCCGGCGGCCCTTTCACGCTCGGCACCTGGGACGAGACGCCGTACGGGCCAGTGCTGGCGTCGGCGACCGCCTGGCTGGGTGCGCGGGTGACGGAGGAGCCGCGCCAGATCGGGTGGCCGCTGCTCGTCGACGGCGTCGTCGAGCACGTCGAGATCGGGACGGACGCACCGGCCCTCGCCCATCTCCGCGGGCGCTACGTCGATCTGGGCTGACGCCCGCGCCCCACGATTTGACGCCTTCCCCACCTGATTGCGCGTCGAATCGGTGGGAAAGGCGTCAAATCGTGGGGCGCCGGGCGCCGAGGGCGGTGCGGATCCGGTCAGCGAACTCATCGGCCTCGCCCTCGGCGTACTTCGTCCGGGGCCAGAAGAACCCGCGCAGCCCGTCACCCTTCGTCCTCGGGACGACGTGGAAGTGGAGGTGCGGGACCGACTGCGACACGACGTTGTTCTCCGCGACGAACGTGCCCTGCGCCCCGAGCGCGTCGGGCAGCAGCCGCGCGACGTGCTGGACGACGGCGAAGTACGGCGCGAGGCGTTCCGCCGGCAGGTCGGGCAGTGTCACGACGTGCTTCCGCGGGACGATCAGGACGTGGCCCTTGAACACGGGACGATGGTCCAGGAAACCGATCGTGTCGGTGTCCTCGTACACGATGGGGGCGTCGAGCTCACCCGTCACGACGCGGCAGAACGTGCACGTGGCGTCGTACGACCCTGACATGGAGGCATCGAACCATGAGTGGACGCGTCGCACCGGACGACCTGGCGCTACGGACCCTCGCGCGGCAGTTCCCCGAGCCGTCCGGCACGAGCGTCTCCGACCTGGTCGCCCTGTACGACGCGCTCGGTCCGGTCCAGACGCAGGTGCCGAGGGCGGCGTTCCTGTTCGCGTCGTCACGTCTTCCCGGCATCACGCACCAGACGGTGGTGGACGCGTTCGAGTCGTACGCGCTGGTGAAGGGCACCACGCTGCGCGGCACCGTCCACAGCTCGACGGCGCGCCACCACGCGTGGTCGGCCGCGGTCGCCGGCCCGCGCCTGGACGTCGGCCTGCCCAAGGCGCTGCAGCTCGACCGGCTGACGGCGACCGACGTGCGCGCGGAGAGCTCCTCGTACGCCCGCGGCGACTGGCGCGATCGTGACGCGCTCGTCGCCCACGTGGCCGACTGGGTGGCCCAGCAGGAGTCCGACGGCCACGGCACGGTGCAGGACTCCCACGCCCGGAACCTCGTCTGGGGTTCGCCGCAGCTCGTCCGTCGCCCTCCTGATCGCCGCTGGCACACCCGTACGGACACGCTCCACCGGCTGGCGACCCAGGTGTACGACGTGGCGGCGGACGACCACGATCCCGACGTGGCTCGCCGCGAGCTGGTGCGTGTGCACCTGGGTGCGTACGGCCCCGCGACCCGTCGCGACGTCGCCTGGTGGCTCGGCGACAACCTCCGGCCGGTCGACGCCGCGATCGCTGCTCTGGGTGATGAGGTCGTTCAGCTGACCGGACCAGACGGGACGACCTACCTCGATCTCGCAGAGGCGCCCGACGGCAGCACGTACGACGGCGGCATGCGGCTGCTCCCGGAGTTCGACGGGCTGTTCTTCGGCTACGAGGGCACCGGTCCCGAGCGCGGCCGGTTCACCGCGATCGAGAACCTGTCCCGGATCTTCAACCGGATCAACGGCACGACCACCCCCGTCGTGCTCGACGGCACGCGGCTCGTCGCGCAGTGGCGGATCGTGCCGCGGGGGAGCAGGGTCGACATCGAGGTCCTTCCGCTGCCTGGCGAGCGCGCCCCCGACGAGTCCGCGGTGGGCGCTGCGCTCCCGGCGGTCGAAGCCGTGCTCGACACCGAGGTCGCCGACCTCAGAACCATCGTCGCCTGACGGCCCGCAGCGAAGGGTTGGACCGCCGGTCGCCAGGAGTTCACCGCCGGTTCGGGAGGCGTTGCCTGGCGCACGAGATCGTCGGGACGATATCCCCCCGAATGAGGAGCCCTCCTTGTCACGCACGCTCCGCCACGCCGCCGGAGGTCTGACCGCGGCTGCGCTGATCGCCGCCGTCGTCCCGGCCGCCGTCGCGTCGTCCACGCCGTCCGCCGCTGGTGCGCCAGCGGCCCAGACGACCGCGTTCCACCGCACGGCGACGTTCCCGGTCTACCGCAACCTGCCGGCCGACGTCCCGACCGGATCCGAGACCGTCGCCGAGATCTCCGACGTGTCGGCCGATGGCAAGACCCTCGTCTACACCGACGCGCTGGGCAAGCGCATCGGGTTCGTCGACATCAGCGACCCGTCCGACCCGCGGCCCGACGGCACGCTCTCGCTCGCCCAGCTCGGCGGCGTCGACGACCAGCCCACCTCTGTCGCGGTCGTGGGGCCGTACGTCCTCGTCGTCGTCGACACGAGCGCCTCGTTCACCGACCCGTCCGGCCGTCTCGACGTCGTGCGCCTCTCCAGCGGCAAGCGCATCCGCAGCATCGACCTGGAGGGCCAGCCCGACTCCATCGCGGTCAACGCCGACGAGAGCGTCGCCGCCGTTGCGATCGAGAACCAGCGCGACGAGGAGGCGACGCCACCGGGTGGCGACGAGGGTGACCTCCCGCAGCTTCCCGCGGGCTTCGTCCAGGTGCTCGACCTCGACGGAGCACCGGGCGACTGGACGACGGACCGCGTCGACCTGGTCAACCCGGACGGCAGCGCGCTGCCCGAGATGGTGGCAGCCGGCGTCACCGAGCCGACCGATCCCGAGCCCGAGTACGTGTCCATCAACCGTCGCGACGAGCTCGCCGTCACGCTCCAGGAGAACAACGCCGTTGCGCTGATCGACCTGGACAGCCGCGCACTCACCTCCGTGTTCTCCGCCGGCTCGGTGACGGTCGAGGGGGTCGACGCCACGAAGGACGGTGCGATCCGTCCGAGCGACACCATCACCGACGTGCCCCGCGAGCCCGACGCGATCGGCTGGATCGACGACGAGCACCTGGCGACCGCGAACGAAGGCGACTGGCTCGGCGGGTCCCGCGGCTGGACGATCTTCAGCACCGACGGCGACGTCGTCTGGGACGCCGGCAACACCTTCGAGCGCACCGCGATCCGCCACGGCCTCGCCAACGAGGACCGTGCCGCCAAGAAGGGCGCCGAGCCCGAAGGCCTCTCGGTCGCGACGTTCGACGGCACCCCGTACGCCTTCGTCGGGTCCGAGCGCAGCAACTTCGTCGCCGTGTACGACGTGTCCGACCCGGCGAAGCCGGTGCAGAGGCAGGTCCTCCCGACCACCAACGGTCCCGAGGGGCTGCTCCCGATCCCAGGCCGCGACCTGCTGGTGGTCTCCAGCGAGACCGATGCCTCGGCGGCGGGCGTCCGTGCTTCGGTGAGCCTGTTCGAGCTCGGCAAGGGCGCGGCGCGCTTCCCGTCGATCGTCTCCACCGACACGGCGGGCGCTCCCATCGGCTGGACCGCCCTCGGCGCGCTCTCCGCGGATCCGACGAACGCCGACCGGCTCTGGACGGCGTCCGACGCCGCCCTGAAGACCGCCTCGCTCTACGCGGTCGACGTGTCGGCGAGCCCCGCTCGGATCACCCGCGCGGTTCCGGTCACGGACGCCGGCGCTCCGGCGGCTCTCGACGTCGAAGGCCTCTTCGCCCGACCGCAGGGCGGGTTCTGGCTCGCGTCCGAGGGCGCGACCGGCCCGCAGAACGCGCTCGTCCGTACCGATTCCGCGGGCGCGGTGCAGGAGCGCGTGGCCCTGCCCGCCGACGTGTCCGCCCATGTCGGCAAGTGGGGCCTCGAGGGTGTCACCGCGACCAACGACAAGGCAGGAGAGCACGTGTGGGTCGCGCTCCAGCGGCCTCTGTGGACCGATCCGAGCAGCACCGAGTCGACCGTCGACGGTGACGACGTGGCCCGGATCGGACGCTACGACCTGGCCGACGCGTCCTGGCACTGGTACGCGTACCCGCTCGCGACGCCCCGTCGCGGCGGAGTCGACTGGATCGGTCTCTCGGAGATCACCGCGGTCGACGGCGACACCCTCGCCGTGATCGAGCGCGACAAGCTGAACGGTCCGGATGCGCGGGTCAAGCGTGTCTACACCGTCGACGTGCCTGCGAAGGCAGCCGCCGGCGGGCTCACCACGCTCGACAAGCGGCTCGCGTACGACGTCCTGCCCGACCTGCGCGCGACGAACGGGTGGACCCAGGAGAAGCTCGAGGGCCTCACGATCGGACGCGACGGCCAGGTCTACGCGGTCACCGACAACGACGGGCTCAAGGACGCCACCGGCGAGACCGTGTTCCTCAGGCTGGGGGCCGCGAACCAGGTGTTCGCACGCGAGCTCGCCACCCGTACGCGGCTCGCCAGCACGTCTCGCGCGTCGTACGGTTCCGTGGTGCGCGCGACGGTCACGGTCACCGGCGGCAGCGGCATCGCGCTCGACGGCCGGGTCACGCTCCGCGACGGCAACCGCGTCGTCGGCAGTGCCGCCCTCGCGTCCGGGACGGCGCGCATCGACGTGCGCGGGCTCCGGCCCGGCAGCCACCGCCTCGTCGCGACATACGGCGGCGGGACGCTCAGCGCGCCCAGCACGAGCGGCGTGGTCCCCGTCGTGGTCGCGAGGGCAGCGGCGAGGGCGACGCTCGCTGTCGGTCGCACCCAGCTCAAGCCCGGCAAGCGGGTGGCGGTGACCGTCAGGCTCGACCGTGCCGGTCAGGGTGCCGCCACGGTACGGATCCTCGACGGGCGACGCACGATCAAGACCGTCACCCTGCGAGGGTCGACCGCGCGGACGACGCTCCACCTCAAGGGGAGGGGCCAGCACCGACTGAAGGTCGTGTTCGCCGGATCGTCCTTCGACGCCCCGGCAACGTCCAGGACGGTGACCGTGCGCGTGCGTCGCTGAAGCGCCGCACGAACGACGACGGGCGGTGCGGCGGACGGCCGCACCGCCCGTCGTCGCGCCTACGGGCGGACGACGTCGTCCCACCAGGTGACGAGGTCGCTCGGCGCCATCGTCGAGGCGGAGGCGAACCCCAGCACCCCGTCGTCGTCGTCGGTCCAGACGACGTTCGCGCCGTCCTCGGTCGACACGCACATCAGGAGACCTTGCTCCAGGCCGTCCGTCCCCGTCCACGGCACCGAGCCGTCGATGCCGTTGCCGCAGTCGTTGTCGTACGACCCCGTGCCATAGCTCTGGAACTCCTCGTGCAGCTCCTCGGTCGACGAGAAGCCGACGTAGGTCAGGACCGGCTCCTCGCCCGACGTGCACTGGAACGACGCGACGGCACTGACGGCGTAGTCGGCCGGGTCCGTGCCCGAGCACCCAGCCTGCAGGGTCGCCGGCACGTACGCGAGCAGCGCGTCGGCAGGTGTGAACGTCGGTGTGGTCGGTGGAAGGGTCGTCACCGGCGGTGTCGTGGGCACCGCCTGCGGAGTCGTACCTTCGTCCAGCGTGTCCGCCAGCGCCACCGCCCCGACCAGCCCCGCGACCACGAGGCCCGCCGAGAGGGTGAACGCGACCGGGACGAGCCCGACGTGGTCCCTGCGCCGACTGTGGCGCGCGACCACCTGGTCGAGGTCGCTCGTGTGAGCGGCGAGCCCGTGGCGGAACTGTGCGTACGCACCCACCTGGTAGGCCTCCGCGAACCCGAGCAGCTCGAGGTAGCGGTTGGGCACGTGCGGAGCGCTGCGGAGCAGCTGGGCGAGCCGGAGGATCGGGTTGCGGCGTACGGAGATCGCCTGTCCCACCAGGCCTGTGGCGTGCAGGTCGGAGGCCACCGAGGATCCGACCAGCGACTGGTACGCGGCCTTGAGGCTCACGTCGAGGTCTCCCGTGCAGGCGTAGGCGAGGCGGTCCCCGGTGTAGACGGTCGCGCGGAGCCACGGAGTCACCAGCGGTGCGACGAGGACCGTGAGCTTGAGCGAGTGGAGGACCTCGAGGACGGCGCTCCACTGGCTGTGGCGGGCCTTGAGCGCCCCGATGATCGTCGCCATCAGAAAGGTGCAGCGTTGGCGGTCCTCGAGGTTGCGCAGGTCGCCGACGAGTCCTGCCTCGACGAGGACGACACGGACCCCGAAGTACGTCGTGGTCATGGTGGTGCGCGTCTCGCCCCGCACCACGCGGCCGATCTTGTCGACGACGAAGATGTCCACGCGGCGGTCGAAGCCCAGCCGTCCGCGTACGTCCTGGACGATCCGGTCGAGGTCCGGCAGTGTCGCCTCGTCGACCCTGATCGCATCCGCCAGGAGCCGTACCCGCCAGATCTGGAGGGTGATCCAGAACACGACGAGCAGGGCGACCAGCCCGACCACGTACGCCGCCTGCTCCGCGATGCTGAGTGCCCCGAGCACGACGACCAGCACGAGCGCCGTCCCGGTGGCCGTGGCGACCAGGGCGAGGGCGAAGCGCGAGGACTCGGTCGGGTGTCGCAGCACCCGGACGTCGAGCGGGCCGGCCGGCGGCGCCGACGGCCCCGGCGGCTGGTGGAAGGTCTGGCTCATGGCGCACCCCGCTGTCTGACCAGGGGGACATGCTCACGCTAGGGGTGCTGGGGCTCGCGGTACCGGGGTATTGCGCGTTGCGGCACACCGCCGTTCTGCGCCCGGTGGCGCTCCCGCACGTTCCGTGGCCGGGTGGGAGCGATGGCCTAAGATCGAATGACGCCCACCCACATCCGCGGAGGACCATGACCACGCTCGACCAGATCAGCCAGCCGAGTGATCTGCGGGACCTCACCGACGCCGAGCTCGATGCTCTCGCTGAGGAGATCCGCGAGCGCCTGATCGTCGCCGTCGCGACGCACGGCGGCCACCTCGGCCCGAACCTCGGGGTCGTCGAGCTGACCATGGCCATCCACCGTGTCTTCGACTCGCCGCGGGACCGGGTGGTCTTCGACACCGGCCACCAGGCGTACGTCCACAAGATGCTCACGGGCCGCGCGGCCGCGTTCGAGCAGCTGCGGACCGAGGGCGGACTGTCCGGCTACCCGAGCCAGGCCGAGTCGCCTCACGACGTCGTCGAGAACTCGCACGCGTCGACGAGCCTGTCGTACGCCGACGGGCTCGCCAAGGCCAACACAGTCCAGGGCCGTCCCGACCACGTCGTCGCGGTCATCGGCGACGGTGCGCTCACCGGGGGCATGGCCTGGGAGGCGCTCAACAACATCGCTGCCGGCGACGACAACCGGCTCGTCGTCGTGGTCAACGACAACGGACGCTCCTACCGGCCCACCGTCGGCGGCCTCGCCAACCACCTCGCCAAGCTCCGTACGAACCCGCGTTACGAGCCGACCCTCAGGGCCGTGCGTGACCGGCTCTCCAACACCAACGCGGTCGGCAACGCTGCCTACGAGGCGCTGCACGCGATCAAGAAGGGCCTCAAGGACGCGCTCTACCCGCAGGGCATGTTCGAGGACCTCGGCCTGAAGTACGTCGGCCCGATCGACGGGCACGACCGACCCGCCGTCGAGAAGGCACTCACCCAGGCGCGGACGTTCGGCGGATCGGTGATCGTGCACGTGATCACCACCAAGGGGCAGGGCTACGAGATCGCGGTCGCCAACGAAGAGGACCAGATGCACCAGGCGAAGGCGTTCGACCGCCTGACCGGTGAGTCCCTCGCCGTGGAGCCGACGTCGTGGACCTCGGTCTTCCGGGACGAGGTCGTACGCATCGGCGACGAGCGGTCCGACGTGGTCGCGATCACGGCGGCGATGCTGTCGCCGACCGGGCTCGACGCCTTCGCCGACAAGTTCCCGGACCGCACCTACGACGTCGGCATCGCCGAGCAGCATGCCGTGACGAGCGCTGCGGGGCTCGCGATGGGCGGGCTGCACCCGATCGTGGCGGTCTACGCGACGTTCCTGAACCGTGCGTTCGACCAGGTCCTGCTCGACGTCGCGCTCCACCGGTGCGGGGTGACGTTCGTGCTCGACCGCGCCGGTGTCACCGGTGACGACGGCCCGAGCCACAACGGCATGTGGGACATGTCGATCCTCCAGGTCGTGCCGACCCTCCAGCTGGCGGCCCCGCGCGACGGGTCCCGGCTGCGCGAGCTGCTGCGCGAGGCCGTCTCGGTCGACGACGCCCCCACGGTCGTCCGGTTCCCCAAGGGTGGAGTCTCCGCCGACATCGAGGCGGTCGACACGGTCGGACGCTGCGACGTCCTCCTGCGCGACGGCGCCGAGGACGTGCTGATCGTTGCTGCGGGCCCGATGACCCGCCAGGCGCTCGACGCCGCCGCGCTGCTCGCCGCCGGTGGCGTGGGCGTCACCGTCGTCGACCCCCGCTGGATCAAGCCGCTCGACCCGGCTCTCGTCGACCTCGCCGCCCGGCACCGCCTCCTCGTCACGATCGAGGACAGTGGCCGCGTCGGCGGCATGGGGTCGGTGCTCACCCAGATGCTTGCCGACGCCGACGTCCGTACCCCAGTCCGCGTCCACGGCGTCACTCAGGAGTTCTTCGACCACGCGAAGCGCGACGTCCTGCTTGCGCGGATGGGACTGACCGCGGACGCGATCGCGGCCGACACGCTCGCGCGGCTCTGACCTGCCGGAGCCGTCCTCAGTCGATCTGCCGCCTCCGGTGTCACGCGGCATAGTGGCCCCGAGAAGGGGGTCAGGATGGCCAAGAGCGAGCTCTTCCGCACCAAGTCCGTCGAGCAGTCGATCAAGGACACCGACGACCCGGAGACCCGGCTGAACCGCAACCTCGGTGCGATCGACCTGATCGTCTTCGGGGTCGGCGTGATCATCGGGGCCGGGATCTTCGTCCTCACCGGTCAGGCGGCCGCGACCACCGCCGGCCCGGCGATCGCCGTCTCGTTCCTCGTCGCGGCGCTGGCCTGCGGGCTCGCAGCGCTCTGCTACGCCGAGTTCGCCTCGACCGTCCCGGTCGCCGGCAGTGCGTACACGTTCTCGTACGCGACGTTCGGCGAGCTGATCGCCTGGACGATCGGCTGGGACCTGGTGCTCGAGTTCACGGTCGGTTCGGCGGCCCTCGCGTCCGGGTTCTCGTCGTACTGGAACAACCTGGTCGAAGGCACCTTCCTCGAGCTGCCCGAGCAGCTGCGCTCCGCGGCCGGGACCGGTGTGGTCGACATCCCGGCCATCGTGATCTCGCTGCTGGTCATGTGGGTGCTGATCATGGGCATCAAGTTCTCCAGCCGGATCAACCAGGTCGTCGTCGCCATCAAGCTCGCCGTGGTGATGCTCGTGATCATCGCCGGCATCAAGTACATCGACGCTCAGAACTGGTCGCCCTTCGTGCCGCCGGCGGAGCCTCCTGCGGCAGGCGAGGGGGGCTGGCTGAAGGTCCCGCTGATCCAGACCCTGCTCGGGCTCGAGCCGGCCGTCTACGGGGTTGCCGGCATCTTCGCGGGCGCCGCGATCGTCTTCTTCGCGTTCATCGGCTTCGACGTGGTCGCCACCACCGCCGAGGAGACGCACGACCCGCAGCGCAACGTCCCGATCGGGATCTTCGGGTCGCTCGCGATCGTCACGGTGCTCTACATGGCCGTCAGCCTCGTGATCACCGGCATGCAGAACTTCCGCGACATCGATCCCAACGACGGTGCGCCGCTCGCGACCGCCTTCGACTCAGTCGGGGTGACCTGGATGGGCGACGTCATCTCCGTCGGCGCCTGCATCGGCCTCGTCGTGGTCGTGATGATCCTCATGCTGGGGCAGACCCGCGTCGCCTTCGCGATGGCCCGCGACGGCCTGCTCCCGCGCTGGCTGGCCCGGACGCACCCGACCCACCGCACGCCGTACCGGATCACCGTCCTCACCGGCCTCGCCGTGGCCGCGATCTCCGGGTTCGTCGACCTGTCGACGCTGGCCGACCTCGTCAACATCGGCACCCTGTTCGCGTTCGTGCTGGTCAGCGTCGGAGTCGTGATCCTGCGCCGGACCCGTCCCGACCTGCCGCGCGGGTTCCGGGTCCCGGCGGCCACCCTGGTCGCGGTGCTCGCCGTGATCGCCTGCGTCTACCTGATGCTCAACCTGGTCGGTGAGACCTGGGTCCGGTTCCTGGTCTGGATGGCGCTCGGCTTCGTCGTCTACTTCCTCTATGGGCGACGTCACAGCCGTCTCAGGCGGGTCGGCGAGCCGACGGCCGCCGAAGGGGCGTCGACACCTCCGACGTAGGCTGGAGGGAGTGCCACCGGCCCCCCTTCACGGGCGCGCCCGGTCCCCGACAGGGGGAATACGGCACGTCCGGTCGACGTTGGGAGGTCTCGTGATGCGCAGGTTCTTTGCCCGGCTGAGGCCGGAGCGCAGCGAGTCCGGAGTGTTCGACGAGCTTCCTGAGGGCGTTCGCCCGTCGCTGCTCTTCGCGTTCGACGGGTTCCTCAACGCCGGGTCCGCCCCGCGGCTCGCGGTCGAGCACCTGCAGTCGCGCGACGAGGGCGAGGTCGTCCACGAGTTCGACCTCGACGACTACTACGACTACCGCGGCCGTCGTCCCCCGATGGTCTTCGACCGCGACCGCTACGCCGAGTACGACCGTCCTTCGCTGGAGCTGCGCGTCCACCACGACGACCACGGCGCCCCCTACCTCGTGCTGAGCGGCCCCGAGCCGGACTTCCGGTGGGAGCAGTTCGCCGAGGAGGTCCACGAGATCGTCGAGGAGTACGGCGTCGAGCTCGTGATCGGCCTGGGCGCGGTCCCGATGGGCGTCCCGCACACCCGGCCCTCGGTGATCACCAACCACGCGAGCCGTCGCGAGCTGCTCGACCGGAAGAACCTGTTCCGGGCTCAGGTCGTCATCCCGGCGAGCATCCACTCGGTCCTCGAGATCCGGCTGGGGGAGTGGGGCCACGACTCCGTCGGCTACGTCGCCCACGTCCCGCAGTACGTCGCCCAGGTCGAGTACCCGAGCGCCTCCGTCGCGCTGCTGGAGGCGGTCGCGGGCCGTACGGGTCTGCACTTCGACCTCGAGGAGCTGCGGCTCCAGCAGGCGGAGACCGTCGCCGACATCCACAAGCAGGTCGAGGAGCAGGACGGCGGAGACGTCCTCGCGAACCTCGAGCGTCAGTACGACCAGATGACCCGCTCCGCGGTCGAGCCGCCGCTGGTCGCGGACGAGTCGGACCTGCCGACGGGTGACGAGATCGGATCCCAGTTCGAGGAGTTCCTCGCGCAGCTCGACCGACGCGAGCCGGGCACGGGCGAGTAGCCCCGGTCACACTGCCGAGCGCTCGCGTGGTGTGCACGTGCGCGGCGTCCGGTGCGTGAGACGATGGCGACCGTGCCGGCAACGATCGAACAACTCGTAGACCTTCTCGACCTCGAGCAGCTCGAGGAGGACCTCTACCGCGGTACGCATCCCGAGGGCAGCACGCTGACGCGCGTGTTCGGGGGGCAGGTCGCCGCGCAGGCGCTGATGGCGGCCTCGCGGAGCGTCCCGGAGGAGCGGCCGGTCCACTCGCTGCACGTCTACTTCCTGCTGGGCGGCGACCCGAGCGTGCCGATCGTCTACGACGTCGAACGGATCCGTGACGGTCGGTCGTTCTCGACGCGGCGCGTCTCGGCCCGCCAGCACGGCAAGGTCATCTTCTACATGACGGCGTCGTTCCACCGGACCGAGGACGGCTACGAGCACCAGAACGCCATGCCCGACGTGCCACCGGTCGATGCGTCGCCAGCCCTGTCGGAGGTCCTCGGCTACGTGGACGAGCGCGCCGCTGCGCACTGGCGCAGCGAGTGGGCCGCGCTGGACGTCCGCTACGTCGGCGACAACAGGGAGGCGGACGATCCCGCGCGGACCCTCGTGCCGGCGATCCAGCGGCTGTGGCTTCGAGCGGGTGGCGAGCTCCCCGACGATCCGGTGCTCAACGCGTGCGTCCTCACCTACATCAGCGACCTGACCCTGCTCGGCAGCTCGCTCGTCCCGCACGGGCTCACGATCGGGTCCCCGCGGATCCAGCCGGCGTCGTTGGACCACGCGATGTGGTTCCACCGACCGGTCCGGGCCGACCACTGGATGCTGTACGACCAGACGTCGCCGTCGGCGATCGGCGCTCGCGGCTTCACCACGGCCAACATCTTCGCCGAGGACGGCGCGCTGGTCGCGTCGGTCGCCCAGGAGGGCCTGATCCGCCCGGTGAAGCCGCGCCCGCAGGCATAGGTGCCGCGACCGACGGGAGTCCTCGTGCAGCGATCGCAGACCGCGGTGGAGCCGTCCGAGGGCATCAGCGCCATCAGTTCCATAATGTGGGTCACCGAGACGTCCTCGGCCAGGACGCGGATAGTAGCCGCGCTTGTGCTCACAACTCCCAGGGCGCCTCGTCGACGGCGAGACGATCATGCAGGATCGGTGCTCAGATGCAGCACCGATCCTGCATGGTCAGGCGGAGGCCTGGGCAGGTTGCGCCCTGGTCTGTGCAGCCTGACGTCTCAGAGGGGTACGACGCGCCCGACGAGGTGCGTCGGCGCTGGTTGGTCGTCGCGGGCGCGCCCCGTCACGCCGAACAGGATTCGGTCGCCGTCGGCGTCCTGTCCGAAGCCGACCGTGGCGGGGAGCAGGATCGGGCGACGGAACTCGGCGTCGACCGTGTAGGCCGCGGGGAGTCGGTTCTCGATCGCCGCGAGGGCACGCGCCTTCGTCCACATGCCGTGCGCGATCTGGCGGGGGAACCCGAAGGCCTTCGCGGTCACCCGGGAGAGATGGATCGGGTTGCGATCGCCCGACACCGCGCCGTACCGACGTCCGAGTCCGGCGTCGAGCCTCCACGTGGCGGTCCGCGCGGGTGCCTCGACGCCGTCCAGCGGCGCGCGGCGCTCCTCGGCGCTCCCGCCACCGCCGCGCCGGAGCAGCGTCATCGTCTCCTCCCAGACCACCTCGTCGCCGACGCGTGCGGTGCTGACCAGGTCGATCAACCGGCCCTTCGGGTGGTCGCGCAGCCGGGTGGCGTAGACCGACACCGCGTACGACTCGGTGACCGCGATCGGTCGGTGCTGGGTGATGCTGTTGCGCAGGTGGACCAGACCCATCGGCGCGAACGGGAACGCCGTGTCGGTCATCAGGGTCATCTGGAGGCCGAACGCCGCCATGTGCGGGTACGTCACCGGGAGCGTGCCGCGCATGCCGAATCCGCACACCGACGCGTACGCTGCCAGGTCGTCGAGGTCGGTGGTGACCCTGGTGCGCTCGAGCGTCACGTCGGGCACCGCGCCGGCCACGTGGCGTACGCCGGGAAGCCTGCCGACCCCCGGGAGCGCGGGCAGGGCCGCGCGCAGGTAGAGCGGGAGGGTCGCCGGAGCGTGCTCGAACTGGCGGACCGTCACGTCAGGCTCCCAGCAGGCTCTGGCCGCACACGCGCACCACGTTGCCAGAGACGGCGGCCGAGCCCGGGTTCGCGTACCAGGCGACCGTCTCCGCGACGTCGATCGGCAGTCCGCCCTGCGAGAGCGAGTTCATCCGGCGTCCGGCCTCGCGGATGGTGAGCGGGATCGTCTTGACCATGTCGGTCTCGATGAAGCCCGGTGCGACGGCGTTGATCGTGATGCCGGCCGGTGCGAGGCGTGGAGCGAGCTCCTGGACCCAGCCGATCACGCCGGCCTTGGAGGCGGCGTAGTTGGTCTGTCCGTTGTTGCCGGCGATGCCGGCGATGGATGAGACGCCCAGGATCGTGCCGCCGGTGCGGACCAGCTTCTGGTCGAGCAGCTCTGCGGTGATCCGCTGGGGTGCGTCGACGTTGATCTCGACGACCTTGTGCCAGTTCTCGGTCTTCATGTTGCGCAGCCGCTTGTCGCGCGTGATGCCCGCGTTGTGGACGACGACGTCGACGCCGCCGTGGTGCTCGGACAGGTAGGCGGCGATCCGCTGCGGCGCGTCGGGCGCGGTGATGTCGAGGACGATGGTCTCGCCGCCGAGGGACGCCATCTCCCGCTGCAGGTCCTCGGCGAGCGGCGCGACGTCCAGCCCGACGACGGTGGCTCCGTCGCGGTGCAGCGTCTGGGCCATCGCCAGGCCGAGACCGCGCGACGCGCCGGTGACGAGGGCGACCTTGCCCGTCAGCGGTGCTGCGACCTCGAAGGTGGGGGCGTCGGTGATGCCGGCCGTGCCGATCCGGACGACCTGACCGCTGACGTACGCCGACTTGGGGGACAGGAGGAAGCCGAGGGTGGACGCGATCGCGTCCTCGGCGCCTCCGGAGACGTACACCGTCTGAGCGGTCGAGCCGTTGCCGAGCTCCTTGCCGAGCGACCGGGAGACGCCCTCGAGCGCCCGCTGGGCGATCGCGCGACCGGCGCTGCCGGCCTGCTCGGGCGGCGTCCCGACGAGGACGACCCGCGCACAGCGGGTGAGGCCGCGCAGGACGGGCGTGAGGAACTCCTGGACCCGGTCCAGTCCGGCGGCGGTGTCGAGTCCGGTCGCGTCGAAGACGATGCCCTTGACCTTCTCGCCGTCGGCGAGGCGAGCGGTCGTCGGGACGGAGAGGGCCGACAGCGCATCACCGAGCGCCGTGCCGAGGGTGCTCGCGGGTGCGGCGCCGACGAGAACCGTGCCGGACACCAGCGGGTCTCCGGCGTTGAAACGCTCGAGCCGCGGCGGGTTGGGCAGACCCAGGTTCTTCACCAAGAACTTCCCGACCGACGTGTGGACGAGGTCTTGGTAGCGGTCGCTCATCTCGTGTGTCCTGCCTCTCGAATACCCTTGGTATCTGGAATTGCGCTCTTACCGTAACCTAGAGTTACATCGTCGGACCAGGGGACGCGCCGTCCCTCTCCGAAGTGTGGCTCACGCAACGACGTCCTCCCGAGGAGACCCCATGGCACCCACCTCCAGCAAGCGCTCGGCATCGACGTCCGCGGCACGCGAGACCGCCCCGCGCCGGGTCGCGGTGATCGGCGGCAACCGCATCCCGTTCGCGCGGTCCAACACCGTCTACTCCCACGCCTCCAACCAGGACATGCTGACCGCTGCGCTCGACGGCCTGGTCGAGCGCTACGACCTGGTCGGAGAGCGGGTGGGGGAGTTCGCCGCCGGGGCGGTGCTCAAGCACAGCCGTGACTTCAACCTGGCACGCGAGACGGTGCTGGGGTCCAAGCTCGACCCGGCCACCCCCGCGTACGACGTCCAGCAGGCCTGCGACACCGGCATCCAGGCTGCGGTGCTCGTCGCCAACAAGATCGCGCTCGGCAAGATCGACGTCGGCATCGCCGGCGGGTCCGACACCACCTCCGACGCTCCGATCGCCGTCGGAGAGGGCCTGCGCAAGGCGCTCCTCGAGGCCAACCGCGCCAAGTCGCTGAAGGCGCGCGTCGCGGCGCTGGCCAAGATCCGCCCGTCCGACCTCGCGCCGTCGATCCCGCAGAACTCCGAGCCCCGCACCGGCCTCTCGATGGGGGAGAGCCAGGCGCTCACGACGGTCGAGTGGGGCATCACCCGCGAAGACCAGGACCAGCTCGCGGTGGAGTCGCACCACAAGCTCGCCGCCGCGTACGAGCGAGGGTTCCTCGACGACATGCTCACGCCGTTCCTCGGGCTGGAGCGTGACCAGAACCTGCGCGCCGACTCGTCGGTCGAGAAGCTCGCCACGCTCAAGCCGGTCTTCGGCAGGGGAGAGGGCGCCACGATGACCGCCGCCAACTCCACGCCGCTGACCGACGGCGCGTCGACCGTCCTCCTGGCGTCGGAGACGTACGCGAAGAAGAAGGGGTGGGAGCCCCTCGCGTACCTCACCGAGTACGAGACAGCCGCAGTCGACTACGTGAGCGGCCACGAAGGGCTGCTGATGGCGCCGGCGTACGCGATGCCACGGATGCTCGAACGCGCCGGGCTGACGCTCCAGGACTTCGACTTCTACGAGATCCACGAGGCGTTCGCCTCGCAGGTCCTGAGCACGCTCAAGGCGTGGGAGGACCCGATCTTCTGCAAGGAGCGCCTGGGCCTCGACGCGCCGCTCGGCTCGATCGACCGCAGCAAGCTCAACGTCGTCGGGTCCTCGCTCGCGGCCGGGCACCCGTTCGCCGCCACCGGCGGACGCATCGTCGCGACGCTCGCCAAGCTGCTGGCCGAGAAGGGATCGGGCCGCGGGGTCATCTCGATCTGTGCGGCGGGCGGTCAAGGCGTGACCGCGATCCTCGAGCGCTGACGACCGGCGGGGCGGTCGCGGGCGTCAGTCAGCGACCGCCATCGCGTGCGCCGCGCGGATCGTGTGGCGCTTGACGGCCTCCCACGGCACGCGCCGTACGGCGGGGACGCCGGGCGCCCCCTCGCTGACCAGCAGCTGGTTGCGTGCGAACTGGAGCGCGCCGAGCGACTGCGTGTAGAGCATGTTGGCGAGCATGAACGGGTCCTCGACGTGGAAGTCGCCCGACTTGTTGCCGGCCTCCAGCACGTGGGCGAGCGCGCCCAGCGGGCCGAGCATGCCGCGGCCCAACCGGATCATCGCCCCCTCGGACACGCTCTCGAACAGCTCCTCGGCCGACTTGCTCAGCAGGTCGAGGGCGCAGTCGACGAACGCTGGATACTCGTGGCCGCGGTCGAGAAAGGCCTCGGCGACGTTCTCGAGCCGCTCCGTCGGGGTGGCGTTCTCGTCGTCGGCCGCCCGCATGACCTCGGCGAGCTCGTCGAGGTATCCGATCAGCGTGACCGCGAACAACTCCTCCTTGCCGGAGAAGTGGCGGTAGATGATCGCGCGGTTGATGCCGACCGCCTGGGCGATGTCCTCGATCTGCGCATCCCGCAGGCCGACCGTGTCGAACAGCGTGCGCGTCGCGCGGATGATCTCGTCCTCGCGGGCGCGACGGCGGGCGGCGGTGGCCCTTGCTCCGCGGAGCGTCCGTGGTTCGGCTGCTTCGGCGTTCTCTTCTCCCACATCCGAAGTCTAGGGCTTCGGTGCGTTTTCCTGGGGAGCGACACCACCTCGGAGGCGACTTGGGGCGAGTACCGTAGGCACGCACGGCGGATTTCGTCGTCATCCAGCGACGGGAGGCCCGGATGCGCAGGTCGGCGATGATGGCCGCAGTGGCGGTCGCGGTGGGCGTGACCGCCGTTCCGGCCAGCGCGACGAGCTGCGCGCAGATCGATCCCGTGGCGCAGCTGGAGCGTGTCGACGCGGTCTTCGTCGGGACCCCGACCACCAGCGCGGCCGACGACGACACGGTCGTCGTCGCGGTCACCGACGTCTACAAGGGCGAGGTGCCGAGCACGACGCCCGTGGTCATGGAGCCGGACATGGGCGACGACCCGCCTGAGCTCGCGACGGACCAGCAGTACGTGTTCTTCGTCCAGGACGTCGACGGGGCGCTCGTGTCGGGCGTCTGCAGCGGCACGGCACCCGTCGATGACGCCGTGCTCGACGCGCTGGAGGCGGCCTCGAGCGACCGTTCGGCCTACCGTCCGGCGTCGCCGACCCCGACCGGGGCGTTCCCGACGCCGGTGGAGGAGTCGGAGGCCGCCGCCGACCCGGACGCCGCCGACGGTGCCGTGGTTGTCGACGGCGCGAGCGATGACGTGAACGCGATCTCCCCGGTCCTCGTCGGTGTCGTCATCGTCGCCCTCGTCGGCCTGGTCGTGCTCGCGCCGGGATACCTGCGCCGACGTGCACGCAAGGACTCTGTCGGACCCACGCCGTAGTCTCGGAGACATGCGTTCCGTCAAGGATCTCCAGCGTCAGGTCGCGCCGATGCACGTGGTCTCCGACTTCGAGCCGAGCGGCGACCAGCCGCAGGCCATCAAGGAGCTCACCGAGCGGGTGCAGCGCGGAGAGACCGACACGGTCCTGCTGGGTGCGACCGGCACGGGCAAGACGGCGACGGTGGCCTGGCTGGCCGAGCAGGTGCAGCGTCCGATCCTCGTGATGCAGCCCAACAAGACCCTCGCCGCGCAGTTCGCCAACGAGCTGCGGCACCTGTTCCCCGACAACGCCATCGAATACTTCGTCTCGTACTACGACTACTACCAGCCCGAGGCGTACGTCCCCCAGACCGACACCTACATCGAGAAGGACTCCTCCATCAACGAGGAGGTCGAGCGGCTGCGGCACTCCGCCACCTGGAACCTCCTCACCCGCCGCGACGTGATCGTGGTGGCGACCGTCTCGTGCATCTACGGCCTCGGTTCCGCCGAGGAGTACATGAACCGCATGATCCACCTCAGGGTCGGCTCCGAGATGGACCGCGACAAGCTGTTGCGCACCCTGGTCACGGCCCAGTACGCCCGCAACGACCTGGCCGCGACGCGCGGCACGTTCCGGGTCCGCGGCGACACGCTCGAGATCTTCCCCGTCTACCAGGAGCTCGCGGTGCGGGTGGAGTTCTTCGGCGACGAGATCGAGCGCCTGATGACGCTGCATCCGCTCACCGGCGAGGTGCTCAGCGACGAGCAGGAGCTGTACGTCGGCGCGGCCACGCACTACACCGTCGGTCCGGAGCGGCTCGAGACCGCCGTGCAGAGCATCGAGCGGGAGCTCGAGGAGCGGCTCGCCGAGCTGGAGCGCCAGGGCAAGCTCCTGGAGGCTCAGCGGCTGCGGATGCGCACCACGTACGACGTCGAGATGATCCGCCAGGTCGGCACCTGCTCCGGCATCGAGAACTACTCCCTCCACATGGACGGACGCCCGCCCGGCTCCGCTCCCAACTGCCTTCTCGACTACTTCCCCGAGGACTTCCTCCTCGTGGTCGACGAGTCGCACGTGACGATCCCGCAGATCGGCGGCATGTACGAGGGCGACATGTCCCGCAAGCGGACCCTCGTCGAGCACGGCTTCCGCCTCCCGAGCGCGATGGACAACCGCCCGTTGAAGTGGGAGGAGTTCCTCCAGCGCATCGGCCAGACCGTCTACCTCTCGGCGACGCCCGGCCCGTACGAGATGTCCAAGGTCGAGGACCCGAGCGACATCGTCGAGCAGATCATCCGCCCCACTGGGCTGGTCGACCCCGAGGTCATCGTGAAGCCGACGAAGGGCCAGATCGACGACCTGATCGACCTGATCCGTGGCCGGGTCGAGCGCAACGAGCGCGTCTTGGTCACCACGCTCACCAAGAAGATGGCCGAGGATCTCACCGACTACCTGCTGGAGGCGGGCCTCCGCACCCGATACCTCCACAGCGAGGTCGACACGCTGCGGCGGGTCGAGCTCCTCAGCGAGCTGCGGATGGGCGAGTACGACGTCCTCGTCGGCATCAACCTGCTCCGCGAGGGCCTCGACCTCCCCGAGGTGAGCCTGGTCGCGATCCTCGACGCCGACAAGGAGGGCTTCCTCCGGTCCGGCCGCTCGCTGATCCAGACCATCGGCCGCGCGGCGCGCAACGTGTCGGGCCAGGTCGTGATGTACGCGGACTCGGTGACCCCGTCGATGGAGCAGGCGATCGACGAGACCAACCGACGGCGTGCGATCCAAGTGGCATACAACACCGAGCACGGCATCAACCCGACGCCGCTGCGCAAGAAGATCGCCGACATCACCGACATGCTGGCCCGCGAGGACGCCGACCTGGAGCAGCTCGTGGGCTCCGGACGGGCGCAGTCGCGTGGCAAGTCCCCGGTGCCGCTGGTGGGCGCGTCGGGCGACGGCACCCACGTCGACACGTCGACGATGGCGGCCTCCGAGCTCGCTGCGCTGATCCAGGAGCTCAACACACAGATGCACGCCGCCGCCGAGGAGCTCCAGTTCGAGGTGGCCGCGCGGCTGCGCGACGAGATCGGTGAGCTCAAGAAGGAGCTGCGCCAGATGCAGGCGGCCGGGGCGGGATAGGCCGAGCGCCCGACTGCTCGGCCGGTGGAGGCGCGACCGGACCCGGCCAGGCGTCGGCGTCGACCGCGTACACCCAGCGCATCCACGGCCACTCCGTCACGCTCCAGAGCTGGCGTCGCTGCGGCCAGGCGGCGATGTCCTCGCACCCCGTGGGCAGGACGCGCTTGTGCCGCCGGAACGCCCCCGGCTCGCCGACCAGCAGATCGCCGGCGTTGCCGCGCCCTTGGCTCGTCGTCACGTACCAGGTGCCGTCGAGGACCGTCGCTCCCTGCATCCGCGGTGACTGGTCAGGATGCAGCTCGTCCGGAGTGGCGTGCCCGTCGGCGCCCCGCCGGGGGAGGTGCGTCTCGGGGTCCAACGCGTACCGCCACAGCCGTTGCGTCTTGCCGACACCGCCGTACTCGCCGGCGACCAGCGCGGGCGGCGAGTCGGTGTCGGGGAGCCCGTGCGCGAGCGAGAGGAACGAGTAGCGGACGCGGCTGCCGGCGTCGCGCCCACGCGACGTGAGGCGGTGGTGCACGGGTAGCACCATGTCGTACCCGAGCCGCCCAGCGACACCCTTACGGCGGCGCGGGGGCAGCTCGAGCAGGTCCTCCACGCGGAACACGTACACGCCTGCCCTCGTGGCCGCGACGTACAGGTACGGCCCGTACCAGGCGATGCCGCCGGCGTGGATCGGCACCGGCAGGATGCAGACCCCCCACGGCGTACGCCGTGCGCGGACGAGCAGGACGTGCCGGTAGTGGAGGGTGTCGAGATCGACGAACGTGAGGCGTGCGCCGTTGCGGAGCGCGCCCTCATGGGCGTACCAGCTGACGACCACGACGTTGCGGCCGCTCGTGCCTGCGGCCCCGCTGCCTGTGGCGTCCGCGGAAGTCGTGACGCCCTGCGGGTACCAGAGCTCGGTGCCCGAGTCGTGAGGCTCCCACGTGAATCCCGAGACGGCGGCGCGTCCGGGCACGTCGGTCTCCTGGGCGCGGAGCACCGCGTCGTCGAGCAGGGTCGCGACGTCGATGCGCTTGCCGCGTCTCAGCAGGGCGTCGCGCGCTGTCGCGCTTGCCGGCCTGTCGACCAGCCGGAGGTGCTTCACAACCACCCCGAGAGCATCTCGCGTGCCGGTGCCATGTGCACGCTCTGGCAGAATGGCGCGCGGAGGGGAGTATTCCTTTCGTCGACCTGTCGTCATCACGGCTGCCGCTGCGGCCCGGCGCGTCGAGTCGTGCCAGGTGCTGCATGCCTGCTCGGCGGAAGAGACCTCCGGCTCAGACACCCGATCCGACCGGAGGAACTACACCGTATGAACGTCACACCCCTCGAGTGGTGGATCACGATCGGCGTCACCGTCGCCGTGCTCCTCTTCGATGTCGTCGTGATCGCCCGCAGACCGCACGAGCCCTCCATGAAGGAGGCCGGCCTCGCCCTCTCGGTGTACGTCGGGCTGGCCATCGCCTTCGGTGTGTGGGTCTCGAGCTTCCACGGCGGCCAGTACGGTCTCGAGTTCTTCACCGGCTGGCTCACCGAGTACAGCCTCTCGGTGGACAACCTGTTCATCTTCATCATCATCATGGCGAGCTTCAAGGTGCCGAGGGTCTACCAGCAGGAAGCCCTGATGATCGGCATCATCCTCGCGCTGATCTTCCGTGCGATCTTCATCGGGCTCGGCGCTGCCGCGATCAACAACTTCAGCTGGGTCTTCTACATCTTCGGCCTGTTCCTCGTCTACACCGCGTACGGCCTGGTCAAGAGCTACCGCAACCACGACGACGAGGAAGCCGGCGACAACGCGGTCGTCCGGTTCGCCGAACGCCACTTCAGCGTCACCGACGAGTTCCACGGTATGAAGATGGCCATCCGCATCGACGGCAAGCGGTTCCTGACGCCGATGTTCCTGGTGATCCTGGCGCTCGGCAGCACGGACCTGCTGTTCGCGCTCGACTCGATCCCGGCGATCTACGGCATCACCAAGGAGCCGTACCTGGTCCTGACGGCGAACATCTTCGCCCTCATGGGTCTGCGTCAGCTCTACTTCCTGCTCGGCGGACTGCTGCAGCGCCTGGTCTACCTCTCGCTCGGCCTGTCCGTGATCCTCGCGTTCATCGGCATCAAGCTGACCCTGCACGCGCTCCACACCAACGAGCTGCCGTTCATCAACGGTGGCGAGCACGTGGACGTGCCGGAGATCCCGACGCTGATGAGCCTCGCGGTGATCATCGTGGTCCTCGGGTTCACGGCGGCCGCGAGCCTGTGGAAGACGCGCAACCAGCCGCCGCCGCAGCGCCCGGACGAGCGTGAGGACATCCCGCAGACCTGACGCGGGCTGCAGTCACGAGCGCTTGCACGATGCGGCGGTGAGCTGGGTCCCACCCGAAGTGGTTTCGGTGGGACCTGGCTCACCGCCGCCGTGCGTGCGCGCCCGGGACGGGAGCGATCAGGTCACGCCACCGCTGGCCGAACGACGGTGCTGGGCCGTCGTAGCCGCACGCGACCAGCTTCTGGTGCACGAGGATCACAAGAGCGCGCGGGTTCGCGAACCGGCCGTTGGTGACCTGGACGTACGTGACGCGGCGGTCGCGGAACCCTTCGTACCGACTGATGTCCACGTTGAACTGGTGGTCGTCCTCCGCGTGCTGTCGGCCCTCGTACTCGATGACGAGCATCCAGCGGCGGTAGAGGAGATCGACGCAACCGAGCATCCTGCCGTCGACCTCGAGCTCGACGTTCACCTCCGGCACGGGCAGTCCCGCGGCGACCAGGTAGGCGCGCAGCTTGGACTCCCGAGGTGACCGGGCGCGGGGATTCAGCTGAGGGGCGACCTCGAGGGCTCGTGCGGCGCCGGGCCGCCAGTCGTCGCGTGCCGCGAGCTCGACGATCGCGGCGATCGAGGTATGGCCGTGCCGGACGAGCCAGTCACCGGCGGCGATCAGGTCGATCAACCGCTCCTCGGCGCAGCACCCGATGAACGCGGCGGCGGGCGTCGCTCCGACGTCGTCGAGCGGCGGCATGGTCTTGGTCCGGTGGACGAGGACTCCGTCCAGCGCCACATGGTGGTCGTCCGGGACCACGAAGCAGATCGGACGCAGCGGAAGATCGTCGTAGCCGAGGGCTCGGAGCCGCGCGGCATCGGTGAGCTTCGCGTACGACGGTGCGGCGAGCGCCGCAGCGGTGATGAGGTCGAGGTCCGACATCGGGTGGTCGACGTGGACCCACACCCGCGGATGGACGCGCGTGAACCGCTTGCCGAGGAGGGCCTTCGACGGAAGGCCGGTGCGCTTCGCCTCTGCGCGGGTGAACGGGCCGTGGAGGAGCGAGTCGGGAATCGGCGTCGGCGCGGGCACCCCGCCATCACACGCGAGACGTCACGGAAGCCGCCGTGTCTCGTACTCCTGCTGTGGACGCCTACCTCGGCCGCGCGGGTGTGGACGAGCAGCTGGCGTGCGGGTGGCCTGCGGGCCTTGAGGTCCGGAGAGCGGTGAGCGTGGTCCCACCGCGGCACGTGCCGGTGGGACCAGGCTCACCGCGAGGCGTCGCCGGTGGGACCAGGCTCACCGCGAGGCGTCGCCGGTGGGACCAGGCTCACCGCGCCGGGAGCGAGCGCGGTCGAGGGGGCGCTATTTCACCCCAAGCGGCTTCTATCCCTTGATGTCTTGTTTGGGTGGGTTAGTCTGACTGGGATCTTGCTCGACGCCGAGTCCCGCCCACGAGCGAGATCTACCCCGGAAGGCCGGTCACGGGGCCGGCGAACCACGAGCATCGAACGGGCGGGAGTGGGGAACCCATATCCGGAGCCACGGCTCCTTGGGGTGAAGCCTCGTCGCGCACCACGCGGCAAGGCCGGGCACCTTCGGCCCGAACCCGACAGCTAACCCCTCAGGCGTTGTGAAGGAACATTCATGAACAACGTCTTGCGCGCCGCCAAGCGCGGCGTCGCCATCTCGCTCGCGCTCGCGGGGCTCGTCGCCGGTCTGCTGGTCTTCACCAGCTCACCGGCCAGCGCAGCCAAGGACAGGACCTGGGAGCGTCTCGCCAAGTGCGAGGCGGGCGGTCGGTGGCACATCAACACGGGCAACGGCTACCACGGCGGCCTCCAGTTCAATCCCGGCACGTGGCGCGCCTACGGGGGCAAGAAGTACGCGTCGGTGGCGTACAAGGCCAAGCGCCGCGAGCAGATCGCGGTCGCGGAGAAGGTCCTCAAGGGGCAGGGCTGGGGCGCATGGCCCGGCTGTACCCGCAAGCTCGGGCTCACGAGCAAGCACAAGCGCGAGAAGTGGCAGGGATTCGCCAGGAGCGAGCGCGTGGCCAAGGCGGGAGCGATCGGCTTCTTCCCGCGCTGGTGGCGCAAGCGCTTCTGGTGATCCGTCGCTGACGCAGCACCGGACGGACCCCGTCGACCTCACTCGAGGTCGGCGGGGTCCTTCACGTAGGTGCGCTCGCCGAAGAAGGCGCGGTTGATGACCCACGTGATCGCCCACAGGACGACGCCGATGCCCAGCATCAGCCCCGCGACCTCGTACTGCTCGGCATCGCGGCCGGACAGCGGCGTCACCAGGTAGAGCGAGGTGATGCCGGCGATCACCGGGATGATCGTCGGCGCGACGAAGTGGTTCGTGTCGACACGGTCGCGGCGCAGCACGAGCACCGCGATGTTGACGATCGTGAACACGCCGAGCAGCAGCAGCGCGGTCGTCCCCCCGAGCGCGGTGACGGCGTCGTCGCTGGCGTTGAACACGTACGTGATCAGGCCGAGCGCGAGCAGCGTGGTGAAGAGGATGGCGACCCAGGGGGTCTGGCTCCGGCGCCCGACGTGCGCGAGCGGCGCGGGGAGGACGTGCTGCTTCGCCATGCCGTACAGCAGGCGGCTCGCCATCAGCATGTTGATCAGCGCGGTGTTCGCGACCGCGAACATCGTGATGAACGGATAGATCTCGTCGATCGGCAGGTCGGGGGCGCCGATCTCCACGACGGTGAGCAACGGCGTCTCGCTCGCGGCGAGCTGGCCGACGGGTACCAGCGCGACCGCCGTGATGGAGACGAGCACGTAGATCAGGCCGGTGATCGACAGGCCGGTCAGCATGATGCGGGGGAACGTCGAGACCGGGTCCTTGGTCTCCTCCGCCATGTTGACGGAGTCCTCGAACCCCACCATCGCGAAGAACGCGAGCGAGGTCGCCGTCGTCACGGCGAGGAAGACGTTCTTGTCCTCCGGCGTGTCGAATGCGACCACGCGGGAGAAGTCGGCGTCGCCCTGCGACATCGCCCACAGGCCGACGAACAGGACGAGCAGGAGGCCGGTGAGCTCGACGAGGGTCAGGACGACGTTCGTCATGATGCCGTGCGCGACGCCCCGTAGGTTGACCGCCGCGAGCAGCAGCATGAAGAGCAGTGCCACGAGCAGGATGCCGTTCTCGCCCAGCCCCAGGTCGAACCCCTGGTCGAGGCTGCGTGAGAAGACGCGGGACGCTGTCGACGCCGACGTGATGCCTGAGGACAGAACCGCGAACGCGACGAGGAAAGTGAGGAAGTGGATCCCGAAAGCCTTGTGCGTGTAGAGCGCCGCGCCGGCCGCCTGCGGGTACTTCGTGACGAGCTCGAGGTAGGAGAAGGCGGTGAGCGTGGCGATGGCGAACGCCAGGAGGAACGGGAGCCACGCGGCGCCCCCGACCTCTGCGGCAACCTGACCCGTCAGGGCGTAGACGCCCGTGCCGAGGATGTCGCCGACGATGAACAGCAGGAGCAGCTTCGGCGTGAGGAAGCGCCGCAGCTCCGGCGGGCCGTCGGGGTCCGTTCTCGCGGTGTCGCTGCCGCTCTCGCTCATGGTGACCCTCTCGTCGGCGTTCACGTCCACTCTGGTGCCGTGCGATGCGCCCTGCAAGAGGAACCATGGCGTTGGTCGAACATGTGTTCGACTCGGGCGTATCCTTGCCCGCGTGGGCACGAACAGACGCTACGGCAACGACGAGCGCTCCGTCGCTCCGACAGGCGGGGGCAGTGGCGTCCGGCACGTGTGGGTCCAGCTGAGCCGGTACGAGACCGACGCCTATCCGGGACTCGTCATCGAGTGGCGGCGTGAGTCGCAGGGTTGGGTCGCGCGGGTCGCGTTCGTGCCCGGGACGGCGGGGGAGGGGACGCTGGTCGAGCAGTGGGTGTCTGCCGCGAAGCTGCGTCCGGCGAACCCCGACCGTCCGCTCTTCCGTCCAGGTCGGGCCACAGGGTCGGCCGGCGGCCACAGTGCGTCGAAGTAGAGGCGTACGCCGCGCTCAGAGCAGGTCGACCTGCGTGGCCGCGGCGAGGAGCGCGTCGAGGACCGTCGAGACCGCGGGTCCGGGCTCGCGGCGGCTCTGCCGGTGCCGCGCGACCACACGGCGCGACCCCAGGCCGGGGAGCGGCACGACTTCGACGCCCGACGGTACGCCTCGCTGCAGCGCCAGGGCCGGCACGAGCGCCACGCCCTCGCCGGCGGCCACGAGGGCGTACGCCGCCTCGAAGCTCATGACCTGGTGGACGGTGCGCAGTCTGCCCCCGAGCGTGGCCGCGAGGCGCTCCAGCGCACGCGCGGCCGCGGTGTGGCGCTCGGCTCCGAGCCAGGATGCCTCGGCGAGGTCGGCGGCCTGGGTCGGGGTCGGGAACGCAGTGGGGATGACGACGCGCCACGGCTCGTCGAGCAGGATGACGTCGTGAGTCCCGCGGGGCGTCGTGCCGGGGGCGTCCTCGTCCTGCTCGAGCAGGACGAGGTCGAGGTCACCGGCCCGCAGCAGGCGCAGCGCGTCGTCGGGCTCGTGCTCGGTGACGGCGACCTCGATCCCGGGGAAGTCCTCGCGCACCGAGCCGAGAGCCGGCCCGACGATCGCCTGGATCGACGTCTGGAACGCTCCGAGCGCGACCCGCCCGGACACGTCGTCACCCATCGTCGCGAGCGTCTTCCGGGCCTCGACGAGCTCGGCCTCGATCCGCTCCGCCGCCTCCGCCAGCACGCGTCCCTCCGGGGTGAGGGTGACCCCGCGTGGCCCGCGCACCAGGACGTCGAGGCCCTCCTCCGACTCGAGGCGGGCGATCTGCTGCGACACGGCAGACGGTGTGACCTTCAACTCATCCGCAGCGGCCAGGATGCCGCCCGTGCGGTAGACGGCGAGGAGGAACGCGAGCCTGCGGGGATCGATGGCAGCCATTCAGCAATGCTAAATGGCTGATCAAGAAAGGCTCGATTGTGCTTAAGGTGTTCGCCGCGCACACTGGGACATGTCGCCGCCGCTGGCCAGGCCCGGACGGAGACACCTTCCCCTCATCCACGTACGACCCCTTCGGAGCCGCACATGTTCTCGGTCGCCGACTTCGTCACCGCCCTCGGGTGGTTCGGCGCTGTCGCGGGCGCAGCCGCGTACCTTCTCGTCAGCCGCGGACGCTGGAACGCAGCCTCGGCGCGCTACCAGTCCGCCAACTTCCTCGGCGCCGGCTTGATGGGTGGCGTGGCGGCCTTCAACGGGATCTGGCCGTCGGCAGCGGCGAACCTCATCTGGGTGGTGATCGGCGGGCAGACCCTGTGGGTCATCCACGCCAAGAAGCGCGCCGACCGCGAGGCGGCCGCTGAGTCCGTCGCTGATCTCGAGCCATGCGAGGCGCTTGTCGTCTCGGCGCCGGCACCCGCTGCCCCGGCGTTCGAGGAGCACGTCCTCGACGAGGTGTGGGAGGAGCGCGACCCGACCCTGCGGATGACCACGGCCGAGCTGGCCGCTCTCTCCGACCGCGGCGTCGCTGTCGCAGCCTGAGCCTCGACGTCAGGCGTGCGGCCGGCCGCTCAGTAGTAGGGGTTGTACCAGACGCGGACGTAGCAGAGCGGCGCCGGATCGTTCTTGCCCTTCCGTGCGCAGACCTTGATGCGCAGGGCCTCGAACTTCATCGTCTTGCCCGTCTGCGTCATGCGGCGCTTGCTGATCTTGACCTTGCCGTTGCCGCACCCGTTGGTGTCGCTGCCCTGGCCGAACCAGCCGCCGACGACCTTCCAGCCGTTCTTCTTGGTCTTGACGAGGGCGTCCGGGTTTTCCATGTACACACCCCGGCCGTCTCCGCGGCCCTTGGAGTCGCAGACGTCCTTGACCCAGCCGCGCAGGGTCCACTCGAAGCCGGGCTTGAAGTCGACCGTGAGGCTCGCGCGCAGGCCGGACCCCGAGTAGGTCTGCGTCCTCTTGCCGGCGGCGTCGGCCGGAGCGGACAGGAGCGTCGGTGTCGCCAGCACGACAGCGAGCGCGGTGATGAGTGCGAGCACGGTGCGTCGAAGCACGGGCGGGTCTCCTTGACGTCGTCGGGGTTGCGGACCGCAACCAACCCTCGCCACGGTCAGTGGGCCTGTCAAGCGACGGGGCGCCTACCAGCCGCGCTCCCGCCACTCCGCAAGGTGCGGGCGCTCCGCCCCGAGCGTGGAGTCGTCGCCGTGACCCGGGTAGAACCACGTCTCGTCGGGCAGCCGGTCGAACACCTTGCGCTCCACGTCGTCGATGAGGCTGACGAAGTCGTCGTGCGACCACGTCTTGCCCACACCGCCTGGGAAGAGCGAGTCGCCCGTGAAGAGGTGCGGCATGCCGTCGGGGTCGTCGTACAGGAGAGCGATCGACCCTGGCGTGTGCCCGACGAGGTGGATGACCTCGAGCCGTGACCGTCCGACGGCGACCTCGTCGCCCGCCGTCAGCACCGCGTCGACGGGGGCGCCGATCGCCTCGGCGTCGTCGGCGCCGGCGAGGCTGCGGGCGCCCGTCGCCTCGACGACCGCCGCCAGGGCCTGCCAGTGGTCGCCGTGGCCGTGCGTGGTGACGACGGCGGCGAGCCCCGCGTCGCCGATCACGTCGATCAGCGTGCCCGCGTCGTTGGCGGCGTCGACCAGCACCTGCTCGTCGGTGTGACGGCAGCGCAGGACGTACGCGTTGTTGCTCATCGGTCCGACGGCGACCTTGGTGATGATGAGGTCGGCGAGCTCATGGACGTCCGGTGTCCCGCCGACGTTGACCTTGCCGGTGTACGACATCGTTCTTCCTCCTGTGGGTACGACGCTGGCTCAGCGCCACGGTCCGAGCTCGGGCAGGTCGCCCGCGGTGGTGAGGCTGGGGCCCACCCGGCCTCGGGTGACCCAGGCGAGCAGGTCCGCCTGTGTGCCCGAGACGGTACGCCCTCCGCCGTCGCCGACGCCGAACCCGGAGTCGATCGCCCGCAGTGCCAGCGGCTCGCCGGCCCGGTCGGTCAGCTCACGGGCAGCGTCGTGCAGGGCGAGGGAGACCCAGCCGCCCGGCCACTGGTCCGGCTCGTACCCGAGGTCGAGGTCGTAGTGGTGGAGGATGACCTCCCCGGCGCGCAGCATCGGGATCCACGACCCCGGGATCTCCCGGCCGGGCCGGTGGAGGACGACGCGGTCCCAGGCGAGCTCCGGGAGTCGGCGTGCGGTGACGATCCAACGCAAGGACGCTGCCGTGAGGTCGTCGAGCAGCGCGTCGGCGCTGCGGTGCGCACCTGCCTCGATGTCGGCGTCGCGCGCCTCGCGGGAGACGTACGCCGGCGTCTCCTCCCCGGTCTCGGCCCACCGGAACAGGTTGTCGAGCGCGTCGGCGTTGCGGGCGAGGTGCGTGACCACGTGGCCGCGCGTCCAACCGGGCAGCAGGCTCGGGGCGCGCATGTCCGCGTCTGCCAGGGAGTCGAGCACCAGCAGCAGCTCGCTCGTACGGGAGTCCACAAGGTCGATCACGTCGTTCGGCGTCGCCATGGGGCCACCCTGTCAGATTCGCCGGATCGGACTTGTCGGACCCCGACAGTACGATTGAGGAGGTGGGTCGAGTCCTGCCCTGGCCGCGAGCAGCGGCCCCCTCCTTCGACCGGCGAGACCCCCAGGAAGGCTGATCACGTGGCAGATCGACTGCTCATCCGCGGCGCCCGCGAGCACAATCTCAAGGACGTCTCCCTCGAGCTTCCGCGTGACGCGATGATCGTCTTCACGGGCCTCTCGGGCTCCGGCAAGTCGTCGCTGGCGTTCGACACCATCTTCGCCGAGGGCCAGCGCCGCTACGTCGAGAGCCTCTCGGCGTACGCCCGCCAGTTCCTCGGGCAGATGGACAAGCCCGACGTCGACTTCATCGAGGGCCTGTCGCCGGCGGTCTCGATCGACCAGAAGTCGACCTCGCGCAACCCGCGCTCGACGGTCGGCACCATCACCGAGGTCTACGACTACCTCCGTCTGCTCTACGCCCGCATCGGCCACCCGCACTGCCCGACCTGCGGCGAGCCGATCACCAAGCAGACGCCGCAGCAGATCGTCGACCGGATCATGGAGATGGAGGAGGGCACCCGCTTCCAGGTGCTCGCGCCGGTGATCCGCGGCCGCAAGGGCGAGTACCTCGATCTCTTCCGTCAGCTGCAGTCCCAGGGATACAGCCGCGCACGGGTCGACGGCGCCGTGCACAACCTCGCCGACGAGCCGCCCACCCTGGCTAAGCAGAAGAAGCACCACATCGAGGTCGTCGTCGACCGTCTGGCGGTCAAGCCCACCTCGCAGCAACGGATCACCGACTCCGTGGAGACCGCGCTCAACCTCGCCGACGGGCTCGTGCTCCTCGACTTCGTCGACCTTCCCGAGGACGATCCGGGTCGGGTGCGCCGGTTCTCCGAGAAGCTGGCCTGCCCCAACGAGCACCCGCTGGCCGTCGACGAGCTCGAGCCCCGGTCGTTCTCGTTCAACGCGCCGTTCGGTGCGTGCCCGGAGTGCAGCGGGCTCGGCACCCGGATGGAGGTCGACCCCGAGCTCGTCGTCCCCGACCCGTCGCTCTCCCTCGACGACGGGGCGATCGCGCCCTGGTCGGCGGCCCACGTCGCCGACTACTTCGGACGCCTGATCGACGCGCTGGCCGAGGAGCTCGGCTTCTCGACGTCGACCCCGTACGAAGACCTCCCGACGGCCGCACGCAAGGCCCTGCTGGAGGGTCACCCGACGCAGGTGCACGTCCACTACCGCAACCGCTACGGGCGCGAGCGCTCCTACTGGAGCTCCTTCGAGGGCGTCATCCCGTACGTCGTGCGTCGCCACGCCGAGGCGGAGTCCGACATGAGCCGGGAGCGGCTCGAGGGATACATGCGCGAGGTGCCGTGCCCCACCTGTGGCGGCACCCGCCTCAAGCCCGTGATCCTCGGCGTCACCACGCGCTCCGCCAGCCTCGGCGAGAAGAACATCGCCGAGGTCGCCGCGCTGTCGATCGACGAGGCCGCGCGCTACCTCTCCGACCTCGAGCTGTCCGAGCGCGAGCGCCACATCGGCGAGCGGGTGCTCAAGGAGATCCACGAGCGGCTCCGCTTCCTCCTCGACGTGGGCCTCGACTACCTGTCGCTCGAGCGCACCGCGGGTTCGCTGTCCGGCGGCGAGGCGCAGCGCATCCGTCTCGCCACCCAGATCGGTGCGGGCCTCGTGGGCGTGCTCTACGTGCTCGACGAGCCGTCGATCGGTCTGCACCAGCGCGACAACCACCGCCTGATCGAGACGCTGATCCGCCTCCGCGACCTCGGCAACACACTCATCGTGGTCGAGCACGACGAAGACACGATCCGCGCGTCGGACTGGGTCGTCGACATCGGTCCGGGAGCCGGCGAGCACGGTGGCCAGGTGCTCGTCTCGGGGCCGATCGACGAGCTCTACGCGTCCGAGGACTCGCTCACGGGCGCCTACCTCTCCGGCCGCAAGGAGATCGCCGTCCCCGCTGAGCGTCGTCCGCGGCGAGAGGGTCACGAGCTCGTGGTCCGCGGGGCCCGCGAGCACAACCTCAGGGGCATCGACGTCGCGTTCCCGCTCGGCCAGCTGGTCGCGGTGACCGGTGTGTCGGGGTCGGGCAAGTCGACCCTCGTCAACGACATCCTCTACACGTCGCTCGCCCGCACCCTCTACAACGCCCGTACGATCCCCGGCCGGCACAAGGACATCACCGGCGTCGAGCTGGTCGACAAGGTCATCCACGTCGACCAGTCGCCGATCGGCCGTACGCCCCGTTCGAACCCGGCAACCTACACCGGCGTCTGGGACCACGTCCGCAAGCTGTTCGCGGCGACGCCCGAGGCGAAGGTCCGCGGCTACCAGCAGGGCCGGTTCTCGTTCAACGTCAAGGGCGGCCGGTGCGAGGCGTGCTCCGGCGACGGCACCATCAAGATCGAGATGAACTTCCTGCCCGACGTCTACGTCCCGTGCGAGGTGTGCCACGGTGCGCGCTACAACCGCGAGACGCTCGAGGTCCACTACAAGGGCAAGACCGTCGCCGAGGTCCTCGACATGCCGATCGAGGAGGCGCTGAGCTTCTTCGAGGCGATCCCCGCGATCTCCCGCCATCTCAAGACGCTCGCCGAGGTCGGTCTCGGCTACGTCCGTCTGGGTCAGCCCGCACCGACGCTCTCAGGAGGCGAGGCCCAGCGCGTCAAGCTGGCCGCCGAGCTCCAGAAGCGCCAGACGGGCCGGACGCTCTACGTGCTCGACGAGCCGACCACCGGCCTGCACTTCGAGGACATCCGCAAGCTCCTCGGCGTCCTCGGGCAGCTCGTCGACCAGGGCAACTCGGTGATCGTCATCGAGCACAACCTCGACGTCATCAAGACCGCGGACTGGCTGGTCGACATGGGTCCCGAGGGCGGTTCCCGTGGTGGCACGCTGATCGCCGAGGGCACGCCCGAGGCGGTCGCCGCCAACCCGGACAGCTTCACGGGCCAGTTCCTCAAGCCGCTGCTCGACGGGCGCGGGGCCAAGCAGCCCGTCACGCAGCCGGCCCTCGACCTCGCTCCTGTCGGACGTACCCGCAAGGGGTCCGGTCGTACGGCGTCGGCGAAGGCCGCCCGTGCGTCGGCGCGCGAGGCCGCGAAGGCTGTCCCCGCGGCGAAGGCCGCGCCCGCCAAGAAGGCCGTCGCCGCGAAGAAGGCGTCGCCGGCGAAGAAGACCGTGGCGAAGAAGACCGTGGCGAAGCGAACAGCCAAGAAGTCGTCCTGAGCCCGCGCCCGTGAAGTTGCGGGCACCTCTCGGCTGTGGGGATCGTTGAACGTTCCACCGACTGCACCACCAACGAGAGGCGAGGCATGACCGACATCCGAAGCACCGTCAGCCCGATGAAGCGTCGCACCCTCATCCAGGGAGCCGGCGCCGTCGGCGGGACGGTCGTCGCCGGCGGCCTCCTCGCAGCCTGCGGGTCCGACGACGAGCCGTCGAGCAGCGACACGAGCGCGCCGCCCGCGAGCGAGACGACGGCCCCCGAGGGCGACCCCACGACCGAGGGTGGCGCAGCCCCGACCGGCACGGAGCTCGGACCGACGAGCGACGTCCCCGTCGGCAGCGGTCACTACTTCGAGTCCGAGAAGGTCATCGTGACGCAGCCGACCGAGGGCACGTTCGAGGGCTTCTCGTCGGTGTGCACCCACCAGGGCTGCGCGGTGAGCATGATCGAGGACGACGTGATGATCTGCCCGTGCCACGGGAGCGAGTTCTCGGCCAAGGACGGCTCGGTCGTCCAGGGTCCCGCCGAGCAGTCGCTGAAGGCGCGCGAGGTGCGTGTCGACGGCGACACGATCTTCCTGGTCTGACACGCTCCGCCGCCTGTCGGGGTGCCCTCGTAGGGTGGGCGTGTGGCAGATCCAGCGACGTACCGGCCCGCCCCGGGGTCCATCCCAGACGCGCCCGGTGTCTACCGCTTCCGTGACGAGCACCGCCAGGTGATCTACGTCGGCAAGGCCAAGTCGCTGCGCCCGCGCCTGTCCTCCTACTTCCAGGACATCGCAGGTCTCCACCCCCGCACCCAGCAGATGGTGACGACGGCCGCCAGCGTCGAGTGGACGGTGGTGTCCAACGAGGTCGAGGCCCTCCAGCTCGAGTACACGTGGATCAAGGAGTACGACCCGCGCTTCAACGTCAAGTACCGCGACGACAAGTCCTACCCGTGGCTGGCGGTGACGCTCAACGAGGAGTTCCCGCGGGTCACGGTCGGGCGCGGCGCGAAGCGCAAGGGCGTCCGCTACTTCGGTCCCTACAGCCACGCGTGGGCGATCCGCGAGACCGTCGACCTCCTGCTCCGGGTGTTCCCGATGCGCTCGTGCACCAACGGCGTCTTCAAGCGCTCCGCGCAGATCGGTCGGCCGTGCCTCCTCGGCTACATCGGCAAGTGCGCGGCCCCGTGCGTCGGACGCGTCACCCCGGAGGAGCACCGCGAGATCGTCGACGACTTCTGCTCGTTCCTGGCCGGCAACACCACCACCTACATCAAGCGGCTGGAGCGCGACATGAAGGCCGCGGCGGGGGAGCAGGAGTACGAGCGGGCGGCACGCCTGCGCGACGACATCGACGCGCTGCGCAAGGCCCTCGACAAGAACGCCGTGGTCCTCGGCGACGCCACCGACGCCGACGTCATCGGGCTGGCCGACGATCCGCTGGAGGTCGGCATCCAGATCTTCTCCGTCCGCGGCGGCCGGATCCGCGGCCAGCGGGGCTGGGTCGCCGACAAGACCGACGACGCCGGGCCGGGCGAGATGGTCGAGCGGGCCATGATGAAGCTGTACGACGGTGAGCACGCCGATGCGATTCCGCGGGAGGTGCTCGTCCCCGCCCTCCCCGACGACGTCGAGGCCGTCGCCGCATGGCTCAGCCAGCAGCGGGGGAGCCGCGTCGCGGTCCGGGTCCCGCAGCGGGGCGACAAGCGCGCGCTGATGGAGACGGTCGAGCGCAACGCCACCCAGTCGCTCGTGCTGCACAAGACGAAGCGCGCCAGCGACCTGACCACCCGCACTCGCGCCCTCGAGGAGCTCCAGGCGGCGCTCGAGCTGCCGGCCGCGCCGCTGCGGATCGAGTGCTACGACGTCTCCAACCTCCAGGGCACCGAGGTCGTCGCGTCGATGGTGGTGTTCGAGGACGGCCTGCCGCGCAAGTCCGAGTACCGACGCTTCGTCGTCCGCGGCGTCGAGGGCCAGAACGACGTCGCCTCCATGCACGAGGTGATCACGCGGCGCTTCCGGCGATACCTCGACGAGCGCGCGGCGCTGGCCGCGCCCGAGCTCGGTGCGGACGACGACGAGAGCGGTGCCGCGGGGCGTCCGAGCGACGGCCCGCAGCTCGTGGACCCCGACACCGGCAAGCCCCGCAAGTTCGCGTACGCCCCCGGCCTGGTCGTCGTGGACGGAGGCCCGCCGCAGGTCGCCGCCGCGCACGCCGCGATGCGCGAGCTGGGCGTCGACGACATCCCGCTGTGCGGCCTCGCCAAGCGGCTCGAAGAGGTGTGGCTGCCCGGCGAGGAGGACCCGGTGATCCTCCCGCGGAGCAGCGAGGGCCTCTACCTCCTCCAGCGGGTGCGTGACGAGGCCCACCGTTTCGCCATCACCCACCACCGCGGGCGCCGTTCGCGGACGATGGTGGAGAGCGCCCTCGACGACGTTCCAGGTCTCGGCGAGGTGCGTCGCAGGGCGCTCCTGCGCCGATTCGGCTCGCTCAAGAAGCTGCGGGCGGCCAGCGTCGACGAGATCGCGGAGGTGCCGGGCTTCGGCCCCCGCACCGCCGCCGCCGTCGTCGAGGCGCTCACCGCCGAGCGGGCCGCGCCGGCCGCGCCCGCGATCAACATGACGACCGGCGAGATCATCGAGGAGGGGCCGTGACAGTCTCGGGAGCCAGCACGTCCGGCGTGGACGAGATCGTCCTCGTCACCGGCATGACAGGGGCCGGCAAGAGCACGGTGGCGAAGGTCCTCGAGGACCTCGGCTACTTCGTGGTCGACAACCTGCCGCCACAGCTGCTCGGCGACACCATCGCGCTGTTCGGCCAGAACCACGTCGCCACCCGCATCGGCGTGGTCGTCGACGCCCGGTCGCGCCAGTTCTTCCCCGCGCTGGCCGGCGCGTTGGAGGACCTGCGCAGCCAGGGTCTGCGCACCACCGTGATCTACGTGGAGGCGGCCGACGAGGTCCTCGTACGCCGTCAGGAGGCAGCGCGCCGCCCGCACCCGCTCCGGACGGAGGGGCGGCTCGTGGACGGCTTCCGTGTGGAGCGCGAGCTGCTGCGCGACCTGCGGTCACGGGCGGACCTCGTGATCGACACCACCCGCCTCAACGTCCATCAGCTGTCGGCGCGCGTGTCGTCGGCGTTCGAGGACCCCGAGCAGCACCCGCTGCGGGCCACGATCGTGTCGTTCGGCTTCAAGTACGGCATCCCCGTGGACGCCGACATGGTGGCCGACATGCGGTTCCTCCCGAACCCCTTCTGGGTCGACGCCCTGCGACCGTTGAGCGGGCTCGACGCCCCGGTCAGCAAGTACGTCCTGGGCCAGCCCGACGCGATCCCGTTCCTCGACCAGTACGAGTCGCTCCTCGCCACCCTCACCGACGGGTTCGTCCGCGAGAACAAGCGTTTCCTGTCGCTCGCGATCGGCTGCACCGGTGGCCGTCACCGCAGCGTCGCGATGGCGGAGGCCCTCGCCGAGCGGCTGCGGGCGCACGACGTCCGGACCCTCGTCGTCCACCGAGACCTGGGGCGGGAGTGAGCACCCCCGGGCGCCGCGTGGTGCCGGCCGTCTCCGCGACCGCGCAGCGCAAGGTGGTCGCGATGGGCGGCGGCCACGGGCTCGCCGCGAGCCTGTCCGCACTCCGCTACCTCCCCGGCGAGATCACCGCCATCGTGACGGTCGCCGACAACGGGGGCAGCTCCGGCCGGCTCCGTGACGAGCTCGGGGTCCTCCCGCCCGGTGACCTCAGACAGGCGCTCGCGGCGCTCTGCGGCGACGACGAGTGGGGTCGCACCTGGGCGCAGGTGCTCCAGCACCGTTTCGACAGCACCGGAGAGCTCGGCGGGCACGCGGTCGGCAACCTGCTCATCGTCAGCCTGTGGGAGCTGCTGGGAGACCACGTCGACGGGCTCGACTGGATCGGCCGGCTCCTCGGCGCGCGCGGGCGTGTGCTCCCGATGAGCTCGATCCCGCTGGACATCGAGGCCACGGTGCGTCAGACCGACGGCAGCGTCGACGTGGTCCGCGGACAGGCCGAGGTCGCGACCACGGCGGGCGACGTGATGAGCGTCCGGCTCGACCCGACCGATCCGCCGGCCTCGCTCCCGGCGCTGCAAGCCGTCCGCGACGCCGACTGGGTCGTCGTCGGACCAGGGTCCTGGTTCACCAGCGTCATCCCGAACCTGCTCGTCCCTGACCTGTCGCGCGCGCTGCACGAGACCAGCGCGCGCCGGATGCTGGTCCTCAACCTCGAGGCGCAGACCGGCGAGACAGAAGGCTTCTCTCCCGAGCGCCACCTCGAGGTCATCGGCGCGCACGCGCCCGACCTGCACGTCGACGTCGTCCTGGCCGACCGTGACGCGGTCGACGACGCCACGAAGCTGAGTGCCGCCGCGAAGGACCTCGGCGCCGAGCTCGTGCTCGACGAGGTCGCACGCGGTGGGGGCTCCGCGCAGCACGATCCGCTGCGCCTCGCCGCCGCGTACGAACGCATCATGCGGCCGCCGGCCTGACCTGGCCGGAGCCGGCCGCACGCACCACGAGATCGTCGTGCAAGAGCACCTCCAGGGGGCCACGCCCGGACCACCTCCCGCGTACAGTTGCGCAGGAGGATCCACGTCAGGGGCCGACGAGGACAATCAGAGGAGTACGCGTATGGCGATGACCGCACAGGTGAAGTCCGAGCTGTCCAGCACGTCGGTCACGAAGGCGTGCTGCCGCAAGGCGGAGGTCTCGTCGTTGCTGAGGTTCGGCGGCGGACTGCACCTCGTCAGCGGTGCGATCGTCGTCGAGGCGGAGGTCGACACGGGTGCCGCCGCCCGCCGGCTGCGCAACGACATCGCCGACGTCTACGGGCACGCGAGCGAGGTCCAGGTCCTCCAGGGCACCGGGATCCGCAAGGGCACCCGGTGGGTCGTCCGGGTCGCCCGTGACGGCGCCGCACTCGCCCGCCAGACGGGCCTCGTCGACGGGGCGAACCGTCCGATCCGCGGTCTGCCGCCCCAGGTGGTGTCCGGGGCCACCTGTGACGCCGTGGCTGCGTGGCGCGGCGCGTTCCTCGCCCGCGGCTCGTTGACCGAGCCCGGTCGTTCGTCCGCGCTCGAGGTGACCTGCCCCGGCCCAGAGGCCGCGCTCGCGCTGGTCGGTGCCGCCCGCCGCCTCGGGATCCAGGGCAAGGCGCGCGAGGTCCGCGGGGTCGACCGTGTCGTGATCCGCGACGGCGAGGCCATCGGGGCGCTGCTGACGCGTCTCGGCGCTCACGAGTCGCTGCTGGCGTGGGAGGAGCGGCGGATGCGCCGCGAGGTGCGGGCGACCGCCAACCGCCTCGCCAACTTCGACGACGCCAACCTGCGCCGGTCCGCCCGTGCGGCGGTCGCCGCCGGAGCGCGTGTGCAGCGGGCGCTCGAGATCCTCGCGGACGACATCCCCGACCACCTGAAGACGGCAGGTCGGTTGCGCGTCGAGCACAAGCAGGCGAGCCTGGAGGAGCTGGGTCAGCTCCACGACCCCGCGCTCACGAAGGATGCGATCGCAGGTCGGATCCGGCGGCTGCTGGCCATGGCCGACAAGCGTGCTGCCGAGCTCGGGATCCCCGACACCGAGGCCAGCCTCACCGACGAGATGCTGGCCGACGAGGCCTGATCTCAGGCGCTGACGCCCTGTGCGTGGTCGTCTGACGACCGCGATAGGGTCGTATCGATCGTGAAAGTCGATCAAACAACCCTGATGAGTGATCCTCGAAGGAGAGCGTCGTGACCGTGCGCGTAGGAATCAACGGATTCGGCCGGATCGGCCGCAACTACTTCCGGGCCGCGCTGGCCTCGGGTGCGGACTTCGAGGTCGTCGCCGTCAACGACCTGACCGACAACAAGACCCTCGCGACCCTCCTGAAGTACGACTCGATCCTGGGCCGTCTCGCCGACGACGTCTCCTACGACGAGACCTCGATCACGGTCGGCGGCCGCAGCATCAAGGCGTTCGAGGAGCGCGACCCGTCGGCGCTGCCGTGGGGCGACCTCGGTGTCGACATCGTCATCGAGTCGACCGGCTTCTTCACCGACGCCACCAAGGCCAAGGCGCACATCGACGCCGGTGCCAAGAAGGTGCTGATCTCCGCGCCCGCCAAGAACGAGGACCTCACGGTCGTCATGGGCGTCAACGAGAACCTCTACGACCCGGCGTCGCACCACATCGTCTCCAACGCGTCGTGCACCACCAACTGCCTCGCTCCGATGGCGAAGGCGCTCAACGACGGTCTCGGCATCGAGCGTGGCCTGATGACCACGATCCACGCCTACACGCAGGACCAGAACCTCCAGGACGGCCCGCACTCCGACCTCCGTCGTGCCCGTGCCGCCGCGCTCAACATCGTCCCGACCTCGACGGGTGCCGCGAAGGCCGTGAGCCTCGTGCTCCCCGAGCTCAAGGGCAAGCTCGACGGCTACGCCCTCCGCGTGCCGGTGCCGACCGGCTCCGCCACCGACCTGACGTTCACCGCCCCGCGCGAGACGTCGGTCGAGGAGGTCAACGCGATCGTCAAGGCCGCCGCGGAGGGCCCGCTCAAGGGCTACCTCGTCTACACCGAGGACCCGATCGTCTCGACCGACATCGTCACCGACCCGGCGTCCTGCATCTTCGACTCCGGTCTGACGAAGGTCATCGGTGACCAGGTCAAGGTCGTCGGCTGGTACGACAACGAGTGGGGCTACTCCAACCGCCTGGTCGATCTGACCTCGTACGTCGGCTCGTCGCTCTGAGCGGCGCGTCGGCCAGGTTCGTCCGTCCGATCTCCTGGGGAGCCCTGTGAAGACCATCGACGACCTCGGTGACCTGCGCGGCAAGCGCGTTCTGGTCCGCAGCGACCTCAACGTCCCGCTCGACGGCGCCACCATCACCGACGACGGCCGCGTGCGCGCGAGCGTCCCGACGATCCGCCGCCTCGCCGACGCGGGTGCCAAGGTCGTCGTGATCGCCCACCTCGGTCGACCCAAGGGCGCGCCGGACCCGGCCTACTCGTTGGAGCCGGTGGCGGTCCGTCTCGCCGAGGTGCTCGAGCTCGACGTGGCCTTCGCGAGCGACACCGTGGGCGCGTCTGCTCACGAGGTCGTCGCCGGGCTCGCCGACGGTGAGATCGCCGTCCTCGAGAACGTCCGCTTCAACGCCGGTGAGACGAGCAAGGACGACGCCGTGCGCGGCGCGTTCGCCGACCAGCTCGCCGAGCTCGGTGACGCGTTCGTGTCCGACGGCTTCGGCGTGGTGCACCGCAAGCAGGCCAGCGTGTACGACATCGCCGAGCGGCTCCCCGCGGCCGCCGGCGGACTCGTCCTGGCCGAGGTCGACGTCCTGAAGCGGCTGACGGAGGACCCGGAGCGGCCCTACACGGTCGTGCTGGGTGGCTCGAAGGTCTCGGACAAGCTCGGGGTCATCGACAACCTGATCGACAAGGCCGACGCGCTGGCGATCGGCGGGGGCATGGTGTTCACCTTCCTCGCCGCCCAGGGCCACGGTGTCGGCACCTCGCTGCTCGAGTCGGACCAGGTCGAGACGGTCAAGGGCTACCTCGCCCGTGCCGCGGAGAAGGGCGTCGAGATCGTCCTCCCCACGGACATCGTCGTCGCGCCGGCGTTCGACGCCGACGCGCCTCCGACCACCGTCGCGGCCGATGCGATCCCGTCCGACCAGATGGGCCTCGACATCGGGCCCGACTCCGGTGAGGCGTTCGCGCGTCTCGTCGCGGGGTCGCGGACGGTCTTCTGGAACGGACCGATGGGCGTCTTCGAGTTTCCCGCGTTCGCCGCCGGCACGAAAGCGGTCGCCCAGGCGCTCACCGAGGTCGACGGTCTGTCGGTCGTCGGTGGCGGCGACTCGGCAGCCGCGGTGCGTCGGCTCGGGTTCGACGACGGCCAGTTCGGCCACATCTCGACCGGCGGCGGTGCCTCTCTCGAGTTCCTCGAGGGACGCGAGCTGCCCGGCCTGCAGATCCTGGAGGGATGACGACCATGGCGCAGCAGCGCGTCCCGCTCATCGCGGGCAACTGGAAGATGAACCAGAACCACCAGGAGGCGGTGGTCCTGGTCCAGAAGCTCTCCTGGGTCCTCCAGGACAAGAAGCACGACTACGAGCGGGTCGAGGTCACGGTCCTCCCGCCGTTCACCGACCTGCGCAGCGTGCAGACGATCGTCGACGGCGACCGGATGCGGCTCAGCTACGGCGCCCAGGACGTCTCCGTCCACGACTCCGGCGCCTACACGGGTGAGATCTCGGCGTCGATGCTCGCCAAGCTCGGGTGCACCTACGTCGTCGTCGGCCACTCCGAGCGTCGCGAGTACCACCACGAGGACGATGCGCTCGTCGCAGCGAAGGCGCTCAAGACCATCGACGCCGGCATGACCCCGATCGTGTGCGTCGGTGAGGGCCTCGAGGTCCGCAACGAGGCCGCCCACGTCGCGCACTGCACGCAGCAGGTGGAGGGTTCGCTGGCCGGGTTCAGCCCCGACCAGGTCGCCGAGGCGGTCATCGCGTACGAGCCGGTGTGGGCCATCGGGACCGGCGAGGTGGCGACCCCTGACGATGCTCAGGAGGTCTGTGAGGCCATCCGCACGCAGGTCGCCAAGACGTGGTCTTCGCAGGCGGCGGAGCGGGTGCGTATCCTGTACGGAGGATCGGTGAAGGCAGCGAACGCCGCCGCGATCATGGCCCAGCCCGACGTGGACGGCGCCCTGGTCGGAGGCGCGAGCCTCCAGGCGGAGGAGTTCGCCGCCATCTGCCGGTTCTACGACCTTCCTGATCTGTCGGGCGTGGCGTGAGCCACGCCTGACCGTACGACGCGACCAAAGGACGATCCCTCGTGATCCTCACCTTCTCGATCCTGCTCATCCTGTCGAGCCTCCTGCTCATCGTCCTCGTGCTGATGCACAAGGGCCGGGGCGGCGGTCTCTCCGACATGTTCGGCGGCGGGGTCTCGAGCAGCCTCGGAGGCTCCTCGGTCGCCGAGCGCAACCTCGACCGCATCACGGTCGGGACGGCCGTGATCTGGGCGATCAGCGTGGTCGCGCTCGGCCTTCTCTTCAAGTTCAACTGACACACATTTCTTCGTCGCGGCACCTCGACCCGAGGTGCCGCGTCGTTTTACACTTCTGATCGACCCGGCGCGCGCCGGTGGCGATGACTGTGACGAGGACGAGGAGTCCATAGGTGTCAGGCGGTGCCATTCGAGGAAGTCGGGTCGGTTCGGGCCCGATGGGGGAGGCCGAGCGCGGAGATGCCGCGCCGCGTCAGGCGATCTCCTTCTTCTGTTCCAACACGCACACCACGGTGCTGAGCTTCGCGATCGAGGCCGACGTGCCCGAGTCGTGGGACTGTCCCCGGTGCGGTCTTCCGGCGAGCCAGGATCACGAGAACCCGCCGACCGCACCCAAGATCGAGCCGTACAAGACGCACCTCGCTTACGTGAAGGAGCGTCGCAGCGACGTCGAGGCCGAGCAGATCCTCACGGAGGCGCTCGAGACGCTTCGGGCGCGACGTGCGCGCGGTGAGGTCATCTACTGATGTGAGCTGAGGCGTCGCGTCTCGACCATGGCGTCCCCGACGTCGGTCGAGACGCGACGCCTCATCGCATGTCTGGGGGCAGGCGCGACGCCGCGCCCTCGTCGAGCATCCACAACGTCTGCTCGGTGCCGCGTACGCCGGCTGCAGGTGTCGCCGTGACGTCACCGGTGCCGATGGCGCTGGCGACGGCGTCGGCCTTGCCCTCGCCGGAGACGAGGAGCCAGACCTCGCGCCCGCGGTTGAGCGCCGCGAACGTCAGGCTGATGCGTGACGGCGGCGGCTTGGGGGAGTCGGCCTCGGCGATCGTGTCGTGGTCGACCACGGTCAGCGACGGCTTCCCGGGGAACAGCGATGCGACATGTCCGTCCGGGCCGACGCCGAGCATGACGATGTCGAACCCCCGGTCGCGGACCTCGTCGGCGTACGCCGCAGCCGCCGTCTCGAGGGAGACGGTGCCGTCGTCCGCAGGCATCGGATGGACGCGCGAGGCATCCACGCCCACGTGGTCGAGCAGCGCCTCTCGCGCCTGGCGTTCGTTGCGCTCACCGCTGTCGGCAGGGACGAAGCGCTCGTCTCCCCAGAAGAGCTCGACCCGGGTCCAGTCGACACGATCGTCCGACCGCGCCGCGACCATCCGGTGCACCGACCCGGCGATCGTGCCGCCGGTGAGCACGATGCTCGGAACATGCCCCTGCGCCTGGAGGGCCGCGATCGACGAGACGAGCTGATCGGCCACCGCTGCAGCCAGGCTGTCGGCGTCGCGCTCGACGAGCAGCTCGATGTCGTCGTTCACCGTGCACCACCTCCGCCCTTCGCGCCGCCCTTCGACCCGGACCTGGCGGCAGCGGTCCTGGTCCCGGACTTGGCGGCGGCGGTCTTGGCGGCGGTCTTGGACGCTCCACCCTTCGCCGGTGCTGTCGTCTTCTTCGCCGCAACCTTCTTGGCCGGTCGCCCGTTGCTGGAGTCGCGCCGCAGCAGCCGCTCGATCGTCTCGCGATACACGTCGTCCTCGTCGAGCCGGCGGAGGTCCTCCGCAAGCAGCTCGGCCGTCGGGCGGCGCCGGAGCGCGACCGTGCGGTCGGCCTCGCCGGGCACGACGAACCGTCCGTTGCGACCGTCGTGGCGCACGACCGCGACATCACCGATGGTCGAGTGCAGCCTCACCTCGGTGATCCCTGGGCCGCGCGAGGAGTGCTGCTCCACGGGCACCTTGAGCCGCGCCTCGAGCCAGGCGGCGAGAAGGTCTGCGCTCGGGTTGCCTCGCTCGGCGACGACCGAGCCGCTCGTGACCTTGAGCTCGACCTGGTCGAGTGCGGCGGCGAGGAGCGCACGCCACGGGGTCAGCCGCGTCCAGGCGAGGTCGGTGTCACCCGGTTGGTACGCCCGGGCGACCCGGATCATCGCGGCGTGCCGGGTGCGAGACGAGGCGGCGGCATCGGTGATCCGGCGTGTAGCCAAGGACCCCAGCGGGTCCTGTGCGGGCGCCTTCGGGGCAGACCCCGGCCACCACGCGACGACGGGGGAGTCGGGGAGAAGGAGGGGAAGCACGACACCCTCAGCGTGCTGCGTGAGCTCGCCGCTCATCCGCAGGATCACCGACTCGCCGGCGCTGTCGTTGCCGATGCGCACCTGGGCGTCGAGGCTCGCCGGCCCGCGCTTCTCCCGCAGGATGACACCGAGAACCCGTGCGGGGTGCTCGCGCGAGATGACACGGGACGCCCGCATCGCGTCGTAGTAGCGGGCCTCGTCGGTGACGACGATGAGCGTGAGCACCATGCCCATCGCAGGGCTCCCAGCGGCGATGCGCGCCCTCACGAGGGCGGCTGCGACGGCGCTGGCGCTCGTGTCGTTCAGGTCGACCTTCATCGCTCTCCTCGGTCCTCGCTGCTGCTCACCGGCTGCGGCGGCGTACGCGGCGTCATGGTCGCCGCCACGCCCGCCCGTCGCGCTCCAGCATGGCGTCCGCGGCTGCCGGACCCCATCCGCCGGACGGGTACGGGTCCGGCAGGTCCTCGCCCTTCTCGGTCTGCTTCGCCCAGTACTCGATGATCGGGTCCAGGATCTTCCACGAGAGCTCGACCTCCTCCTGCTGCGGGAACAGGGGCGGATCTCCGAGGAGGACGTCGAGGATCAAGCGCTCGTACGCCTCCGGGCTCGACTCCACGAACGTGCCGCCGTAGGCGAAGTCCATGTTGACGTCGCGCAGCTCCATCGCGGTGCCCGGCACCTTCGAGCCGAACCGCACCGTGACGCCCTCGTCGGGCTGGATGCGCATGACGATCGCGTTCTGGGTCAGCTCGCTCGTGTCGTACTTGGCGAACGGCTGGTGCGGCGCACGCTTGAACACGACGGCGATCTCGGTGACGCGTCGGGCGAGCCGCTTGCCGGTGCGCAGGTAGAACGGCACCCCGGCCCACCGTCGTGTCTCGATGTCGAGCCGGATGGCGGCGTAGGTCTCCGTGCCGGAGGTCGCGGGGATGTCCTCCTCGTCGAGGTATCCGCGGACCTTGAGCCCGCCGGCCCAACCGGCGGTGTACTGGCCGCGTGCGGTGTGCAGGTCCATCCGCTCCGGCGGTCGGGCCTGGGCGAGGACCTTCTGCTTCTCGAGCCGCAGGCTGCGGGCGCTGAACGACACCGGGGGCTCCATCGCCACCAGCGCCATCAGCTGCAGGAGGTGGTTCTGGATGACGTCGCGTGCTGCGCCGATGCCGTCGTAGTAGCCAGCGCGGCCGCCGATGCCGACGTCCTCGGCCATCGTGATCTGGACGTGGTCGACGTAGTGCGCGTTCCAGACCGGTTCGAACAGCTCGTTGGCGAACCGGAAGGCGAGGATGTTCTGGACCGTCTCCTTGCCGAGGTAGTGGTCGATCCGGAAGACCGCCTCGGGCGGGAACACGTCCGACACGACGTCGTCGAGCTCGATCGCGCTCTCGAGGTCGTGCCCGAAGGGCTTCTCGATGACCACGCGGCGCCACGAGCCGGCGCGGGGCTCTGCAAGACCGTGCTTCTTGACCTGGTCGATGACCGTGGCGAAGAACCCGGGCGGGATCGAGAGGTAGAACGCGTAGTTGCCGCCCGTGCCGCGCTCGCGGTCGAGCTCGTCGACCGTCTGGACGAGGTGCTCGAAGGCCTCGTCGTCGTCGAACGAGCCGGAGACGAAGCGGAAGCCCTCGGCGAGCTGTCGCCAGACCTCCTCACGGAACTCCGTCCGCGCGTAGCGCTTGACCGACTCGTAGACGACCTCGGCGAAGTCCTGGTCCTCCCACTCGCGCCGGGCGAACCCCACGAGCGAGAAGCCCGGAGGCAGCAGACCGCGGTTGGCGAGGTCGTACACCGCCGGCATGAGCTTCTTGCGGGAGAGGTCGCCGGTCACGCCGAAGATCACCAAGCAGCTGGGTCCCGCGATCCGCGGGAGCCGCCGGTCCTCCGGCTGTCGGAGCGGGTTGGCGTACGGCGTGGGACCACCTCGTCCGGCCCGGCTCACGCCAACGCCTCCCGGAGCGTCTCGCGCGCCGCGTCCGTGCCGTCGAGGTGGAGCCGGAGCACGGGGCGGCCGTGGTCGGTGAGCACACCAGCGTCACCGACGGCCTGGGCCAGCAGGAACTCGCCGAACGTGAAGGGTCGCCCCGGGACTTCGAGGTCCCGGTCGGGGTCGCCGGTGATCTGGAGGTAGACGCCGGTCGCCGGGCCACCCTTGTGGTACTGGCCGGTCGAGTGCAGGAAGCGCGGGCCCCAGCCGAACGTGGTCGGTCGGCCGGTCCGTGTGGCGAGCGTGTCGCGGGAGTCGGCCAGCTCCTTCTGGCGGAACCGGTCGAGGTAGGCCTGGACGGCGATGTAGCCGTGCTCGGGATCCAGCTCGTCGAGGAGCGACGCGACAGCGGTGCGCACCGTGAGGGCGTCCTCGGGGAGCCAGCCGGTGTAGTCGTACACCGTGACCCCGCCGTCGGTGAACACCGCGACAGGTGCCTCGGACGAGCCTTCGAGCATCGCGCGTGCGGCCTGCTTCGCGCTCTCGACGTCGGGCTGGTCGAACGGGTTGATCCCGATCAGCCGGCCCGCGACCGCGGTCGCGTACTCCCAGAGGACGAACAGCGCTCCGAGCGGGGCGTCCACAGCGAACCCGTAGCCCGAGGCCGCCACCGGGTGGTCCTCCGACATCGGTCCTATCATGCCGACGACCTCGTCTGCGGTGCTCGCGTCGGCGTTCGGGGCGTCCGGTCCGTCGACCACGACGGGGAGGATGCCTCGCCCCTGCTTGCCCGTGGACTCGGCGACGAGCTGTTCGGCCCAGTCGCCGAAGCCGACGTTGGCGGACCCTGCGTCCGCGAGCACCAGCTTGTCGACGCCCTCCTTGTTCGCGAGGCCCAGCAGCGCCCCGAGCACCAGCGCGGGGTTGGTCTCGTCGTCGGCGGCGACGTCCTCGGCGATGTCGTCCGCCTGCTGGAGGAGGCCACCGACGTCTGCGCCCGCGAGCCCGCTCGGCACCAGCCCGAAGGCCGTGAGTGCGGAGTAGCGGCCGCCGATCTGCGGGTCGGCGTGGAAGACGCGGTAGCCCTTGCCGGTCGCCTCCTCGTCCAGCGGGGAACCCGGGTCGGTGACGACGACGATGCGAGAGGCCGGGTCGATGCCCGCCACCTCGAACGCGTGCTCGTACGCGCGTCGCTGGCTGTCCGTCTCCACGGTGCCGCCGGACTTGCTCGAGACCACGACGACGGTCCGCTCGAGACCCTCGGCGATCGCCTCGCGAACCATGTCCGGATCGGACGAGTCGAGCACGGTCAACGGCACGCCCGCCGTCGCGCAGATCACCTCCGGCGCGAGCGATGAGCCGCCCATCCCGCACAGGACGACACGGTCGAGACCCGCACCGCGGAGCTCGTCGCGCAGCGCCTCGACCTGGGCGACCAGCGGCACCGACGTGACATGGAGGTCGGTCCACCCGAGGCGCTTGCCCGCCTCCTCCTCGGCGTCGGGGCCCCAGAGGGTGGCGTCGTGCTCCGAGATCCGGCTGGCGACCCGGTCCTCGACCAGCTGGGCGACCACCGCGTCGAGCGCGTCCTCGTCCGGATAGGCGAGGCCGAGCTCGAAGCCGGCCGGGACGGATGTGTCGTCGGTCTCCACCGATTCCCCCTCGTCGTCAGCCGCGGCGTCCGCGCGCGGCCGTCAGCTGATCTTGAACCGTGCGGACCAGGTCGGCCCACGACGACTCGAACTTCTCGACGCCCTCGGACTCCAAGGTGTTCATGACGTCGTCGTAGTCGACGCCCACCTCGGTGAGCGAACGGATGGTCTGCTCGGCCTCGGCGGCGTTGCCCGAGAGCTTGTCGCCCTCGACCTCGCCGTGGTCGGCGAACGCCCGCATCGTCGCGCCCGGCATCGTGTTCACGGTGTTCGGGCCGACGAGCTCTGTGACGTAGAGCGTGTCGGGGTAGTCGGGGTTCTTCACACCCGTCGACGCCCACAGCGGCCGCTGCCGGCTCGCCCCTTGCGCCTCGAGCGCCTTCCAGCGGTCGGAGGCCGAGAACTCCTCGTACACGCCGTAGGCGAGGCGAGAGTTTGCGACGCCGGCCTTGCCCTTGAGCGCGAGCGCCTCCTCCGTGCCGATCGCGTCGAGGCGCTTGTCGACCTCGCTGTCGATACGGCTGACGAAGATCGACGCGACGGACTGCACGTCCGAGATGTCGACGCCTTCGGCGATCGCGTGCTCCAGCCCGGTCGCGTACGCGTCGAGCACACCGCGGTAGCGGTCCAGCGAGAACAGCAGCGTCACGTTGACGCTGATGCCGGCGCCGATGGTCGCGGCGATGGCCGGGAGACCCTCCTGGGTGGCCGGGATCTTGATGAAGACGTTGGGCTCACCCACCTTGTCCCACAGCTTGCGGGCGGAGGCGATGGTCTCGTCGGTGTCGTAGGCCAGGGTCGGGTCGACCTCGAGCGACACGCGTCCGTCCACGCCGTCGGTCGCGTCGTAGACCGGACGCAGGATGTGCGCGGCCTGGCGGACGTCGGTCGTCGTCAGCTCGAAGATCGCGTCGGCGACAGAGGTGTGCGGGTCCGCCGCCAGTCCCTCGTCGATCTGGGGCTCGTAGCGCTCGCCCTCCTTCATCGCCGAGGCGAAGATCGTCGGGTTGCTCGTGACCCCGACGACGTGGTCCTCGTCGACGAGCCGCTGCAGCTCGCCGGTCTCGGTCAGCTCACGCGACAGGTCGTCGAGCCAGATCGACACCCCTGCGTCGCTGAGGGCCTTCAGTCGGTCGCTCATGCTCTCCTCCGTCCGTGCGGGACGCCGTGCTGTGCGCCGGCGTCGGTCAGTGGTGGGTCTGCGGGAGAATCGTGCCCATCGGCCTGGCGAACACGCCTACGCCGCCGGTGTGGCCGGACGCCGCGATGCTCTCCTTGGCCGCGGTCACGACCGCCTCGGCGGTGATCCCGAACTCCTCGTACAAGGTCTCGTACGCCGCCGAGGCGCCGTAGTGCTCGATGCCGACGATGCGCCCGGCGTCGCCGACGACCTCGCGCCACCCCTGGGCGATGCCCGCCTCGACGCTCACCCGGGCGCGGACGTGCGGCGGGATGACGGAGTCGCGGTACGCCTCGGTCTGGCCGTCGAACCACTCGCGGCACGGCATCGACACGACCCGGGCGGAGATGCCCTCCGCGGCCAGCTGCTCGCGCGCCGCGACCGCCAGCTGGACCTCGGAGCCGGTGCCGATGAGCACCACGTCCGGGTCACCGTCGGTGTCGAGCAGGACGTAACCGCCCTTGGTCGTCTCCGAGGCCTCGGCGTACCCGTCGGTCCCGCGCGGGAAGACGGGCAGGTTCTGCCGGCTGAGCGCCAGGCCCGCGGGGTGCGTGGGCGACTCCATGACCTTCTTCCAGGCGACGATCGTCTCGTTGGCGTCAGCGGGCCGGATCACGTCCAGACCGGGGATCGCGCGGAGCGCGGCCAGGTGCTCGATCGGCTGGTGCGTGGGTCCGTCCTCGCCGAGGCCGATGGAGTCGTGGGTCCACACGTACGTCACGGGCAGCTGCATCAGCGACGCGAGTCGCACCGACGGGCGCATGTAGTCGGAGAAGACGAGGAACGTGCCGCCGTACGGACGCGTGGGGGAGTGCAGTGCGATGCCGTTGAGGACCGCCCCCATGCCGTGCTCGCGGATGCCGAAGTGCAGCACCCGGCCGTACCAGTCACCCGAGAACATCTTGGTGGCGTGCTCGGGCGGGAGGAACGACGGCTGACCCTTGGGAGTGGTGTTGTTGGAGCCGGCGAGGTCGGCGGAGCCGCCCCACAGCTCGGGGAGCGTCGGCGCTGCGGCGGTGAGGAACGCGCCCGAGGCGACGCGGGTGGCGACGCCCTTCGGGTCGGCGTCGTACGTCGGCAGGTCGGCGTCCCAGCCCTCGGGCAGCTCGCGGGCCTCGAGGCGGTCGTACAGCGCGGCGGTCTCAGGGTTGGCCTCCCGCCACGCGGCGTAGCGCTCGTCCCACGCGGCCTGGTGCTCCTCGCCGCGGGTGACGGCCGCGCGCGTGTGCTCGATGACCTCCGGCGCGACGTCGAACGTCTTGGCCGGGTCGAAGCCGAGGATCTCCTTGGTCTTCGCGACCTCCTCGTCACCGAGCGCGGATCCGTGCGAGGCGCCGGTGCCCTGCTTGTCGGGGGCCGGCCAGGCTATGATCGTCTTCAGCGCGATGAAGCTGGGCCGGTCGGTGACCGAGCGCGCCGTCTGGAGCGCCTCCCACAGCGCCTCGACGTTCTCCTCGTAGCCGGCGCCGTCGTTGGTCCAGTCGACGAGCTGCACGTGCCAGCCGTACGCCTCGTACCGCTTCACGACGTCCTCGTTGAACGCCACGGCGGTGTCGTCCTCGATGGAGATCCGGTTGTCGTCCCAGATGAGCGTCAGGTTGCCGAGCTGCTGGGTGCCGGCGAGGGAGCTGGCCTCGGAGGAGACGCCCTCCTGCATGTCGCCGTCGGAGGCGATCGCGTAGACGTGGTGGTCGAACACGCCCTCGCCCAGCGGCGCGTCGGGCTCGAGCAGGCCGTGGCGTCGACGCGAGGCCATCGCCATGCCGACCGCGTTGCCGACGCCCTGGCCGAGCGGGCCGGTCGTCACCTCGATGCCCGGCGTGTGGCGGAACTCGGGGTGGCCCGGCGTACGGCTGCCCCACGTGCGCAGCGCCTCCAGGTCGGTGAGCTCGAGGCCGTAGCCGGTGAGGTAGAGCTGGATGTACTGGGTGAGGCTCGAGTGGCCCGCCGACAGCACGAAACGGTCACGCGCAGCCCAGTGCGGGTCTGCCGGGTTGTGCCGCATCAGCTTGTTGAAGAGCAGGTACGCCGCCGGCGCGAGGCTCATCGCGGTCCCGGGGTGGCCGTTGCCCACCTTCTGGACGGCATCCATGGCGAGGACCCGGACGGTGTCGACCGCCTTGCGATCCAGGTCGGTCCACTCCAGCTTCGTACTCACGTCGGCGTGCTCCTCAGACGGTGGTGCAGGGGCTCCGGCGCGCGCAACGCACCTCGTGGGGGCGCGCGGCCGGATCACGGACAGGTCTCGTTGTCGAGCCTACTCGCGCGCCCAGGTTCGCGCGGATCGGCTCCCCACCATGGGACGGCGGGCTCTCGACGGTGTCGCAGGCCGGGGCCGAGCGTGGTCGCGGTCACGGTGGCGCCACCCTCCTCGCACCCGGACGTGCACCGCTCGAACCGGCCGATAGACTCGCGGACGTGACCGCAATCGACCCGGAGCTGAGTGCTGCGCACCAGCACCCATCGCACCCGTCGAGTGGTCGTCCCCGGGCTCTCGACGTCGTCAACGCGTACGTCGGGCTGATGAAGCCTCGCATCATCGAGCTGCTCCTGCTGACGACCGTGCCGGTGATGTTCCTCGCTGCCGAGGGCGTCCCGCCACTCTGGCCGGTGCTCGCCACGCTCGTCGGCGGCACCCTGTCGGCCGGCTCGGCGAACGCGCTCAACTGCGTCTTCGACGCCGACATCGACCAGCAGATGCGCCGGACGCGCCGCCGCCCGCTGCCGCGTCACGCGGTCACGACGAGGTCCGCGCTCGTGTTCGGGCTCGTGCTCGGCGTCGTCTCCACGCTCTGGCTCGGCTTCCTGGTCAACTGGCTGTCCGCCGGGCTCGCGCTCGCCGCGAACGTGTTCTACGTCGTCGGCTACACGATGCTCCTCAAGCGGCGCACCTCCCAGAACATCGTCTGGGGTGGCGCAGCCGGCTGCTTCCCGGCCCTCATCGGCTGGACCGCGGTCACCGACGAGCTCGCATGGCCACCGGTCGTGCTGTTCCTGGTCGTCTTCTTCTGGACCCCGCCGCACTTCTGGGCGCTGGCGATCCGCTACCGCGAGGACTACGCCGCGGCCGACGTGCCGATGCTTCCGTCGATCGCGCCGGCGACCGTCGTGGCGCGCAAGATCGTCGCCTACTCGTACGCGATGGTGGCGACGTCGCTCATCCTGTGGCCGATCACGCCCACCGGCTGGTTCTACCCGGTCGCGGCGGTCGTCCTCGGCGCGGCGTTCATCGTCGAGGCCCACCGCCTCCAGGCTCGTGCCCGGATCAGCTCGGAGCTGTCGGTGCTCAAGCCGATGCGCCTGTTCCACTGGTCCAACGCGTACCTCGCGCTCCTCTTCGTCGCCGCGGCGATCGATCCCTTCCTGCGCTGACGCCCTGACGAGCGCTTAGGCGTTCCGTATCCACGTTGTGTCGACACGGTGGTCGCGATGTCGATACACAACGTCTCAGTCTCCCCAGGGACGCGATCTGCGGCGTGAAGGTCCGGACGCCGGACCCAACTTGTGGAGCATGACCATCACACTCGGCTCCGAGCAGCGGGCCCTTCTCGAGGCCCAGCACCACGTCCTCACCTCCGCACAGGCACGCGCGGTCTTCGGCGACGCCTACGTCCGTTCCCAGGTCTACGGTGTGACGTCGCGCTCGTCGAGGTACGCGCTCCAATGAGGTGTGATGCCCTCCATCGACGGACGTCGAGCGCCGATCGGCAGGGCCAATCCTGCACGGTTCCCATCGCGGACACGACCGGCTCGGAGCGCGGTCGACTTCGCGAGCTGGTCGGACAACGAGCGTGACGCACGAGCGATCATCCTGGCCGCCGCGCAGCAGCGCCTCGTCGCGCCGGTGACACCGTCGGCCGGCAGGTGCGGGAGCTGCTGCTGCAGGCCGGGAGGCGTCCCGACTCGACCTGATGCGTTGCGTATCGACCTTGCGACGACGTGGTGGACACGATGTCGATACGCAAGGCCTAAGCGCTGGTCCGGCCGCGTGCCTCGATCGCCGCCCAGGTCGCGGCGGCGGCGAGGATGCCCGCACCGAGGAGGTGGAGCGCGACCAGCACCTCAGGCAGGTCGGTGAAGTACTGGACGAATCCGACGAGCCCCTGCCCCAGCTCGACGCCGACGAGCACGACCGCAGCGCGCACCGCGGACGCCGGGGCGCCGACTGCCCTGTACGCGAGGGCGAGCCCGATCGAGAGACCCAGCAGCAGGAAAACCGCGTCCGCGTGCAGCTGCGTCACCGACTCGGGGTCGAACCCGTTGCGTGCCGTGTCGGGGTCGCCGGCGTGGGGGCCCGCACCGGTCACCACGGTGCCGATCATCACCGTCACCCACATCACGGCGTACGTGGTCCAGCCGAGCACCCGCACAGGTGACGGCACCACGTCGGCTGGCTCGCCCGGGGGGAGGAACGTCTCGCGCACCAGCACGGTGGACAGGCTCACGAGCGCGACCGAGATCGCGAGGTGGATCGCGACCGACCACGAGTTCAGGTCCAGCCGTACGACGACACCGCCCACCACGGCCTGCAACGGGATGCCGAGGGCCATGAATGTCGCGACACGCACGGCGAACGGGCGTCGCGGCCTCCAGGCGCGGACCACGAACCACGTCACGATCGCGATCGCGACCAGGACGAACGTCAGCATCCGGTTGCCGAACTCGATGGCGCCGTGGAGCCCGAGCTCACCGTGCGGCACGTACGACGCGTCGGTGCAGCGGGGCCAGGTCGGGCATCCGAGCCCGGAGTCGGTCAGACGCACCGCGGCGCCGGTGACGATGATGCCGATGTTGGCGACCAGCGACGCCCACGCCCACGCACGGACGAATCCGACGGTCGGGCTGCGGAACCTGTCGATCACGCGATCACTCCCACTTGAACGTCCGGGCTGTCAGTGCTGCGGCGACGCCGGCCCAGACCAGGAGCACGACGATGCTCTCCGTCGGCGGCGCGGAGCCGTCGAACACCGTGCGGATCGCCTCCGACAGGGCACCCGAGGGCAGCAGGGAAAGGAAGGTCTGGGCAGCGTCCGGGTAGCGGCTGAGCGGCACCAGCACCGCACCGCCGACCACGAGCAGGACGTAGACGAGGTTCGCGACGGCGAGGGTCGCCTCGGCCCGGAGCGTGCCGGCGAGCAGCAGGGCGAGCGCGGCGAACGCAGCGGTGCCGAGCAGCGCGAGGACCACCAGCCAGCCGTACGACGCGGCACCGCCGTGAGGCTCCCAGCCCAGCCACAGCGCCACCAGCACCAGGATGACGAGCTGCGCCACCTGGACGACGAGGACCGAGCCGATCTTGCCGACGAGCAGGCCCCACCGGGGGAGCGGCGTGCTGCCGAGCCGCTTGATCACCCCGTAGCGGCGCTCGAACCCGGTGGCGATCGCCAGCGAGGTGAACGCGGACGAGACGATCGCGAGCGACAGAACGCCGGGCGTGATGATGTCGATCGGGCGCCCGGGGCCGAGGTCGACGACGCGGGTCGCCGACGTCCCGGCGACCAGCAGCAGGAGAGGGATGACCAGGGCGAGCCCGAGCTGCTCGCCGTTGCGCATCAGCAGGCGCGTCTCCATCACGGTCTGCGCGAGCACCATGCGGCGTACGGGGGCGGCTCCGGGCCGGGGTGCGAAGTCGAGGCTCACGAGCGCAGCTCCCGTCCTGTGAGGTCGAGGAAGACGTCCTCGAGCGTGCGTCGGCGTACGCCGATGCCGTCCAGGAGCACGCCCTCCGCGGCGAACCACCCGGTCACCGCGTGCAGCAGCGCCGCGTCGATCGCGCCCGAGACGAGGTACTGGCCGGGTGTCTGCTCCACGACCTGCGTCCCGGCGGGCAGCGCTGCGATCAGACCGGAGACGTCGATACCCGCCGGTCCGTCGACCCGGAGCGTGTTCTCGGCGCCGTCGCTGGTCAGTGACTTCGGGCTCCCGGACGCGATCAGGCGACCGTGGTCGAGCACGTGGACCCAGTCGGCGAGCCGCTCGACCTCGTCCATGAAGTGGGTGGTGAGCACGACCGTGACGCCGCTCGCGCGCAGCTCCTCGACGAGCTCCCAGGTGGCGCGTCGTGCCTGCGGGTCCAGCCCGGCGGTGGGCTCGTCGAGGAACACCAGCTCGGGTCGTCCCACGAGCGCCGTGGCGAGGGCGAGGCGCTGCTGCTGGCCACCGGACAGGCGACGGTACGGGGTGCGGCCGATCCCGCCGAGGCCGAGTCGGTCGATCAGGGCGTCGACGTCGAGCGGGTCGGCGTACAGGCGAGCGACGTAGCGCAGCATCTCGTGCGGGTACGACGCCGACCACGCCCCGCCGCTCTGGAGCATGACGCCCACCCGAGGACGGAGCTGCACCGCGTCGCGGACCGGATCGAGCCCGAGGACGCGCACCGTGCCGGTCTGCGGGCGGCGGTATCCCTCGCAGGTCTCGATCGTCGTGGTCTTGCCGGCGCCGTTGGGACCGAGGACAGCCGTCACGGTGCCCGGCTCCACCGCGAGGCTGAGACCGTCGACAGCGGTCGCCTCGCCGTAGCGCATGACGAGGCCGGCGACCTCCACGGCGAGGGAATTCACTGGCTCAGTCTAGAGATCTCGTGTTCGATAGGGTCTGCTGGGGCCACCGCTGGGGTGGCCCGGGGAGGGGTCAGGTGTTCGGCTCGTTGGGACGGTATGTCGTCCGTCATCCGTGGCAGGTCATTCTCGCGTGGATCGTGCTCGCGGTAGCAGTGGTCGCTCTGGCCCCACCGTTGCAGTCGACGTCGGACGAGGCCGACTTCCTGCCGCGCGACTACGAGTCGATCAAGGCGCTGGAGGCCCAGGCCGACGCGTTCCCTGAGCTGGCCGACACCGAGCCTGCAGCGATCGTGGTCATCGACCGTGAGGACGGCGAGCCGCTCACCGACGAGGACTCCGCTGCTGTCGAGGCGCTCGCCGAGGACCTGAGCGCCGCAGACATCGAGCACCTCGCCGACATCACGGCGAACCCGCCGTCGGAGAACGGTGTCGTCCAGACCATCACGGCTGGGCTCACGGAAGGCACGGACCCGTTCGACACGACCCTGACCGACAGCGCCAAGGAGCTGCGCGAGCAGGCCAAGGACGCAGTCGAGGGCACTGACCTGCGTGTCGGCGTGACAGGGTCGATCGCTCAGAACCTCGACGCCGAGGAGGCCGCGAGCGGCGCCGAGGCAGCCGTCGGCGTCGCGACGATCGGTCTGATCGTCGTCCTGCTCCTCATCATCTTCCGGAGCCCGATCGTCGCGCTGCTGCCGATCGTGGTGATCACGATCATCTCCCAGGTCGCGACCGGCCTGATCTCCATCGCCAACGAGGCCTTCGGGCTCCAGGCCGACTCTTCGATCACGGTGATCCTGATCGTCGTGCTGTTCGGCATCGGCACCGACTACATCCTGTTCCTGATGTTCCGCTACCGAGAGCGGCTGCGCGAGGGCGAGGAGCCCAAGGCAGCGATGGTGCACGCGATCGAGCGGGCGGGTGAGGCGATCGCCTCCGCCGGCGGTGCCGTGATCGTCGCGTTCCTGGCCCTGGTGCTGTCGTCGCTGAGCATCTTCCGGTCGATCGGGCCCGCGCTCGCGATCGCCGTCGCGGTGACGGTCGTCGCGGCGCTCACGCTGATCCCGGCTGTCGTCTCGCTGCTCGGCACGAAGGTCTTCTGGCCGTCGAAGGCGTGGAAGAAGGAGCCGAAGGGCGCACGCTTCGCGGCGGTGGGCGACTCGCTCGGACGCCACCCGGGTCGCTTCGCGCTCGCGTCGGGTCTCCTCCTCGCCGTGCTCGCGATCTTCGCCTTCGGCTTCAAGCCGTCGTTCGACTTCTCGCAGATGAGCCTTCCCGACGACGCGGAGTCGATGGTCGCGAGCGAGCGCATGCTCGAGGGCTACCCGGCCGGTGCGACCGCGCCGCAGACCGTCCTCCTGCGCAGCACCGACGGCGAGCCGATCGCCCAGGACGAGCTCGCCCCGTTCGGGTCTGCGCTCGGCGAGGCCGAGGGAGTGGCTCAGGTCGCCGACCCGATCCCCAGCGCCGACGGCACCGCCGCGCTGTTCATCGTGACGCTCGACGACGACCCGATGTCGGATGCGGCGATGGAGAACGTCGAGGGCCCGATCCGTACGACGGCGCACGACGGCGCTCCGGATGGCGCCGAGGCGTTGGTCGGTGGGACGACGTCGATCTTCGTCGATCTGCAAGACGCGATGGTCCGCGACTACTCCGTGGTGTTCCCGGTCGCCGCCCTGCTGATCATGGTGATCCTCGCCGTCCTGCTCCGCAGCCTGGTCGCGCCTCTCTACCTGATGGCGTCGGTCGGCCTCGGCTTCGGCGCGACCCTGGGTGCCACGGTGCTGGTGTTCCAGGTGTTCAAGGGCGAAGACGGCCTCATCTTCATGTTGCCGATCTACATCTACCTCTTCGTGGTCGCGCTCGGCACCGACTACAACATCTTGATGATCGCTCGCCTGAGAGAAGAGTCGCGGCAGGGCAAGAGTCCGCACGACGCCGCAGCCTGGGCCGTACGCCACGCGGGCCCGACCATCGCTGCTGCGGGCCTGATCCTGGCCGGATCGTTCGCTGCACTCATGCTGGGCGGCAACCCGCTGCTGGTGTCGATGGGCTTCGCGATCTCGTTCGGCATCCTCGTCGCCGCGTTCGTGATGTCGATGTTCTTCACCCCGTCGCTGACTGCGCTGCTCGGCCACACGGCCTGGTGGCCGGGACACGGTGACCAGGCGCGCCCGGATGAGACCGACGATCCGGTCGACCTCGCCCCCGAGGAACTGACCCAGAAGGAGTGACGCATGGAGCTCCCGGTGATGCCGCCGGTACGCCCGATGCTGGCCAAGTCGGTCAAGGGCGTGCCGGACCCGGCGAAGGTCGACGGCGGCCTGTCGTACGAACCCAAGTGGGACGGCTTCCGCTGCATCGTCTTCCGGGACGGCGACACCGTCGAGATGACGAGTCGCAACACCCGTGACCTGACGCGTTACTTCCCCGAGCTGGTCGCAGCGTTCCTGGAGAACCTCCCGGAACGCTGCGTCCTCGACGGGGAGATCATCGTGGCGATCGACGGGCGGCTCGAGTTCGAGGTGCTCCAGGAGCGGATCCACCCGGCCGCCTCACGGATCACGCGCCTCGCCGAGGAGACTCCTGCCTCGTACGTCGCCTTCGACCTGCTCGCGCTCGGCGACGACGACCTCAGGGAGGAGCCGTTCGAGCTGCGCCGCGCGCGCCTGGTGGAGGCGCTCGAGGACGCTCGCGACCCCGTCCACACCACCCGTACGACCCTGGACCCGGCGATCGCGGAGGACTGGTTCGGCCAGTTCGAGGGCGCCGGGCTCGACGGGGTCGTCGCGAAGCCGCTACGAGCGCCGTACGCCGAGAACGGCCGCACGATGCTCAAGGTGAAGCACGAGCGGACGGCCGACGTCGTGGTCGCCGGCTACCGCTTCCACAAGACGTCGACGCCGGAGGAGCCGCTCCTGGGCTCGATGCTGCTCGGGCTCTACAACGAGGCGGGCGACCTGCAGCACGTCGGGGTGTGCGCGGCGTTCACCGCGGCGCGGCGCGGTGAGCTCGTCGCCGAGCTCGACCGGCTGAAGGTGGACTTCGCCGACCATCCGTGGGGGCGCTGGGCCGAGGCCGAGGCGCACCAGTCCGACCGGCTGCCCGGCGCACAGAGCCGGTGGAGCGCCGGCAAGGACCTGTCCTTCGTGCCGATCCGGCCGGTGCTCGTGGCCGAGGTCGCCTACGAGCACATGGAAGGGACGCGGTTCCGTCACACCGCCCGCTTCCGCAGGTGGAGGACGGACCGCGACCCCGAGTCGTGCACGTACGAGCAGCTCGAGGAGGTTGCCTCGTACGACCTCGCCGCCATCCTGGCCTGACGGCCCGCTGGCCGGCTCAGCCGCAGGCCGCGCGGGAGCCGGTCTTCAGCGGGATCTCTCGGACGGTGCGGGCGACGAGATAGCCCAGTGCCGCGAGCACGGCCGCCGACACGAGCACCGCCACGAGGACGGGCAGCTGGTCGTCGCCGAAGATCCGACCCAGCGTCCCGCTCGTCAACCCTCCGCCGAGCGCCAGCTCACCAGCGACGACCAGTGCGATGGCTGCCGCCATCTGGAGTGTTCCGAGGATGCTGCCCCACCGGTAGTAGCCGAGCGAGATGGCCGCACCGGCGAGGGTGTACGCGATGCAGCTCAGCGTCCACGACAGCCAGATCAGGAGGAAGTCGCCGGACGAGTCGTACAAGCCCGGGGCGTCGACGGCGGTCGACCAGTCGAGCGCACTGAACACAAGACTCTCGACGAGCATCCCGACGGCTCCGGCGAACCCGAACGTCACCCCGAGCCCGATGGCTGCGGTGACGACTCCGCGGCCGAACGACCGCCTGGTGACTCCGCCGGCAAGGTGCAGCGGCAGGAGACCCAGCGGGACGATCACGCCCATGACGCTGAGGAAGATCGGCGCGGATCCGAGGATGCCGTCGGCGACGCTGCCGTCGATCTCGTCCCACGTGTTCAGCACGACGGTGAGGACCGCGCTGATCATGACGACGGCGATCCAGAAGTAGATGCTGATCTGCCAGGTCCCGACGAACATCGCGTACCCGCTGGTCCGGGTGCCGCGCTGGTCCTGGTCGCGTGCGGTGACGGGGGAGAGGGTCGCGGTCATCGCCGGTCCTCCTTCATGGGGTGGGTCTCCTGGGTGAGGTGGATGAACAGGTCCTGGATGGACACGCGGGCGATCTCGACGCCGAGGTCGCGCGCGCGGGCGACCTCGGCAGGGTCGAGGGCGCCCTGGACGGTGATCTGGGTGGAGCCGCCGAGGGTCCGCGTGGAGAGCGTGTGGCGCCCGTCGGCGAGCTTGGTCACCGCCGACGTCGGACCGACGACGCTGACGGCGCGGTCGCGCAGGACGTCGGCGGTCTCGGCGACGACGGCGCGGCCCTCGTGGAGCACGACGACGTCCTCGAACAGGCGCTCCACCTCCTCGATGAGGTGGCTCGAGACGATGATCGTGCGCGGGTGCTCGGTGTAGTCGTCGAGCAGCGCGTCGTAGAAGGCGTAGCGGCTCGGCGCGTCCATGCCGAGGTACGACTCGTCGAAGATCGTCAGCGGCGCGCGGGCGGCGAGCCCGATCGTGCAGCCGAGCGCGGACTGCTTGCCGCGAGACAGCTTGTTCGGGTCCTTGGAGGGGTCGATCCCGAACAGGTCGAGCAGTGCCGCGGCATAGTCGGCGTCCCAGTGCGGGCGCACCTCCGAGTAGTAGCCCAGAGTGTCGTTGATCGGCGAGTCGCGGACGACGTCGCCGGACTCGCGGACGAGCTGGACCCCAGCCATGACCACGGCGTTCTCGAACGGGTCCACGCCGTCGACGAGCACCGCGCCCGAGGTGGGTCGCCGCAACGACGCGAGCAGGGCAAGCGCCGTCGACTTGCCGGCGCCGTTGCGTCCGAGCAATCCGGTGACCGTACCGGGGCGGATCGTGAAGGACGCCTGGTCGAGGGCGGGCTCGCGCTTGCCGTACCTCAGAGTGACGTCGCGGAGCTCTGCTCCGTACGGGGTGGTCATCGCGTCTCGCTTTCTGCGATCGGAGCGGGGGATGCGGTCTGCGGGCCCTCGAGATAGGCGACGAGGCGCTCCCGAGGGATGCCGAGCAGGTCGGCCTGCTCGACGGCGGGGCGGAACACGCGCTCGAGGTACGCCGCGCGGTGCTCGTCGAGCAGTCGCTCGTGCGC